>DAIMCQ010000198.1:0-7982 GCA_036726285.1 Azonexus sp.
GTCGACTGTCCCATACTTATCGCGCGGGCGCTACGAGCGCCCCCGCCACGGCGTTGATGCCGTAGCGCGTCAGCCGCGGGTAGAAGAACTTGGTCATGTCCTTCATGTACGAGTTGTACCAGGGGTTGTTGGGCCAGAACTTCGCAAAGCCATTCTGTCCTCCCTCCAGCCTGGCCCAGGGCGAATGGGAGACCGAGCTGAAGACGGCGCAATGGCCAAGGGTGCGTGAGCTGACCGAGGAAATCCTTTGCCGGCAAAGCAAGGACATGCAGGTAGCTGCCTGGTTTACGGAAGCGATGACCAGGCTTAAGGGGTTTGATGGCTTGGCGACCGGATTGCAGGTGATGGATGGCCTGGTGAACGAATTCTGGGAGTTCTGTTATCCCAGTTTCGATCCGGATGATCTGGAGGAGCGTGCGGGCAAGATCGAATGGCTGAATAAGCAGATGCCGCTGGTCATTCGCGAGATTCCGTTGACCGACCGGGCATCCGGTGGTTATTCCTGGCTCAAGTGGGAAGAGTCGAGGACGATCGACAATCTCGGGCTGAAAGATGCCGCGGCCAAGGAAAAGGCGGTAGCCGACGGCAAGTTGAGCGGCGAGATATTCGACAAGGCGGTACAGACCTCTGGGCGTGGCTTTTACGAGAAAATGCAGGTGCAGATCAAGGAGGCCGTGGTGGCGGGGGCACGGTTGGAAAAGCGGGTCGATGAGCGTTTCGGGCACGATGCACCAAGCCTCAAGGAACTGCGTCTGGCTTTGCAGGCCTGCGATGAATTGATCGGGAAATTGCTTACCCGACTGGGGGGTAATGTGCAGCCGGTCGACAACAAGGGCGCCACCGAACCGGGAGGGAGCCGAGCCGGTTTGCAATCGAACGATAGCGCAGTCCCGGTGGCCGTCGGACTGATCATTAATCGTAGCGATGCCGTTCAGGCGCTAAGGGAAGTCGCACGTTATTTTCGACAAAATGAGCCGCATAGCCCGGTTGCTCTTCTGGCGGAGCGCGCCGCCAACTGGGCCGAGATGCCGCTCGAGAAATGGCTGGAGACGGTGGTCAAGGATCAATCGACCCTGGGCCAACTGCGCGAACTGCTGGATATCCGTTCTACCGGTCAATAGTCGGGGCCGAACTTATTCCCAGTGCTCGGTGACTTCGCTGGCCCAGGCCGTCGCCGAGAGCAGGGCGCGGTTGACGCTATCGGTGCTGATGCCGGCTGCCAATGCGGTAATTCGCATGCGCTCGACGTCGAATGCTTCGCTGGCTTGAGCGACAGCCAGTAATGGAGCGATCGGTCCTTGCCTGTCGATAAGCGCTTGGCGGATTTCGTCGGCAATCGGAAGCGAGTCGATAATTTCCGCCATCGGCCGGCGCAACAGGCGATCGAGGCAGGAGAATATTCCGGTCAGGAAGAGCGGGTCGTGAGGCTGATTGGGCATCAGTTCGGCGCCCAGTACTTCCATCAGGCGGCCACGGGTCAGGGCGCTTTCGACCAGCATCCAGTCGGAAAAGTTGGGTTCGCGAACCGAGAACAGCAATACCGAAAGCCAGCGTGTCAGGCGTTGGCGGCCCAGAATGATCAGTGCCTGGCCGAGTGAGTCGATACGGTGGTTGAGGCCGAGCAGCGGCGAGTTCAGGTAGCGCAGGATACGGAAAGTAAGCAGCGGATCCTGCTTCATCGCCTCGGCGATTTCGGCATTCTCGGCATCGCCCTGAACCAGTCGGAGCAGATGCAGTAGTTGAACCTTGTGTGGATCGGCCTGGGTATTCTCCGGGCGAGGCGCAGCAATGCCGGAGAAAGGGCCTTGAAAGTAGTCGAAGTGCCACTGCTGGCAGAGACGATGTTCGTCGGCTGTCTCAATGTTGCCGGCAAACAGATAGGTGGGAAACGCACTGTCAGCTGCACGAAAGGCGGCGGAGAACTCGCGTACGACGTTTGCTTCGCAAGTTGGAAGATCAATGGCGCCGAAATTTGCGTAGCAAGCGGTTAGTCCGTAAAGCGGATGCCGTGGTTGCCGGTATACCCCGATCCCGATTCCCCGTTCGCGCAGGCGCAACAGATGTTTGCCCAGTGCTTCGCCATCCTGCTCCTCGGCGCTTAGCTGGATGAGAAGAATCAGGTTGCTGCTAGGCAATTGATCGACGATGACATGGCCGAGTACGGCCGAACAGACCGGGATGAAGGCGAGTTGATTGTTCCAGGCCTCGTTGCTGCTGACCAGGATGGTCAGCAGTCGCACGTCGATCTGGCGTTGCAGGTCACGGGGCGCATCAGCCAGCAAGGACGCTTGTTGCAGACAGAACAGATGCCCGGCCAGGTGATTCTGGCGGTCGAATACAGCTTCGCGGCGAAGAAATGCGCTAGCCGTATCACTGGGCGGATGGCGGGGGGCGGGCGTATTGCCGGGCGCTTGGGGAGCCGCGTCCTTGTCGTTGCCGAACAGTTTTTTCCAGCTGAACATACCCCGCCTCCAAACAAAAATGCCCGCCTAGGGGCGGGCATTGTCGCACGGCATCAGCCGTATCAGTTAACCTTGGCCTTGTTGCGCAATTCCTTGACCAGGGTTTCGACTTGTTGCTGTCCGGCACGTTGTTGCAGTTGCGGTTTGATCTGGTCGAACGGCGGCGGCGTCAGCGGGCGCGAGTCGTCAAGCTGAATCACGTGATAACCGAAATCGGACTTGACCGGAGTCTTGGTGTATTCGCCCTTTTTCAGCTTGAGCAAGGCTTCGCCGAAAGGTTTGACATAGGCGGTCGGGGCGCTCCAGCCCAGTTCGCCGCCCTTATCCTTGGAACCGGGGTCTTTCGATTGCTTGGCCAGTTCGGAGAATTTTTCACCCTTGTCGAGCTTGGCGATAATTGCCTTGGCGTCTTCTTCCTTTTCGACCAGAACGTGGCGTGCCTTGTATTCGGTTGTGCCGAGGTTGGCCTTGATGCCGTCGTATTCGGCCTTGAGCTGGGCATCGCTGATCGGGTTGGCCTTGACGTATTCGGAGAGATAGGCGCGAATCAGCACGGCTTGCTTGGCCAGTTCAACTTGTCCCTGGATATCGGCTTTCTTGTCCAGGCCTTTCTTTTTGGCTTCCTGGGCAAGAATTTCGCGGCGGATCAGTTCTTCCTTGACGGCATTTTGCAGTTCCGGCGAGTCCGGTGCGCCTTGGGCCTTTTGTTCTGCAACAAAGGCATCGTAGACCGTTTGCGGAATCGGTTGGCCGTTGACCGTGGCAACAGCCTTGCCCTTGTCGGCGGCAAATACCGGAGCGGAAACGATGGCGCCAGCGACCAGCAGTGCGGCCAGACGGGAAAGCTTGAGCATGTAATTCATCCTTGGGTGGAGGGGGAACGGAAAATTATACTGCGTCGGGGGTGAGTGCGCGGATGACTAGTGCATGGATTTTTCCGTGCATCAGATCACCCGCAGCATCATAGACCAGGCGGTGTCGGGCAACGGTGTTTTTGCCCGCAAAGGCGGCGGCTACGATGGTCAGACGGTAATGACCGCCATCCTTTGCACCGGCATGACCGGCATGCAGGTGCGAATCATCTTCGATGGCAATCGAGTCGGCATGCAGAACGGCCAGGCGTTGGCGCAGCAGTTCGATGGTGGCGTTGCTCACGCCGGCAGAACCTTCTTGAACGGCTTGACGCTGACCTTCTCGTAGACGCCGGCGGCGACATAAGGATCGGCATCGGCCCAGGCCCGGGCGGCGGGCAGGGAGTCGAATTCGGCGACGATGATGCTGCCGGAGAAGCCGGCCGGGCCGGGATCCGGCGAATCGATTGCCGGACAAGGGCCGGCCAGGATCAGGCGGCCTGCGGTCTGCAGGGCCTGCAAGCGTTCGAGATGGGCCGGGCGGGCGGCCAGGCGCTGTTCGAGCGAACCGGCGCGGTCCTCACCAATGATGGCGTAGAGCATTACTTGTCTTCCTGTACGTATTTCGACAGCACGATACCCTGACCGAACACGAAGATCAGCATCAGGCCCATGCCGCCGAAAAGTTTGAAATTGACCCAGACATCGGTCGAGAAATTGAAGGCGATCACCAGGTTCAGTACGCCCATGAAGGCGAAGAAGGCGACCCAGGCCAGATTGATCCGCGCCCATACCGGTTCGGGCAAGGTCAGCTGCTCTCCGAGCATGGCCTTGATGGCATTTTTCTTGAGTACCAGAGCGGCGAAGCTCATGCTGCCGGCAAAGATCCAGTAAAGGATGGTCGGTTTCCATTTGATGAAGGACTCATCCTGGAATATCAGGGTCAGGCTGCCGAAAAATACGACGAGGACCAGGCTGACCCAGAGCATCTTGTCGACCTTGCCGTGACGAAACCAGACCCAGGCGATCTGGGCGATCGTCGCGGCGATGACGACGACCGTGGCAAGCAGGATGGGGGCTTGCTTGATATCGATGGCCGATGAACCGAGCAGGGAACCTACCCAACTGGCCGCGACTTCCGGATTTTTCTCGGAGTATTTGAAGGCGACAAAGAAGAGCAGGACGGGAAAGAGGTCGAAAAGCAGTTTCATGGCGGGGCATTATATACTCCGAAAAACACGCTTAGCCCTCTCGAAAGAACGATATGCACAAGGTCTTGATCATCGACGACAGTGACATCAACCTGACTCTGATCAAAGCCTTGGTCCTCAAGCTGGGTGATTGCGACACGGTGTTATTCAACAATGCCCTGGTTGGCTTGGAGTGGTGTCGCAGCCACGTGCCGGATCTGGTGATTGTCGATTACATGATGCCGGATATGGATGGCCTTAAATTCATCAGCGCTTTTCGCGCTTTGCATGGTCGTGACGAGGTGCCTGTCCTGATGGTCACGGCGAACGACCAGCGCGACGTGCGCTACGAAGCATTGCTTGGCGGGGCCAACGATTACTTGACCAAGCCAATCGACAGGGTGGAGTTTTCGGCGCGCGTTCGCAACATGCTCTCCTTGCGTACCGGACAGAAATATCTTTCGGATCGAGCCAAGCATTTGGCCGTACTGGTCGATGAACAAACCCGGGCGATACGTGAGCGGGAAAAGGAATTGATTTTCCGGATGTCGCGGGCGGCCGAGTTCCGCGATCCGGAAACCGGGGCGCATATTCAGCGCATGGCCTATTACTCGCAGAGCATTGCCAGTGGCCTGGGGCTTGATTCGGCGGCGCAGAAATTGATCCTTGAAGCGGCTCCCATGCACGATGTCGGCAAGATTGGCATTCCTGACTACATCTTGCTCAAGCCGGGAAAACTGACGCCGGAAGAGTTCGAGGTCATGAAGGGGCATTCCCGGCTCGGCTATGAACTCCTGAAGGACAGCGGCTCGGATATTCTCCGGGCGGGAGCGGAAATCGCGATCAGCCACCATGAAAAATTCGACGGTAGTGGCTATCCGCATGGCCTCAAGGGGCACGATATTCCGGTTTTCGGCCGTATCGTTGCGGTAGCAGACGTGTTTGATGCCCTGACCTCCGAACGCCCCTATAAAAAGGCCTGGCCCCTTGAAGAGGCATCCCGGTTCCTTGAAGAGGGCCGCGGCAAACATTTCGACCCGCTCTGCGTCGAAGCCTTGCTGGCCAAGTGGGATGAGGTGCAGGAGATTCGTCGGCGCTTCAAGGATGAAGAAGTGCCGATGATCTGAATGATGTCTTTCATACGCGTTTTTCTGCCATCTCGTTTCAGTCATCAGATTGTCTGGTTGGTGGCAGTCTTGTTTGCCATAACCCTGATTGCCTACAGCGCCTACACCGTTGGCGAGCAGTCGGGAAATGCCGAAAAATTGCTGATCAGCCAGACACAGGCCCTGGCTCGCAGCGTCGCCGAGGTTCTCGTCAACCAAGGTGGTGATGACGAACTGCTGCCGCGATTGCTCGGTCAGGTCGCCTCGTATCCCGATGTCGGGGCGCTGCATGTGCTCGATGCCAAAGGCGAAGTCATCGTCGGCGTACGCAAGGATCCGGCCGGACAAATATTTGCCGACCTGCCGCGCTTGCCATTCGATTTGCCGCTGGCCGCCGGCAATCAGGTTTCTCCGCATCAGGTGCTGATTTGGGAAAAGTTGCCGGCAACCGGTCATGCCGTGTGGGTCAGGATGGAAGTCGGCTTGGCGCAATTGCAGGAAATGCGCGAGCACATCTGGCTCGATAGCTTGAAAGCCAGTTTGATCGCCATCAGCCTGTCAATTGTCCTGTTGCTTTTGGTCCTTGCCCGGCCAATGCGGGTTCTGGCCATGGCCAGCCAGTTTGCCGCCGAGCTGGATTCGCGCCGTGGCGAGCAATTGCCGGTTTTTCGCGGCAACCGTGAAATCAGCGCCTTGATCGAGTCACTGAATCGAGCCTCGTTGCGCTTGCTGGCGCAGGAACAGCGGATCGAGGAGCAAAATCATTTTCTCTCCAGCCTGACCGATGCGCTGGGTGAAGGCGTGCTGGCGGCGGATGCCGCGGGCTGCTGCACCTTCGTGAATGCCGAAGCCGAGCGCTTGCTCGGCTGGCATCGCGAGGCGTTGATCGGAAGCAATTTGCACGAGTTGATACATTTTCAGACGGCATCCGGCTTGCCGGTCAGCCACGAGGAATGTCCGATGCATGCCCCGATCGCCGCCCGGCATGTCTTTCGCTCGGATTTCGACGCATTTACCGCCAAAGACGGGCGGGTCTTCCCGATCTCGGTGGTCTCGGTGCCGTTATTCGAGGGTGGGCAGTTTGTCGGGACGGTTGCGGCCTTTCAGGACATCACCTTGCGCAAGCAGGATGAGGAATACCTGCTTTCGACCAGTTCGCGGCTCTCCGCGCTACTCGAAAGCATGCATGCCGGGGTGTTGCTGGAGGATGAGAACCATCTGATGGTGACCGCCAATCAGGCACTGTTCAATCTGTTTGGTCTGGAAGAGATGTCGATCAATGCGGTCGGCCAGCCCAGCCTGGATTTGTTTGCCGGGTGTCGCGATCTGTTGCTTGAACCGGATGCTTTTGTCGAGCGCTTGCGCCAGATTCTGGCCGGCGGACAGGCCTCGATGGAGAACGAGTGGTCGTTGAGCGATGGTCGTGTGCTGGCATTCGATTACGTCCCGATTTTCATTTTTCCGTTCAGTCCGCAACCGGACGAGTGTCGAGGGCATCTCTGGTTGTTCCATGACATTACCGGCCGTAAATTGGCGGCGGAAGAGTTGCGTCAGGCCAAGGAGGCGGCGGAAGGGGCCAACCGGGCGAAAAGTGACTTCCTGGCCAACATGAGCCACGAAATCCGGACGCCGATGAACGGCATTATCGGCATGACCGAATTGGCCCTGGAAACCGAGCTCGACAGCGAACCTCGGCAGTATCTGGAAATGGTGCGTAGCTCGGCCGATGCACTGCTGGTGCTGATTAACGAAATTCTCGATTTCTCGAAGATCGAGGCCGGCAAAATGACGCTGGAAAGAGTCAGTTTTGCGCTGCCCGCCCTGCTTGGCGAGATCGTCAAACCGCTCGGTTTGCGTTGTGCCCAGAAAGGGCTGGAGTTGGTGGTCGATCTGGCGCCCGATCTGCCCGATTGGGTGGTCGGCGATCTAGCACGGCTGCGCCAGGTCCTGACCAATTTAATCGGCAATGCCATCAAATTCACCGAGAAGGGGGCGGTCGTCTTGCGCATTGGGCGGCAGCAAGACCCCGGCGCAGCCGACTGGCTGCATTTCACGGTCGGCGATACCGGAATCGGCGTGCCCGCCGACAAGCTAAGCAGTATATTCGAGGCGTTTTCGCAAGCCGATTCGACGGTGTCGCGGCGCTTTGGCGGTAGCGGTCTTGGCCTGACCATCTGCAGCAAGCTGGTTGCCTTGATGGGCGGGAAGATCTGGGTGAACAGCGTGCTTGGCCAGGGCAGCGAATTCCACTTTTCGGTCGCCTTCGATGTCGTCGAGGCTCACTCGCCGGTCGTCGAATTGCCGCAACTGGCCGGTGCCACGCTGCTCATCGTCGATGATCTGTCCTTGACCGGCCAGGCGCTGGCGGCGGAG
>DAIMCQ010000199.1:0-7961 GCA_036726285.1 Azonexus sp.
TCACCCGCCAAGTCCCGACTGTTAGAAGCGGAAAATTTATTACTAGAGAGAGACTAAAATGCGCGTCCTGAAGCAACTGGCCGCCGCCAGTGCCATTGCATTTTCTGCATTGAGCTGGGGCGCCGACCCCGGCCTGACCGACAGCAGCATCACGCTCGGCATGTCGGTTCCGCTCACCGGCCCCAACGGCGCCTATGGCATCGACATGCGACAGACCATCCAGGCGTATTTCGACCAGGTCAACAAAGCCGGCGGCGTCAACGGTCGAAAGCTCGACCTGGTGGCAATTGACGATGGCTACGAAACCGACAAGACAATCGCCAACACCAAGACCCTGCTCAACGAGAAACGCGCCTTCGCACTACTCGCCTATTACGGCTCCAGCCCGACGACCGAAGCAATGAACAGCGTCTTCGGACCAGCCAAGGTACCACTGGTTGGCACCATTTCCGGCGCCTCGACGTTACGCGAACCAATCAGCAGCAACCCGAACTCGCGCTATATGTTCAACGTCCGCGCCAGCTACGCGGACGAGACCGAGGCCATCGTCAACCAACTGGTGTCACTCGGCTTGAAAAGCGTCGCCGTTCTTTATCAAAACGACGGCTTTGGCAAATCGGGGCTGGACGGCGTCACCGCCGCACTGAAGAAACACAACCTCGCCCCGACCGCCGTCGGCAGCATCGAACGAAATACCGTCGATGTCAGCAAGGCACTCAGCCCAATCGCCAAAGCCAATCCGCAGGCAGTCATCATGGTCACGCTCTACAAGCCCACTGCGGCTTTTGTCAAAGCCATGAAGAAAGCCGGTCAGAACCCCATGTTCATGACCTTGTCCCCGGTTGGAACCGAACAATTGGTTAAGGAACTCGGCACCGATGCACGCGGCATCGGCATATCCCAAGTCGTTCCCTACCCATGGAACGATGTCGTCCCGGTTGTTCGCGACTACCAGCGCGTTGCAGCAAAGCCCGGGGCCTACTCCTACTATGGCCTGGAAGCCTACCTGATGGCACGCACCATGGTTGAAGGCCTTCGCCGGGCCGGCAAGGACCTCAGCCGCGACAAACTGGTCGCGACACTGGAAAGCATGAGCGGCGTTGACTTCGGCGGCTACCGCATCACCTACAACAATGGCAGCCACCAAGGCTCGCGCTTTGTCGAACTCACCGTCGTCGGCCCCGGCGGCAAAATCCTTAAATAGACATCACCGCCAATCCATAAAAAAAGCCCCGATTACGGGGCTTTTCTACATTCGGTCATTCGCATCAAGCGCGACGCCAACTGGTCCCCTGCGCACTGTCGTCGAGCACGATACCGGCCGCCTTAAGCTCGTCACGAATCCGGTCTGCCTCGGCAAAGTTGCGCGCCTTCTTGGCGGCGGCACGGTCGGCAATCATAGCCTCGATCGCCGCCTCACCCAGACCGTCAGCCTTGGCGCCACCACGCAAGTAAGCCATCGGCTCACGCTCGAGCAAACCGATCACGCCCCCCAAGGCCTTGAGCAAGCCAGCCAACTCGGCGCTGCGCTGCCGATTGACCTCGCTCGCGAGTTCGAACAACACGGCAATCGCCCCGTGCGAATCGAAGTCTTCATTGAGCGCCGCAGCAAAGCGCGCGGCAAAGTCGCTACCCCAGTCGATCACAACCTGCACGGGCGGCACATCGCGCAGCGCAAAATACAGACCATCGAGACTGCGCCGCGCATCGTCGAGGTGCGCATCCGAATAATTCAACGGACTGCGGTAGTGGGCGCGCAGAATAAAGAAACGCACCACCTCGGCATCGTACTGCTGCAGCACTTCGCGGATCGTGAAGAAATTGCCCAGGGACTTGGACATCTTCTCGTTATCGACCCGGACGAAGCCGTTATGCATCCAGTAATTGACGTAGGTGCAGCAATTCGCCCCTTCCGACTGGGCGATTTCGTTTTCGTGATGTGGAAACTGCAGATCCTGGCCGCCACCATGAATATCGAAATGCTGGCCGAGAATGCTCGAACTCATGGCCGAACACTCGATGTGCCACCCAGGACGCCCTTCACCCCAGGGCGACGACCAGGCCGGCTCACCCGGCTTGGCATGTTTCCAGAGTACAAAATCAAGCGGGTCCTGCTTGGCGGAATCGACTTCAACCCGCTCGCCGGCACGCAAATCGTCAAGCGACTTGCCGGACAGTTTGCCGTAACCATCGAACTTGCGCACGGCGTAGTTGACGTCGCCATCGTCCGCCAGATAAGCCAGGCCATTAGCCTCCAGCTTGCCGATGATTTCCTGCATTTGCGGCACATACTCGGTGGCGCGCGGCTCATGGTCCGGGCGCAACACGCCCAGCGCATCGGCATCTTCGTGCATGTAGGCAATAAAGCGATCGGTCAGCTGCAGGATGGTTTCGCCATTTTCGGCAGCACGCCGGATGATCTTGTCGTCGATATCGGTGATATTGCGAACGTAAGTGACGTCGTAACCCGACGCCTTCAGCCAGCGGTACACCATGTCGAAAACGACCATCACCCGGGCATGCCCGAGATGGCAATAATCGTAGACGGTCATCCCGCAAACATACATGCGAACCTTATTGGCCTCGATCGGCGTAAAGGGCTGTTTTTCCCGCTTCAGGGAATTATAGATTTTGAGCATCGGGAGTTGAATTCTCGGCAGCCAATCCAGCTTAAAACTATGGGAGGACGGCGCTTTTTGATAGAATCGAAGGATTGTCAAACTCCGAAAATTATAGCATAGCGATGACCACCTCCTCCCTGCTCCAACCCCGTTCCAAACAGCTGAAAACGCTGCGCGCACTGGCGATTGGCCTGGCCATCGGCTTTGCCGCCCCGGCTTTTGCCGACAATCTGCCGGAAGTCCAGCGCCTGATCAAACAAGGCCAGTTCCCGCAGGCCATGGAAAAGGTCGACGCCTACCTGAGCAGCAAGCCGAAGGACGCTCAGGGCCGCTTCCTCAAGGGGTTGATTTTCACGGAGATGAACAAGCCGGCCGACGCGATTGCCGTCTTCACCAAGCTGACTGAGGATTACCCGGAGCTGCCGGAACCCTATAACAACCTGGCCGTGCTCTACGCCCAGCAAAAACAGTATGACAAGGCCCGCACCGCGCTGGAAATGGCAATAAGGACTCACCCGTCCTACGCCATCGCCTACGAAAACCTCGGCGACATTTACGCCAAGCTGGCCAGCCAGGCCTACGACAAGGCGCTGCAACTCGACAACTCGAATTCGACGACGCAAAACAAGCTGGCTTTGATTCGCGACCTGATCACCACCTCCGGTAAGGGCAACGTCAAGCCGACCCCGGCACCGGCCGTTGTCGCCGCACCGGCACCGGCCGCCGTCAAGCCCGCCACGCCGCCGACCGCCAGTGTCGTCGCGACGACCCAGGGGGCTGCCTCGACCACACCGAGCCGCCCGGTCGAAAGCAAGCCACCGGTTGCGGCCGCTCCGACGCCGGCCGCCACGCCTGCCCCGGCACCGGTCGCCAGCTCGGCCGGCCAGGATGAAGTCAACAAGGCCATCGCCGCCTGGGCCAATGCCTGGTCGCGCAAGGACGTCAGGGGCTACCTGGCGGCCTACGCCAGCGATTTCAATACGCCGAAGGGCATGGCGCGCAAGGCCTGGGAAGCTGAGCGCGAAGACCGTATCGCCGGCAAGCCGGGCAAGATATCAGTCAGCTATGACGAACCGCAGATTTCGGTGAATGGCGACAAAGCCACGGCCAAGTTCCGCCAGCACTACAAGGCCCCCGGCCTGACCAGCTCGACGACCAAGACACTTGTCTTCGTCCGCTCGGGTAGCAAATGGCTGATCAAGGAAGAAAATTCCCGTTGATGCTGGGTGGTAAGTTAATCCTCATCGGATTGGTAGGTTGCCTGGCTGGCAATGCGCTGGCCAAACCCGCCAAGACGCAAAAATCAACCGCCAGCGCCACGCACAAAGCCGAAAAACCGAGCAAGAAGGTGTCGGCCAGGACTACGCCAGCCAAAGTGCTGGCCAAACGGGCCGCCCCTCCGCTCGCCGCTGCGGCGGTGATCGGCACGACCGCAGCCGCAGCAACGCCCAATCGCTCGCCGATCACCGTTTCCGACTCCGGACCAGAGGCGCAACTGGCCAAGGTTTTCAAGGAAATCGAAGCGAATCGGCTGAACCATGCGCTGGAGTTGATCGACTCACTGCTTCGCCAACATCCGAACTACCGCCTCGCCCATCTGATCCGCGGCGACCTGCTGCTTGCCCGCACGCAGCAGATCCAGACCTTCGGCGCACTGAGCGGCGCCCCGGCCGACAAGGTAGCCGATCTGCGCGCCGAGGCCATCGTCCGTCTGAAGGCCTATTCGGAAAAGCCGCAGTCCAACTTCGTGCCGCGCTACCTGCTGCAGATGCCGGCCGACCAGCGTTACGCCATCGTTGTCGACACCAAGCGCTCGCGCCTGTACGTTTATGAGAACGACCTGAGCAATGGCGGCCGGCCGCGCTTCGTCGCCGACTACTACATCACCCAGGGCAAGCTCGGTGCCGAGAAAGCCGCCGAAGGCGACAAGAAGACGCCGATCGGCGTCTATCACGTCACCGCCAACCTGCCCAAGCAGAAGCTGGCCGATCTCTACGGCAGCGGCGCTTTCCCGATCAGCTACCCGAACGAATGGGACAAGCGCCAGGGACGTAACGGCAGCGGTATCTGGCTGCATGGCACGCCGTCCAATACTTTTGCCCGCCCGCCGCGCGCTTCCGACGGATGTGTCGTGCTGACCAACCAGGATCTCGACGCGATCGCCAAGAACCTGCAGGTCGGCCTGACCCCGGTGATCATCAGCAACTCGGTCGAATGGCTGTCGCTCGATGACTGGGCCAAGGAACGCAACGAGTTGAACAAGACCATCGATGCCTGGCGCACCGACTGGGAAAGCCGCGACACCGACCGCTATCTGAAGCACTACTCGAAGCGTTTCAAGTCGGCCGACCAGGGATACGACCAGTTCGTCGCCCAGAAAAAGCAGGTCAACGCCGGCAAGGAGTGGATCAAGGTCAAGCTCGACAACTTGTCCGTCTTCCGCAACCCCGGCAAGGAAGAAGTCGTCGTCGTCACGTTCGACCAGGACTATCGCAGCAACAATCTGAACAACCAGATGAAAAAGCGTCAATACTGGCTGCGCGAAGACGGCAAGTGGAAAATCATTTACGAAGGAAGTGCCTGATGTTGAAACAAGTTTCCGCGCTCGCCGCCGGCCTGCTCGCCTCGCTCGCCGTCTGGGCCACGCCGGCCGTCGAAGTGACGACCAATCTGGGCAAGATCACGCTTGAACTGTATCCGGAAAAAGCCCCGAAAACGGTCGAGATGTTCCTCTACAACGCCAAGCACGGCTTTTACGAGGCCACCATTTTCCACCGCGTGATCAACGGCTTCATGATCCAGGGCGGCGGTTTCAACAAGGCGATGGAAGAAATGAAAGTCCTGACCCCGGCACTGCCCAACGAAAGTCCGAACGGCCTGCCCAACGAGCGCGGCACGGTGGCCATGGCGCGCACCCAGGACCCGCAGTCGGCTCGCGTCCAGTTCTTCATCAACCTGAAGGACAACGACTTCCTCAATCACCGCACAAGCGCCGATCCGCGCGGCTGGGGCTATACCGTTTTCGGCAAGGTCACCCAGGGCATGGACGTCGTCGACAAGATCGCCAAGGTGCCAACCGGCAACGCTGGCTATTACCAAGACGTTCCGACGACCCCGGTCGTCATCCAGAGCGTAAAAATCATTTCCGAAAAATAAGGACACTCAACATGAGCCAAGTCAAACTGACCACCAACCACGGTGCCATCACCCTCCAACTCGACGCCGAGAAGGCCCCAAAGACGGTTGCCAATTTCATTTCCTACGTTGAGGCCGGCCACTACAACGGCACCATCTTCCACCGCGTGATCAAGAACTTCATGATCCAGGGCGGCGGCATGGAACCGGGCATGAACCAGAAGGAATGCCAGGCACCGATCGAGAACGAGGCCGCCAACGGCCTCAAGAACAAGCGCGGCAGCATCGCCATGGCCCGTACCAACGACCCGCACTCGGCCACTGCCCAGTTCTTCATCAACACCGTCGACAACGACTTCCTCGACTTCAAGGCACCGTCCGGCCAGGGCTGGGGCTACTGCGTGTTCGGTGAAGTGGTCGAAGGCCTGGACGTGGTCGACAAGATCCGCGCCGTCGCCACCGGCAACAAGGGTTTCCACCAGGACGTGCCGAAGGAAGACGTGATCATCGAGAAGGCCGAGATCGTTTGATCCTCTTCATTTCCGACTTGCACCTGTCGCCCCGGTCCCCCGGGGCGACTTGTTTGTTTCTCCAGTTCCTGGCCGGGCGCGCCCGCCAGGCGACGGAGCTGTTCATCCTCGGCGACCTGTTCGAAGCCTGGATCGGCGATGACGACATCGACTCGCCGGACCATGCCGAGATCGTGGCGGCACTGCGCGCAGCCAGCGAAGCCGGTGTCCGCATCAGCCTGCTGCACGGCAACCGCGACTTCCTGCTCGGCCCCGGCTTCGCTGCCGCCGCCGGGGTGACGCTGATCAGCGACCCGTACATCCTGTCCACGGCGGAATGGCAGTTCGTGCTCTCGCACGGCGACGCGCTCTGCCTGGATGACACCGCCTACATGGCCTTCCGCGCCCAGGTGCGCAATCCGGAATGGCAGGCCGCCCTGCTCGCCAAGCCCCTCGCCGAACGCCGGGCCATCGCGGCGCACATGCGCGAAGTCAGCGAAGCCAGCCAGCGCGGCAAGGACAATCCCTATACCGACCTCGACGCCGGCGCCACCGACGACTTCCTGCGTCAACACGGCTACGCCACCTTCATCCATGGCCACACCCACCAACCGGCGACGCACGACCACATCGTCGACGGCATCCATGTCGAACGCTGGGTGCTGGCCGACTGGCACGAAACGCAGGGCGAATGCCTGGTCTGGGATGGCGAGGCGCTGCGTCGCGAAGCCATCCTGCCGACCGAACGGCGGTAAGCGGTGAGCACCGCCCAACGCGCCCTCGGCATCCTGCGCGATGTCTTCGGCTACCCGGCCTTCCGCGGCGCCCAGGCCGAGATCATCGAGCATGTCGGCAACGGCGGCGATGCGCTGGTCCTGATGCCGACCGGCGGCGGCAAGAGCCTCTGCTACCAGATTCCCGCCCTGCTCCGCCCGGGCTGCGCCGTCGTCGTTTCACCCTTGATTGCCTTGATGCAGGACCAGGTCGACGCCCTGACCCAACTCGGCGTCAAGGCCGCCTGCCTGAACTCGACGCTCGACTGGCGCGAAGCCCAGGCCGTCGAACAGGCCATCTTCAGCGGCAATCTCGACCTCGTCTACATCGCACCGGAACGCCTGTTGCTCGACCGTACGCTGTCGATGCTGGACAGCCTGTCGGACGCCGGCAAGCTGGCGCTGTTCGCGATCGACGAAGCGCACTGCGTTTCGCAGTGGGGCCACGACTTCCGGCCGGAATACCTGCAGCTGTCGACCCTGCACCAGCGCTATCCGAACGTCCCGCGCATCGCCCTCACCGCCACCGCCGACAACGCGACGCAGAACGAAATGCTCGCCCGCCTCGGCCTGACCGAGGCCCGCGTCTTCCTCTCCAGCTTCGACCGCCCCAACATACGCTACACCGTGGTCGAGAAGGACAACGCCAAGAAGCAGCTGCTCGGTTTCCTGGCCGGTCGCAAGGGCCAGGCCGGCATCGTCTATTGCCTGTCGCGCAAGAAGGTCGAGGAAACCGCCGAATGGCTGTCGGCCCAGGGCTACCCGGCGCTGCCTTACCACGCCGGCCTGCCGGCGCCGGAGCGTGCCGCCAACCAGCGCCGTTTCTTGCGCGAGGAAGGCCTGATCATGTGCGCCACCATCGCCTTCGGCATGGGTATCGACAAGCCGGACGTGCGTTTCGTCGCCCACCTCGACCTGCCGAA
>DAIMCQ010000200.1:0-676 GCA_036726285.1 Azonexus sp.
GGATCAGCCAGGCCTTCGAACTCTTCGATTCGCCCCAGGCGCCCCCCGGTCTGCTCCTATTGGCTATCGATTCGCCCTACTACGCACTACGCAATGGATTGAAGCTGCCGCACGCCGCCGAGCTCAGGGCGGCCAGCGAGGCGGCGGTGGCGCTCCTGATCGGCCATCCCGAGCTGATGGCTGGCCAGGACGGCAGTATTGCCGGCCAAATCGGCCAGCATGGCCCACTGACGCCCTTCTGGGAAAAGGAAAAAGGCGAGCGGCCGGGTCAAACGCTGTCCTGCCCGCTTCTGGCCGACCACCCGGCCATCGCCTATCTGCATCGGCCGGGCGAGAGTGCCGGACTCGGCGATGACGCTCTGGAAGAAGGGCTGCATGATGGCCTGGTCAATGCCTCGCTACGCGACCCGGCTGGCGACGACGGCCAGCCGGATTTGGCGCCGATTGCCATGGCCGCACTGGTCCAGCAGGGCGAGGCAAGCCGGCTGCACCCTTTCCGCAGCCTGCTGAGCCGCAGCCTTACCCAGCAGGCGGTCGAAGGCGAACATCTCCAGCCAGGATTGTTCATGACCGAGCTTTTCGGCTATATCGGCAACGCCAGCTATCTCGGGCAACAGGCCGTCGCCGCATTGCTGGCGGCGGACCAACAACAGCCCGCCTTGTGGGTCCAGCAGGG
>DAIMCQ010000200.1:686-7923 GCA_036726285.1 Azonexus sp.
CCTGCTGTTGGGGGCGATGCGACCGACCGCCGCCAGCCCAAGCACCACGGAGGCGAGTCTTGCCTAAGATCATCCGTTTGGGAGACCCCACCAGTCACGGCGGCAAGGTCGTATCCGCCACCAGTCACCTCAAGATCATGGACCTTCCCGTAGCCCGCCTGGGCGATGCGTGCACCTGTCCCCTGCCCGGCCACAACAACTGCGTCATCGTCGAAGGCGATTCGACCTGGCTGATCGACGGCATTCCTGTCGCTCTCGAGGGCCATAAGACCAGTTGCGGCGCGCACCTCATTGCGACGATTCCCAACGCGGAACGCGCCTGACGCCAGCGACGCGTTCCCGAAGCGCCGAATACGCCCGATGCGCAAAGGCTGACCTTGCCATGCAGCATCGACTCAATTCGTTGCCACGGATCATCACCTAACAGCAATTTCGGCATCCTGTTCAACCCAACAGCCACTCTCCTCTGTGAACAGTCCCTTAATCACAAGTATCCACGCCCCCAAATAAGGTCGGCAAAGGACGAACCGTTCGGTGTAACGGCCAGTCCGGCATTTCTTTGGACAACCGGAACTTTGCTACGCCCCTGCATGTCTGTTGAATAGACTGTCGATGATTCAAGCGACGGCTGTTAGTTGGTGATGTTGCATGTTCGGAGAACGTGTTAATACGCGGAGGCGGAGAGAGAAGTCATGGATAGCCATACCAATCTCCGTTGGATGCGGGAAAATCCGGATCCATTGGTCGTTATTGCGCCTACTGGCCGGATTCTTGATTGGAATTCAGCAGCAGAAAGCGTATTCGGCTATTCCCGTGCCGAAGCAATCGGCTCGCCGATGGCCGAATTGATCGTTCCAGCGGCCAGCCGCGAAGAGGATGCAGGCTTTCTCGCAGAGATCGTGCGACATGGCCAAGGTACCTTCGACGGGACCCGCTGTTGCAAAAATGGCGCCCTCATCTACGTCAATATTTCCGGGAAGGTGCTACGCGACGACAGCGGCAGTATCGAATGCATCATCTTGGCGAAGAAGGACGTCACCGCCCTCAAGGTGCGCCGCGACATCCGCCTGATGGAGACGCGATTTCACGATCTCCTCGAATCGATGCCTGACGGCATCGTCATGGCCAATCCCGCCGGCTACATAGTCGTCGCCAACAGTCAGGCCGAGCGGCTGTTCGGCTACGAACAGGGAGAACTGCCGGGCAGGCAGGTCGAACTGCTTCTGCCAGAACGTTTCCGCGGTTCGCATGTTGGGCATCGCTCGCATTACTTTGCACAGCCGCGGAAGCGTTCGATGGGCGTCGGTCTCGAACTTTTCGGTTTGCGCAAGAACGGTTCCGAATTTCCCGTCGAAATCAGCCTGAGTCCGCTTACTACCGAGGAAACGCCGCTGGTGATGAGCGCCATTCGCGACATCAGCGACCGCAAACGGGCAGAACTCAAGTTCAGGGGGCTGCTCGAATCGGCACCGGACGCTATCGTGATCACCAACAACGAGGGCTCCATCGTCCTGGTTAATTCGCAGACTGAAAAGCTTTTCGGCTACGCCCGAACAGACATGCTGGGAGAAAAAATTGAATTGTTGCTACCGGCCCGTTTCCGCGACAAACACCCGGAACATCGCGACCGCTTCTTTGCCGACCCGCGGGTCCGGCCGATGGGTGCGGGGTTCGATCTTTATGGCCGGCGTCAGGACGGCAGCGAATTTCCGGTCGAGATCAGCCTGAGTCCGCTGGAAACGGAGGAGGGGCGGCTTGTTTCGGCCGCCATCCGCGACATTACCGAACGCAAGCGCTTCGAACGGACCTTGCAGGAAAAAAATATTGAACTGGAAAACGCGAATCTGGCCAAGGATCGCTTTCTGGCCAGCATGAGTCACGAGTTGCGGACGCCACTCAATGCCGTTATCGGCTTCACTGGCACCTTGCTAATGAAACTGCCCGGCCCGCTGAACGACGAGCAGGAACGCCAGCTCAACCTGGTGCGTGGCAATGCCCGCCATCTGCTGTCCCTGATCAACGATCTCCTCAATCTGGCCAAAATCGAGGCCGGCAAAGTCGAACTCAGCCGGGAGCCGACCGAATGCGCTAGCCTCGTCCGCGAGATCGCCACTTCACTCCTGCCGCAGGCTGAAGCCAAAGGCTTGGTCTTGCGCGTCGATACGCCACCAGACGGCTTGGTTTTTCGTACAGATCGCCGCTCACTGAGCCAGATCGTCATCAACCTGACCAACAACGCCATCAAATTCACCGAAAGTGGCAGCGTTCACCTCAACCTGTTGGTTGCCGAGAAGGATGGCCGGCGCCAAATGCGCATCAGCATCGCCGATACCGGTCCAGGCATCCGCGCGGAGGAGATGAACACCCTGTTCGAAGCCTTCATCCAGGGGCAGGCATCGCGCCGCCAGGGAGTCGAGGGGACAGGCCTAGGACTCCACCTGAGTCGCAAGCTGGCCTCCTTGCTGGGCGGCGAAATTCATTGTCAGAGCGAATTCGGCAAGGGCAGCACCTTTACCCTGATATTGACGGAGTCCTGATCTATGGCCGCGCGAATCCTGATCGCCGAGGACCACCCCGCCAGTCTCGAACTGATGCGTTACCTGCTTGAGGCAAGCGGCTACTTGGTCCTGACAGCCACTGACGGCGTCGAGGCACTGGCCGTTTTACATAAAGAACTGCCGGATATGGTTATCTGCGACCTCCAAATGCCCAACCTCAATGGCTACGAAGTGCTACGGCAACTTAAGGAAGCCCCCGCGCTGCAACACATTCCGGTGATCGCGGTGACGGCGTTCTCGATGGTTGGCGACCGCGAAACGGTACTCGCTGCCGGCTTCGACGACTACCACTCCAAGCCCATCGAACCAGAGAATTTCGTCGCCCAAATGGAGCGGCACTTACCAGCCTCGTTACGCGTGCAGCATTGAGCAACGGCGGCTGAGCAAAGGGAATATTTGTCCATGGCAAAAATCGCCATAATCGATGATCTGGCGGTTAACCGCGAGTTGCTCGTAACCCTGCTGCATGCCTTCGGACACGAGTTGGTCGAAGCCAGCAACGGTGCCGAAGCGCTCGAGTTGGTACGAAACGAACAGCCCGACCTGGTAATTTGCGACATTCTCATGCCGGTCATGGATGGCTATGAATTTGTCCGGCATTTGCGCGCCGACCTCCAAATCGGCCACATCCCCGTAATCTTCTTTACCGCCTACTATCTGGAACTCGAGGCCCAGCAGTTGGCGCAAGCCTGCGGCGTGACCGAAATTTTGACTAAACCCTATGAACCCGAACAGATCATCGCGGTGATCGAACGGGTTCTTGCCTCCACCGCCCGCACCGACGCACAGGAGGGCATGGTGCCGCCTCCGCCGCTGCCGTCGTTCGAGCATCAGCACTTGCGACTGATGACCGACAAGCTTTCGGAAAAGGTGAGCGAACTCCAGGGGGCAAACAAGAAACTGGAGGCGCTCATCGAACTCAACCTGCAACTGGGTTCGCAACGCGACGCCGCGCGCCTACTCGATGAGGTTTGCAAAAGCGCCCGCTTGCTGCTGGGCGCACGCTACACAAGTATTGTCGTCCGCAACACGGAGGATCAGGAGTTGGCCTTCGTCAGCACCAGCGGGTTGACGGCTGAGATGCTCGATTGCCTGGGCCAGTTTCGTCTTGACGAGGGCCTGCTAGGCGCTGTCGTTGCCGAAAGGAAGTGCCTTCGCATCGCCTTGGCGGAAGGAGAGGTGGCGACCTTGGGCCTCCCGGCCGGATATCCCCAGATCCGATCGTTGGTTGCCGCCCCGGTCGTTTCGTTGACCAGCGTCTATGGCTGGATTTGCCTGGCCGACAAACTCGGGGCTGATGCCTTCAGCGAAGATGACGAACGAACTTTGGGCATCATCGCTGCACAGACGGGGCGCATTTACGAGAACGGCTCGCTATATCGCAAAATCGAAAAACACTCGGTCGAACTGGAAAAACAAATCGTCGAGCGCGAACAGGCCCAGGTCAGATTGGCGGCGCAGTACGCGGTCGCACGCATTCTGGCCGAGGCAGGGAGCTTCGAGGAAGCCAGCCAGCAGATGCTGGCATCGATCTGTCGCAATTTTGGCTTTGCCGCCGGGGCACTCTGGCGTTGTAGCGAAGATGGCCGGTTGGTCCACTGCATCGATGCTTGGTGCCAACCCGAGAAAGAGTGCCAGGGCTTCGTCGCCAGCACCCGACATCTGACCCTACCGACCGACAATGCCTGCCTGCCGGGCAGAGTTCTCGCCGGGGGCGGCATGGTGTGGGTTTCCGACCTCATGGACGACCCAACATTTCACCGCAAAAACCAGGCGGCGGCTGCCGGGCTGCAATCCGGCACGGCTATACCGATCGGCAGGCGAAGCGGGAAGATCGCCGGCGTCGCCGAGTTTTTCTGCCGCGAGCTTCGCCAGGCCGATTTGGAAATGCTAAATATGCTTGACGCCTTGGGTGACCAGATCGGACAGTTTTTCCAGCGCGTCCAACAACAACAGAGGATCTTGCGCCTAACCCGGGTACATGCGGTGTTGAGCGGAATCAACTCGGCGATTGTGCGCATCCATGATCGTCAGGAATTGTTCCGTGAAGCCTGTCGGATCGCTGTCGAGGAGGGTAAGTTTGGCATGGCATGGATCGGCGAGGTCAATGCCGCAAGACAGGAAGTCGTGCCCGTCGCCTGGGCCGGGATCGATGACGAAACAGGCTCACGATCCGTTTCCTTGAGCGGTGAGTCCTCGAAAAATATGGGGCCAGTCGTGCGGGTAATCGAACAGAGAGAATTATTCGTAATCAACGACCTGACCGTCCACGATATTGCCAGCGACCGGATGGAGGAGGCGCTGAGCCGCGGCTATCACTCGATGATCGTTTTGCCGCTGGTGGTCGAAGCAGTATCGGTAGGCGTTATTGTCCTCTACGCCAGCGAGGCGGATTTCTTCACTGACGAGGAAATCGAACTACTGCGCGAATTAGCCTGCGATGTTTCCTTCTCGCTGTCTTATATCGGCAAGCAGGACTTGCTCGCCTATCTCGCTTGCTACGATGCCTTGACCGGCTTGCCCAATCGCGTCCTCTTCAACCAGCGTCTGACACGGGCCTTGGAGGCGGCCAGACGCAATCCCGGCGAGCATGTCACTGTCGTGTTGTACAACCTCAATCGTTTCCGCAACATCAACCACACGTTCGGACAAGCGATTGGCGATCATCTGCTGCGAGAATTGGCACAGCGGCTTCAGTTAGTCTGGCCGGAACCATCGAATCTGGCGCGCATTCCAGTCGACCATTTTCTCGGCTTGCTTAGCGATACACGCCCCCCCCCCGATGTCGTGAATGATCTCGACCAAACAATCGTCCAGGCGCTGGAGAAACCGCTCGTCGTTGGCGACTGCGAAATCATGGTTTCGATGTCGGCAGGAATCGCCATCTCACCAGACGATGGCGACGACGCCGATACGCTGATCGGGAACGCCGGCGTGGCGTTGCGAGAAGCCAAACAGTCTGGCGAACATTATCTGTTCTATCAGCCTGAGATGAACGCCAAGATCGCGCAAGGCCTGAGCTTGGAAAACAAGTTGCGGACCGCGCTCGAGCGCAATGAATTCGTTCTTTACTACCAGCCCAAGGTTTCCAGTGTGACGCGCAAGGTCACTGGCGTGGAAGCACTGATACGCTGGAACGATCCAACATCCGGCCTAGTTCCCCCGAGCGCCTTCATTCCATTGCTTGAGGAAACCAGATTGATCCTGCAAGTCGGCTCGTGGGCCATCCGCCAAGCGTTGGCCGACGCCCAACGGTGGCGTGCCGCCGGGATCGAAGCACCGCGCATCGCAGTCAATGTCTCTGCACTGCAGCTAAAACAAAAAGACTTCGTCGAATCGGTGCGCAACGCCATCGCGGCTAGCAACTGCGCCGCTCCTGGCATCGATCTGGAAATCACCGAGAGCATGATTGTCACCGACATCGAACAGAACATTGCCCGCCTGACAGCGATCCGGCAAATGGGCCTGGCAATCGCCATCGACGATTTCGGCACCGGCTATTCCTCGCTCAGCTACCTAGCGAGGCTGCCGGTCGACGCGCTGAAAATTGATCAATCCTTCGTCGGCACGATGACGACCAGCCCGGTCAGCATGACGATCGTGTCGACCATGATCGCTATGGCGCACGCACTCGACCTCAAGGTCATCGCCGAGGGGGTCGAGGAAGAGGAGCAGGCAAAATTCCTTGCCCTGCTCAAATGCGACGAACTGCAGGGCTACCTGATCAGCCGCCCGCTGCCGGCCGATAGCCTGCAGGAATTCCTGCGCAGTCATTGACAGACATATGACTGGTCGCAATGGCCGAACCGCTGAAGCAAAAAAGAGAGGCCCGGCAATCACCGGGCCTCTCTTACATTGATGGTCCGACAGACTTAATTGTTTCCTATCACCTTACCAATTGGGCTCACGTTCGGGGGTGGAGGTAATTTTATGGATGCTGAGGTCTGCGCCCTCGTATTCCTCTTCCTGGTCGAGACGCAAGCCGAACAGCGCCTTCAAGCCGCCGTACACCAAGCCGCCACCCACCAGTGCGACAGCGATTGCCAATAAGGTCATGATCAACTGCGGCATGAATGCAACGCCCCCCGCCCCGCCCAGTGCCTTGCTACCGAAGATGCCCGCAGCTATACCGCCCCAGGCGCCACACAAACCATGCAGCGGCCAGACACCAAGCACGTCGTCGATTCGCCAGCGGTTCTGGGTCAATGTAAACATCCCGACGAACAGCGCACCGGCGACGCCACCAACGACCAGCGCCCCCATCGGGTGCATCAGGTCGGAGCCGGCGCAAACTGCCACCAGGCCGGCCAAGGGGCCGTTATGCACAAAGCCCGGGTCGTTTTTGCCCAGAACAAGGGCAACCATGGTGCCTCCCACCATCGCCATCAGCGAATTCAGGGCAACCAAACCAGAAATCTTGTCCAGCGTCTGGGCGCTCATCACATTGAAGCCAAACCATCCGACCGTCAGAATCCAGGCGCCCAGCGCCAAAAAGGGAATCGACGAAGGCGGGTGCGCCGAGATGCGCCCATCCTTGGCATAACGGCCGTAGCGGGCACCGAGCAGAAGTACGGCTGGCAAGGCAATCCAGCCGCCCATCGCGTGCACGACGACCGAACCGGCGAAATCATGGAACTCTTCGCCAAAACTGGCTTTAAGCCAGGCCTGGATACCGAAGG
>DAIMCQ010000201.1:0-7913 GCA_036726285.1 Azonexus sp.
ATGGCAGCGGCTCCTATGCTTACTCCGCCAACTATGTCTCCCCAGACACCCCGATGTTGTATGACATCGCCGCCATCCAGTACCTCTATGGGGCAAACATGTCTTACCGCACCGGCGACGACACCTATACGTTCGATCCGGATACCCCCTTCTTTAGAACACTATGGGATGCAGGCGGCTCGGACACCATTTCGGTAGCCAACTTCAGCAAAGGGTGCACCATCGACTTGAGACCCGGCGCGTACTCAAAAATAACGATCGAATCCGATTCGACCGCCGGCATCAACTGGTCTTCGCCACCGCCCACCCCGACGTATGACGGTACCGACAACCTTGCCATCGCCTACGATTGCGATATTGAAAATGCGATTGGCGGCAACGGTAACGACACACTGATCGGCAACACGCTCAACAACTCGCTGACCGGAGGAAAAGGCAACGACACGCTGTCAGGAGGCGCCGGGATCGACACGGCGCGTTACTCGGGCAATTTTGCGCAATATTCTCTCGCCCTGACCGCATCGAGCCCCAGCGTCAAAGGAGGGGTCGATGGCGACGACACCCTGAACAGCATTGAACGTCTGCAATTTGCCGACAAAAAGATCGCCATCGACGTCAGCGCAACGGGCAACACCGGCAAAACCCTCGAATTCATCGGCGTCATTGCCAACCCATTGATTTCCGCCCCCACGGCGATTGGTGTCATCCTGTCCCTGTTCGACCAAGGAAAAAGCATGCACGACGTCAGCCAATTGGCGATTGATGTCGGACTGATTCGCAACCTGGCCGGCTCGAATAGCAACATCGATCTCGCCAAACTGGTATTCCGCAACGTAATCGGCAGCGAGGCCTCCCAGGAAAACGCCCAGGCGCTTGCTGCAAACATTCAGGGCAGCGGGGGAAACATGACGCAAGCCGACTTTATAAGCACCGTCGCTCAGTTGACGCTAAACCAGCAGCACATCAATCTGGTCGGACTGCAAACGACGGGCGTCGAATACGTCTGACGGCTCGTTGCCTCAAATCCCGGTCAGCGCAGACCGGGTGAATTTCGCATGCAAGCGCTTCATTGCCCGCACCGCCATCGGTGTGAGCAAGAGAACGCCACCCGGCAAAACAACGGCGGCAATCCAAAACGAAGCGGTGCGAAGAGATTTCATGTGACGCATTGTCACATCGCACCGCATGATGAGCATGTGACGGCAATCACCTTATCGAAATTTTTCCGAAAGACAGGGATCGCCTGATCGCTTGACGCGCTTGTCACCGCTCCGACACAGTGTGGCATTCGTCTCCCGACCCTTCTTTTTTGACATGCATCAAACTATGATTGGCGCATTGTCATTTGCACAGGATCAATATGCGCGACCATAAGCCAATCAGTCTGGAAAGCCATCTCGCCAACTTGCCCCTGTTTTCAGATATCGACATAGGCCACATAGAACGGATATCGCGGAGCGCCAGACTGGTTCAAGCGAAAAAGGGCGATGTCTTGTTTCGCTCAGGAGATCCTTGCACAGGCTTCCATTTGCTGGTTTTTGGTCAAATCAAACTCGCCTTCACATCATCGCAAGGCACCGAGAAGATTGTCGAAATCGTCCAGCAAGGCCAGAGTTTTGGCGAAGCCATCATGTTTCTGGACAAGAACTACATCGTCTTTGCCCAGGCACTACAGGACTCGATGCTGATTCACGTCTCGAAAACAGCCATCCTCAACGAATTGGAACAGGATCACAATTTTGCCAAGAAAATGCTCTCCGCCCTGGCAAAACGGACCCACGACCTGATGTCGGATGTCGAAGCCTATTCGTTGCAGTCAGCCAGACAGCGCATCATTAGCTATTTAATGACGGATATTTCCCAACTGGCCGACGCCCCCGACCAACTTGAATTTGAACTCAGTATCGGCAAAGGGGTTATTGCTTCGCGCCTCAATATCACCCAGGAACATTTTTCCAGGGTTTTGCACGAGCTCTCCGAGAATGGCCTGATTGAGGTCAATGGCAAACACATCAGGATTCCAAGCGTACTGAAGCTGATGAAAAGCCGGGACTACCCCTAGCGCCAAAACACCGGCCAGCTGCACGCAGCTTGTTTGCGGCTGCGCCCGACAACCGAACGCCGCCGGTTACCGTGGAGCGGTCGACAGGGCAGGAAAGCCCACCTAGTGCCGCGCCATCAGCCCAATCAATCGGGCTTGAGGAGGGCGATGGCGGTCTTGTGTTTGCGCCCCAGGCATTGCCATGCCTGCAGACCGCCATGGTTGCGCAGGTGCTTGTCCGCCCCCTGTTCCAGCAGGAACACCAGCGAACCGTGATCATGCGCACTCTCGTATTCGCCGGCCATCAGATGCAGCACGCTATTGCCTTCATGATCGACGAGGTCAAGTTTGAAACCACGTTGAATCAAGCGCTCGACCGTCACCCGATAGCGATCGGACAAGCTCCGGCTGTAGATCAGGAGATGATGCAGCACCGTCTTGCCCTCGCCGTCCTGCGCATTCACATCGAAGCCCCGGTCAATCAGCAAATCGACACAGGCCGCGTCAAAACAATAGAACCAAGCATTGCGCCCAAGCGTATCGCTACGATGCGGATCGGCCCCTGCCGCCAGCAGCGCTGGAACGGCCCCGTCCGCATCGATACGGCGCAGTGCATGTTGCAGCGGCGTCATCCCCGGCCGATCATCCTCAGGCGTCGACAGGTCGTTCGGATCGAGTCCGGCTTTCACCAGCAGCGCGATCAGTTCGTGGTCTCCGGCGTAATGCAAAGCGGTATATCCGTTCGCATCGCGGCGCCGCGGATCGGCGCCCGCAGCGAGCAGACGCTTGGCGCTCCAGGGGCCGACACGCATCAAAGGGGTCGTTTGCGTCCCTGATTCGAGATCCCAGTCCGCATTGGGGTCCGCACCGGCTTGCAGCAATAACGCCATCAACGCTCGATAGTCTTCCATCGTTCGGTCGGAACTGATCAATTCGTGCAATGGACAGAAGCGCTTATCGCGCCAGCGGTCTACCCGCGCACCGTGCTCAATCAGCCATTGCAGCATCTCCGGCTGTGCATGCCTGACCGCGACGCAAGTGCTCAGCAAGGTGGTAGACAGACTCGCCCCCTGGGCATGCAACCATTGCACCATGGCGAGGTTGTCGTTGCGAACGGCGTAGATCAGTGCGGTGCAATTCTCATCCCGCCAGTCGTCCGGGCAACAATCGACCCTCGCCCCCTGCGCCAAGGCCTTTTCCAGCGCCGGGATATCCTGCTCGCGGGCGGCGTCTAGCCACGCCCGGTCAACAGCACTGCGCGCCAGCAACGGGCGCGGTGCTTCATCGGGTTCGCGCCAATCCGGATCGCGCTGCAGCCATGCACGCCAGTGCGTCGCAACCGTACCGGAGGCATTCAAATACCCGGTTTTCGGATCACGCAGAGTCGACCAATCGTGCCACTCGTTACCGGCACAACCCAGAGCGCACCAGTTTTCGTAAAAGGCATAGAGATTGGGAGCAAGCACCACGCCCTGCTCCCCGTCGGAATCGTGGCTGAAATAGCGTATCGCTTGCGCCATCGGGTCGGGATCAGCGGTATCGATGGTCAACGCATCGCCGTTGATCAAATGCGCAAAAGCAAACTGCTTGCTTTGGAAGGCCGCCACCCCGCCATGGTAGGTGCGCCAGGCGGCGAAATTCGCCAGGGCATAATCGCGAATCATGCTCAGACTCCAAAGCGTGTCGCGAATACCGCCGCTATACAGACTGGAAAGCGTGCCGGTCGGTTCGTCATCGCGCGAACAACGCCAGCCAAAATCGACCTCGGCCGCCACCTCGGCCAACAGGGTGCGCAATTGCGGTGGGATTCGCAAACCATGCGCCTGCTCGACAGCAGCCAACTCAGCTTCCGTGGCGGGCGCCGTCGCCAATAACGGCGTCACTCGCCAGCCGCGTCGCAGCGCCACGGCCTGCATCTCTTGGCACTGCCTCCACCAGATCAGCCAGGGTGCGGCATCTGGCGCGGCACGCCGGGCTTGCTCCGAAAGATCGTTCGTCCGCACGCAGGCGGCCCGCCAGCTGGCATCCTGTGCGGCAAAGCTGGCAGCCAAGCGTTCAAGATGCTGGTCAGCCGCGGCGTAAGGTCCGCTCGCCGAGGGCTGCACAACGACGGGATCACGGTCACGGCCCATTTGCCAAAGAACCTCAACCCAAGCTCGGCCGGCCTCATCGAATTTCACAAAAAATATCCAGATATCGCGATCCTTCTCCGGCTCATTGACCAACGTCAGGCCATCGGGATATTGCGCCGACCCTTGCCGCAGATAGACCCCACCGAGCGGCGATGGCGAAAGGGCGAGCCATCCGTATTCGTCTATTTCATCAGCCTGGGCAATGTTCTGAACATGCTGGCACCAGGGTAAAGCCAGTATTTCCTGCAAACGGGAAGCAGGAAGGGAAGGCGTCGCCTTCTTGAAAAACAGACTGATCAGTTTACGCATGCGTTGTTGTAGAAGAGCCAGAAACATAAGGAACTGCCGCGAGAATTGATATGCAAAATGAATTATACGCCATCAACCGACCATCAGATCCCAAAGCCGCGACAGGGCAGGAGCACCTTCCCCGACCAAACCTCGCCGATTGCAATGCGGCTTTCAACATAAACTGGCAGCACGCCATCCATCTTGGTCGGCCGAATTGGCTTGAAGCGCAATTCGCATCCGCGTACAGAGCAGCGCCAATAAGCGACACGTGCCGTGGTACCCGGCATTGCACGGGTTCATTTCTCAAATACTCATGACTCGTGAGTATGCCAAACGATATAATGCCGACCTTCTCTCCGTTCTCCGAAGACACAGCCCATGGTAAGCAACGTCCTGGCCGACCTGCAGTCGAGCGGCGCCTCTCCCTTCTCTCACCAGGACCGGTTGATCAAGCTGCGCTTCTCCGAAGGCAGCCGCATAGCCGAGGACACGCTCCTGCCGCACCAGGTGTCGGGCGAGGAAAGCCTGTCGCGTTGTTACCGCTATACCCTGGACTGCCTGTCAGCCGACGTCCATATCGAGTTGAAGGACCTGCAAGGCCAGCCGATCGAGATCGCACTCCTTTTGCCCGCAGGCGGCGAGCGGCTATTGACCGGCCTCGTCACCCGCTCCGAAGCGCTCGGCGCCGATGGCGGCTTTGCCCGCTACCGGCTGACCATCGAACCGGCGCTGGCGACACTGACCTATCGCCGCAACAGCCGCGTCTTCCAGGACAAGAGTGTGATCGAAATCGTCCAGACCATTCTGGACGAACACCTGGCCGTCAATCCGGTCTTCGTCGCCAGCTTCAAACACGAATCCCACCTCACCCGCAGCTATCCGGCCCGCAGCTACTGCCTGCAGTACCGGGAATCCGACCTCGCCTTCATCGAGCGCCTGCTGGCCGAGGAAGGGATCAGCTATCGCTTCACGCATATGCCCGATGCCGAGCATTCGATCCGCAATCGCGACGGCAGCCAAGCGACGAGCGGCGAGGCGCAGGGCACGCCACTCCATACGCTCATCCTGTTCGACGCCGATTACCGCCACCCGCAATCGAGCCTCGAAACCGTCCGCTTCCATCGTACCGACGGGGTTGAGACCGCCGACGCCATCGACAACTGGGAAGGCTCCCGGCAACTGCAGTCCAGCCAGTCGAGCCTGACCTCCTTCGATTACAAGGCGGTCAGCCCTTACCCGGCGGCGGATGCGCAACGCATCGACCCGGGCAAACGCGGCGGCGAGCTTGCCGCGACGCTGGAAGATTACGATCCGCAGACCCTCTATTACGCTAGCGACCCGGTCGAGGCCGAGCGCTACGCAGCCCTGCGCCAGCAGGCCAAGGATCTCGCCAGCAAGGCCTTCCGCGGTGAAGGCTCGGTGCGCGGCCTGGAAGTCGGAAACTGGTTCGAGTTTCAGGATCACCCGGTACACGACCAGGACAATCCGGAAGACCGCCAGTTTCTCGTCACCGGGTTGAGCTTCGAAGCCCGCAACAACCTGCTGCCCGAAGAAGAGGCCGCCGTCGGCGGCTTGCTCGGCGCCCCGGCCGACAGCCGGCAGAACCAGCCGCCTTATCGCAACACCTTCAGCGCAGTGCGCCGGCATGTGCCGGTCGTGCCCGACTACCATCTCTCCCGGCACCAGAAGCCGACGGCCCCCGGTGCCACCACCGCCACGGTGGTCGGTCCCCAGGACGAGGAAATCTTCACCGACGAGCACGGCCGCATCAAGGTCCAGTTCCACTGGCAACGGCCGCAGGATCACCCCGAGGGGGGCGCCGATCTCGACGACCGTTCTTCGACCTGGCTGCGGGTCGCCTACCCGAGCGCCGGGGCGCAATGGGGCACCCAGTACATCCCGAGGATCGGCCAGGAAGTCCTGATCGATTTCCTCGAAGCCGATATCGACCGCCCCATCGTCACCGGCGTCGTCTACAACGGCAGCCACCGCCCGCCGAGCTTCTCGGGCGTCGGGCAATTGCCCGCCAACAAGACGCTCTCCGGCGTCAAATCGAAGGAATACAAGGGCAGCCGCTACAACGAACTGCTGTTCGACGACAGCACGGACGAGATCCGCGCCAAGCTTTCGTCCGAGCACGCCAAGACCCAGCTCAACCAGGGCTTTCTCATCCACCCCCGAAGCAATGGCAAAGGCGAGCCGCGCGGCGAAGGTTTCGAGTTGCGGACCGATGCCGCCGGCGCGATCCGGGCCGCCAAGGGGCTGCTCATCTCCACCGACGGCCGGCTCAATGCCTCGGGCAAGCAGTTGGCGCGCGAGGAGTTGGTGGATTGCCTGCAGGCTGCCCGCGAACTGGCCCAGACCCTGGCCGACCTGGCCGAAAAGCAGCAGGCCGACAAGACCGACACGGCCCCGCAGCGAAGCCTCAGCCAGGCGGTCGATGCCTGGGAAAAGGGCACGAACACCGATGCCCAGGGCACGGCGGGCGCAACCGATGCGGCCGGGCAGCAGCCCATCATCGCGCTGGGAAGCCCGGCCGGGATCGTGCTGTCGACGCCGCAGTCGATGACGCAATACACCGGCAAGAACCTCGATCTGGTGGCGCAGCAGGACCTCAACCAGAGCACCGGCAAACGCTGGATCGTCAATGTCGCCGAGTCGGTTTCGCTCTTTACGGCCGGCGTCGCCGACAAGCTGAAACAGAGCGGCAAGGAAATCGCCTTCAAGCTCATCGCCGCCAAGGGAAAAATATTGATCCAGGCTCAGGATGGCGTGCTGGCCCAGGAGGCCGAGCAGGACATCACGCTGAAATCGAATGCCCGCATCCGGCTCAATTCCCGAAGCGACACGACCATCGTCGAAAGTGGCGGCGCCTCGATCCAGCTGTCGGGCGGCAACGTCACCATCAAATGTCCCGGTAGTTTCGTCGTGCATGCGGCCAAGCACAGTTTCGTCGGGCCGGCGAGCGACAGCCCGGAATTGCCCAATATGCCCAAAAGCAAGTTTGCGAATGGCCAGGGCTGGTCGATATCGGGTTGAGCGCCGAAGGCGCGTCGAGGAATCAGGAATGAACATCTACCGGCAGGCTGCCATCTCCATCCTCCTGGGGCTCGGCGTCATCGCCGAAGCGCAGGCCAACGGGGCGATCTACGACAACCCGCACCGGGTTTCGGGCAATGTCTTGATCTCGTCGAAGCGCTTCAGTCTCGAACGCGAACAGCTCGACTTGCGCCTCAACGCCACCGACTACGAGGCCAAGGTGACCTACGCCCTGCGGGAGGCCGCCAATGGCCAAGGGCGACCGGCGGCCAGCCTGTACTTCCCGGTCGTTTGCGGGACGGTCGACGAGGCGGCGGCGCTTAAAGCGAATAGCGGGCTCTGCATCGAAGCCTTCGAAGCCTGGATCGCTCGCCCCGATGTTCATCCGCTCACCCGACGGCGTGATGACG
>DAIMCQ010000202.1:0-7899 GCA_036726285.1 Azonexus sp.
ATTCGCAGCGCTACACCGTCGCCGTCTGGGTAGGCAATGCCTCGGGCAGCCCGATGCACGATGTATCGGGCGTTTCCGGGGCGGCACCGATCTGGCGCGAAGTCATGGACTGGCTGCAACGCGGCGATCCCCGTCATGGCCGCCCGCGCCTCGCCAGCCAGCCGCCGGCACCGCCCGCCGGCCTGCTCCGGCAGCACATCCGCTTCGAGCCGCCGCGCGAAGCCGCCCGCGACGAATGGTTCATCGCCGGCACCGAAACGACGGTGATCCGAGCCGTGCCGGCCAGCGCCCTGGCCCGCATCGACTATCCGGCGGACGGCAGCATCATCGCCCTCGACCCGGATATTCCACCCCACCGGCAACGCATCGCGCTGCGCCTGTCGGCGCCGGCCGAGACCGGCTGGCAGTGGCGCCTCGACAAGCAGTTGCTCGGTCGCGCCGACAGCCGATTGTTCTGGCTCCCCCAGCCCGGGCGTCACCGCCTGGCCCTGGAGAACCGGCGCGGCGAAATCATGGACAGCGTCGGCTTCGAAGTTCGGGCGATCAAGAGCCGGCAACGCTAGGCCGGCGGCAGGCGGCGCGGATTCCTTCACGGCCTGAAAGCGCCGGGACGGGTAAAATGGCAAAACTGATCCGCGATCCCTGGAGCTGCGCCATCCGTTCCCTCGCCCCATCCCGCTTCCTTTGCGCCCTGCTGCTTGCCGTGCTGTCCGGCGCGCCGGCGCTCGCTTGGGCACTGGAGGCGGTCAGCCTGCAACTCAAATGGACGCATGCCTTCCAGTTTGCCGGCTATTACGCCGCCCGGGAAAAGGGCTTCTATCGCGAGGCCGGACTGGAGGTCAGCCTGGTCGAAGCGACTCCGGGCAACGACCCGGTCAATGCCGTCATCGACGGCCAGGCCCAGTACGGCGTCGGCAACAGCAGTCTGCTGCTGTTGCGCAAGGCTGGCCAGCCGGTAGTCGTGCTGGCCAACATCTTCCAGCATTCGCCGCTGGTCCTGATTGCCCGCCAGCATCGCGCCACCCAGGGCATCCATGACCTGCTCGATCAGCCGATCATGCTGGAGAAGTACTCCGACGAACTGCTGGCCTACCTCAAGCAGGAAGGGATCCCGCTCAATCGCCTGAAACTGCTGGAGCACAGCTTCAACACCCGCGACCTGATCGACGGCAAGGTTGAAGCCATTTCAGCCTACGTCACCCAGGAACCTTTCGACCTCGAAAACTCCGGGTTTTCTTACCAGACTTACACGCCACGCTCGGCCGGCATCGACTTCTATGGCGACAACCTGTTCACCACCGAAAGCGAACTGAAGAATCATCCGGAACGGGTCAAAGCCTTCCGCCAAGCCAGCCTGCGTGGCTGGCAATATGCGATGGACCATCCGGAGGAAATCATTGACCTGATCGTCAGCCAATACCCGGACCGGCACCCGCGCGCCTTCTACCAGTTCGAAGCCGGTCGCATGGTCGACCTGCTGCGCGCCGACCTGATCGAGATCGGCTACATGCATCCCGGTCGCTGGCGCCACATCGCCGACACCTACGCCGAACTGGGCCTGCTGCCGAGCGATTTTTCGCTGCAGGGGTTTCTGTACCAGCCCGACCCGGAAAGCGATCTGGGCTGGCTCTATCCGGCCCTAGCGGTGCTGGCGGTGGTCGGTGCCATCATCGTCTACATCCTGCGCATCAACCGTCGCCTGAGCCGGGCGCTGGACGACAGCGAAGCCGCCCACCAGGCGCTGCAGGTCAGCGAAACCCGACACCGCCTGCTCGCCGACAACGCTTCGGACGTGATCTGGACGACCGATCTGGAAGGCCGTTTCACCTATATCAGCCCGTCGGTCGAAAAACTCCGCGGCTACACCGCCGGCGAAGTGATGAACCAATCGGCCGGGCAACGGCTGACTGCGGCGTCGATCCCGATTGCCTGTGACGGCATCGGTCGCCTCATCCAGGCCATCCGCGCCGGCCAGCCGGCCCCGACCTTCCGCGCCGAGCTGGAACAGCCCTGCAAGAACGGCTCGACGGTGTGGACCGAAATCTCGGTCAGCGCGATGCGCGACGAGACCGGCCTGGTCATCGGCCTGCTCGGCCTTTCGCGCGATATCGGCGTCCGCCGCGAGACCGAGGAACTGCTGCGCCAGATGGCCCAGCACGACCCGCTGACCCGGCTGCCCAACCGCGCCCTGTTCTCCGACCGCCTGCAGCAGGCGCTGGCCGATGCGCGCCGCAACCAGACCAAGCTGGCGGTGATGTTTGTCGACCTGGACAAGTTCAAGCCGATCAACGACCGCCTCGGCCATGCCGTCGGCGATCAACTGCTGCAGGAAGCGGCATTGCGCATGCAGGACTGCGTCCGCCAATCGGATACCGTTGCCCGGATCGGCGGCGATGAATTCGTTGTGCTATTGCGCTGCGTCGAGAACGCCAAGAATGCCCGCCTGGTTGGCGAAAAACTGTGTCTGGCCCTGCGCCAGCCCTTCGAACTGGCCGGCCAGGTTCTCGGTATCTCGGCCAGCATCGGCATCGCGCTCTATCCCGAGCACGGCGACGATGAAATTGAGCTGGCCAAACAGGCCGATATGGCGATGTACCGCGCCAAGGCACTGGGTCGCAATACCATTCAACTGGCCGACACCCCTTAGTCGACGTTGCGAACCGCCGGCTTGTGGCAAACTCCACCCATGCACGCCTTTCCCCATCTCTCCGCCACCGACTGGGTTTCACTGGTCATCTATTTCGCCTGCTGGGCCGGCTATGCCTGGTTTTCCGAACACAGCCACTGGGGGGCCGGCGGCCTGATCCGGACCAGCCAGACCTATCGCCTGCTCTGGGCGTTGCGCATGCTGGAACGGGAAAACCGGGTGATGGATTCGACCCTGATCGGCAATCTGGTGACCAGCGTTTCCTTCTACGCCAACACCACGATCTACATCATCGCCGGCCTCGTCGCCGCACTCGGCGCCTCGGACAAACTGGTCAGCATCACCGCCGACCTGCCTTTCGGCGGCGCCGGCAACCAGGAGTTGCTCGAAATCAAGCTGATGCTGGTTCTCGCTTGTTTCGTCTTTGCCTATTTCAAATTCACCTGGTCGCTGCGCCAGTTCAATCTGCTCTCCATCCTGGTTGGCGGCGCACCATTCGGCAAGCGCGGCGAGCCCGGCATCGACACCTACGCCCAGCGACTGGCCGGTACCAACAGCCTGGCCGGCGACGATTTCAACCGTGGCATCCGCGCCTACTATTTCGGCTTGGCCGCCTCCGGCTGGCTGCTCAATCCGGCAGCCCTCGGCGCCCTCGCCATCATCGTCCTGGTCGTGCTCTATCGCCGGGACTATCGGTCGGCCGCGCTGCACATCCTGCGCGACCAAACCTGATCCGGCAATGGCGCCAAAAAACCAACTGACCGGCGTCGGCTACGGACTGCTGGCCTACGGCATCTGGGGCTTCTTCCCGCTCTTTTTCCACCAGCTGATGCATGTCGCGCCGATGGACGTGCTGTCCAATCGGGCAGTCTGGGCCTGCCTCTTCGTCGCCATCCTGCTGACGCTGAGGCAGGGCTGGGGCAAGGTGCTGGCCATCCTCAAAACGCCGCGCCAGTTCGCCATGCTCGCCCTCGCCGCGCTACTGGTCGGCAGCAACTGGTTGATCTTCCTGTGGGCGGTATTGCAGCAGCAGGTGGTCGCCTCCAGCCTGGGCTACTTCCTGACCCCGCTGGTCAATGTACTGCTCGGCATGGTTGTGCTCAAGGAAAGACTGAACCGGCTCGAATGGCTGTCGGTCGCCCTGGCCGTCGCCGCCATCGGCAACGAAATCCTGACTTTGGGCAATTTGCCGTGGATTTCGCTGTTGCTGGCTGCCACCTTCGGCACCTACGGCCTGGTCCGCAAGCAGGTACCGGTCGATGCGCTGTCCGGCCTGTGGCTGGAAACCCTTGCCATGCTGCCGATCTGCGGCCTCTACGCACTGTGGCAGGCGCAACATGGCCATCAGGTATTCGCCGCCCATGATGCGACCACCACCGGCCTGCTGATCGGCGCCGGCATCCTGACCGCCTTGCCGCTGATCGCCTTCGCTGCCGCTACCCAGCGCCTGGCCCTGGTCACCGTCGGCATGCTGATGTACATCAACCCGACGCTGCAGTTCTTCACCGCCGTCAAACTCTTTGGCGAACCGATGCAGGATGCCCGCCTGCTCAGCTTCGCGCTGATCTGGCTCGGCCTGCTGGTATTCAGTTTCAGCGCCTGGCGAAAATATCGGACGGCGGCTTGATGCCGCCCCGGCTGATCTACGCCATCGTCTTCATCGAAGGCTTCTGCTCACTCGGCGCCGAGGTCATCGCACTACGCCGTTTGCTGCCGCACATCGGCAGCTCGATCATCGTTACCGCCCCGACCATCGGCCTTTTCCTGCTCGCCCTGGCCCTCGGCTATGCCGCCGGCGCCCGCATCGCCGGCAACTACACGGCCGTGGTCGGGCGCAATTTCCTGATTGCCGCCGGGCTCGCCGGCCTGGGCCTGTCCGGCACCACGGTCGATGCCCTGTTCGCTCATCTGCAACCGGCGCCGCTTGCCTATCTGCTCTTCATCGGCGGCGTACTGTGCCCGCTCGCCTGGCTACTTGGCCAGACCGTACCGATCCTGACCAACCTGATGCGCCATCAACGCGCCGGCGAAGCCAGCGGACTGGCGCTCTACTGGTCGACACTCGGTTCTTTCCTCGGCTCGCTGGTCTTGTCGCTGCTGGTCATGCAATGGCTGGGCGTTTCTGCCGCCGTCTTTGCCTGTGCGCTCGGTCTGGCCTCGGGTTGCCTGCTGCTGGCCGGACCGCGCCTGAAGATGACCGCCTCCGTCGGGCTGGTGATCGGCCTGGCGGCGGCCCTGAATTTTTACCATGCGCCCACCGCCGACACGGCCTATGCCGACTATCAGGTCGCGCCGGTTGATTTGCCGACGCAGCGCAATCCGCGTGCCTTCTGGGTCAACAACTCGCTGGCCTCGCTGCTGGACGACAGCGAGCCGCCCAACTACACCCGCTACATCGCGCATCTGCGCCATATCCTGCTCGATGAACTGGCTTACCGCGACAAGGACATCCTGGTCCTGGGCGCCGGCGGCTTCACGCTGTCGCATCGCGAACCGCTCAACCACTACACCTACGTCGATATCGATCCGGCGATCAAGACCATTGCCGAGCGTGAATTCCTGCATCAGCCGGCGCGCGGCGAGTTCATCGCCGACGATGCCCGGCGTTTCGTCGCCAGCAGCGAGCGCCGCTTCGATGCCGTCGTGGTCGATGTCTTTAGTTCGCACACGTCGATTCCGGGACATCTGGTGACCCGGGAATTCTGGGCTGATACCCGCCGGGTGCTGCGCCCGGATGGCGTGCTGCTGGTCAACCTGATTCTCGACGGCAAGCTGGAAACGCCCTATGCCCGCAACCTGCTGGCCACCATCGACAGCGTTTTCGGGCGCTGCGCGGTGGAGGTGCTGCACAAGGGCAAGCCGCTGGCCAATGTCGAACTGACCTGCTTCGCCAGTATCCAGCCCGGCAGCAACAGTATCTACCGGGATGAGAAAAACCGGGCCGATCTCGACCTGGCCCGTTCGCGCTAGACCGCTAACGCCGCAAGGCGGCGGCCTCATTGGCGACCAGTGCGCCGAGCACCAGCAGGCCACCGGCCAGCATTTCCGGCGAAGGCTGCTCGCCGGCCCACAACCAGGCCCAGGCGACGCCGAAGACCACTTCGAGCAAGGCCAGCAAGGCAATCTCCGGGGCCGGCAATTCGCGGCTCAGACGCACCACGAGCAGGCAGGGCAAGGCCAGTTGCACCGAACCAAGTAGCCCGAGCAGCCCGAGATCGTGCGCCGAGGCCCGCAGCGGCCAGGCCAGCGGCAGGGTCGCCAAGGCCGACAGGGTGGCGCCGATCAGGACCGCTGGCAGCATGTCCGGCCCGGCCTTGCCGGCCGAGCCGACCCGTTGCAGCACCGTCCAGTTGACCGAGGCAGCGAACGGTACGGCACTGGCAACCAGGGTGCCGGCCAGCGAGATGCCCTGCCCGGTATCGCCGCCGAACATCCAGGCGATGCCCAGGCCGGCTACGGCAATCGCCCACCAGGTCCGGGACGGCAGGTGCTGGCCGAGGAAGAAGCGGGCGAACAAGGCCGTCACCAGCGGGCCGATCGCCATGGTGATCAGCACGTTGGCGACGCTGGTCATGGTCATGGCCAGCATGAAGGCGGTATACATCACGGCCCAGCAACAGCCGGAAACCCAAAGCATCGGGCCGGAACGGGCCAGGCCAAGCCACATCGCCGGTCCGCGCAGAGCGGTCAGCAGGACCGCCAAAGTCAGCGCATTAAAAAAACTGCGCCAGAAGGTGACTTCAAAACTGCGCGCCGTATCGAGCTGGCGGGCCACCACGCCGGCGATGCTCCACAACAGCGTGACCAGCACCATCAGTGCCACCGCCCGACGGTGCGTCATCGGCATCAACCCAGGCGACGGCGGGCTTCGAACAGGCAAACGCCGGCGGCGACCGAGACGTTGAGGCTCTCGACGCTGCCATGCATCGGAATCTTGACCAGTTGATCGCAGTTCTCGCGGGTCAGTCGGCGCATCCCCTCGCCCTCGGCGCCCAGCACCCAGGCCGTGGCTTTCGGCCATTCGGCGGCGTAGAGATCGCTCTCCGCTTCGCCGGCCGTACCGATCACCCAGATCTCGCGTTCCTGCAATTCGCGCAGGGTCCGTGCCAGATTGGTCACCATCACGTAGGGCACGGTTTCCGCCGCGCCGCAGGCCGTCTTGGCGGCCACGTCGGTCAGGCCGACCGCCCGGTCCTTGGGCGCAATGACCGCATGGACGCCGGCCGCATCGGCCACCCGCAGGCAGGCGCCGAGATTGCGCGGGTCGGTGATGCCGTCGAGGACGAGCAGGAATGCCGGCTCATCAAGCGTATCGAGCACGTCATCGAGATGTGCCACCTTGCGGCCACCTTCGATGCGGGCCAGTACGCCCTGGTGCTTGGCACCGGGTGCCATGCCGTCGAGCCGCTTGCCATCGGCGGCAATCACCTTGATGCCTTGCAGTTCGGCGTGTTGCAGCAGATCGCGAGCCCGCGCGTCGTGGCGCGTCGCATCGATGACGATTTCCTTGACCGAACCGGGGTCGTGGCGCAATTTGGCAGTCACGGCATGAAAGCCGTAGATCAGACGGGAAGACATGGCTGCTTTCGGAAAATTGAAGGCGCGATTTTACCGCGCCGGCCGCAACATGCCGGTGGCGGCTTGCTGTTTAAGGATTCAGGCTGGCTTTAAGCGCCGAGTCATCGCGCTCGACCCAGCGCATCAGCATCATGTCGTGCAGGGTGATATGGTTGGTAATCCACTGGCCAAGCAGGCAATCAAGCTCACGCAATAAATTGACCGTATTGAGCGAGTCGAGCGAGGCGACAATCTGCTGGATTTTCAGCGAAATCGCCGCATGATCCTCCATGTGCGCCTCGCATAGATCGCGATCGACCATGATCAACAGGGAGTCGCGCATGATTTCTTCCTCGGTCTTGAAGTGATCGAGGATGAAGGAGAGCAGATCGCCAAGCAGGCGGACCAGTTCGTTTTCGCACAGCGAACGACGCGCCTCGATGCAGGACGCACAATTCTTGAAACCGCTCAGGTCTTCACAGACCGAACGGGCGGCAATCATGCAGGCCAGCAGTTGACGATGCTCGAAATCGATCGACTTATGCCCGGTTTCGAGCGCTGCCGGCAACGGTCCGCCAGGCAGCCAGCCTAATGGTTCAACCGGCAAAGCACCGACAGGTCCCAACCCTTTATCGCGCTGCATGCTGTTCAACTGACCGCCCGCGCGCCACCACCGCAGCCGCAACCAGGACCTG
>DAIMCQ010000203.1:0-7896 GCA_036726285.1 Azonexus sp.
TCTGGTTCTGCGGCGGATGGTGGAGTTGCAGATGATCTCCTCCGCCCAGGGCGGGAAACTGATGGCCGGGCCGGTCAGCCCCATTTCGCGGGCAGCGCGGGCCAGGCTGCCTTGCTGGACGAGGAGGGCGAAAAAGGCCAATTCGGATGACATGGATGCCTCTGATTGATAAATAGAACTAACTAATCAAGTTAATTTGGCGCCATTTTTTGCTTTTGGTAAAGCAGTAAGATGGCCGTTCACGTTAACGAGTCTTGCCATGTCCCTGCTGCTGGTTTTTGCCTTGCCCTTGTTGATCGGCGCCTTGCTCGGCCTGGCCGGCGGGATTTTCGGTATTGGCGGCGGCATCATCGCCATTCCGGTGATGACGGCCCTGTTCGGCATGGACCAGAAGCTGGCCCAGGGAACGGCGCTGGTGATGATGGTGCCCAACCTGTCGATTGCCTTGTGGCGTTACTGCCAGCGTCAGCCTTTGCCGCCCCTGCGCACGGCCTTGCTGATCCTCTGTGCGGCGACCGCCACGATGCTGACGGCGCGCTATGCCAGCAGTTTGAGTTCGGCCGAGTTGCGCCGCTATTTCGGCGCCTTCCTGCTTTGGCTGGCCTGTTACAGCCTGTGGCGCCTGCGCCCGGCCAAGCCGCGTTTCGAATTCGCCTTGCCGGAAAAACTGATTCCGCTGATCGGCTTTGTCGGCGGCGCTTGCCAGGGGTTGATTGCGATTGGTGGCGGCATCATCGTGCCGCCTATCCTGGTGACTTTTTTCCGCCAGTCGCAAGCCTTGTCGCAGGGCTACGGCATGGCGCTGGTCACGCCCAGCTCGGTGATTGCGCTGATGACCTACGCCCACGGCGGCCACGTCGATTGGCGGATGGGCATCCTGCTGGCGCTGGGCGGGGCATTGACGGTGTCTTACGGCGTCCGCATCGCACATGCGCTGCCCGAGCGCCGGTTACGGATCGCCTTTGCGCTGATGCTGATCGCCACTTCGCTGTGGATGATCATTCACGGCTGATTGGTCGCCGCTGATTGGCTGACAATATTCCAGGCATGAAAAAGGGGATGGCGGTTTCCCGCGCATCCCCTGATGTGGTCCGTGCCGCCGGTTTAGTGGCGGTTCTGGATTTCCTCGATATAACCGAGCATGCCGGTCTTCAGGTTGCCGGCATTGCCTTCGTCGGTGTCGATGTGCATGGCCAGGCGGAAGTTCGGATTCACCCGGACGACGACGTCGCCGAAAATCAGTTCCCGATCGCCGGCAACGCGGACGCGGACGACGTAGTTGTCACGCACGCGGAAGCGCAGCGCATCTTCCGGCGACATGTGGATGTGGCGCTGGGCGCAGACCACGCCGCGTTCGATGGTGGTGCTGCCGTACGGGCCTTCCAGCGTGATGCCGGGCGTACCGGCGAGGTCGCCGGATTGACGGATCGGCGGCTGGATGCCGAGCTTGAACTGCTCGGTCATGGCGATTTCGACCTGGGTTTCCTTGCGGGTCGGGCCGAGCACGCGAACCTTGGCGATACGGCCCTTGGGGCCGACCAGATGCACTTGTTCCTCGCAGGCGAACTGGCCGGGTTGCGACAGCTCGCTCTTCGGGGTCAGCTGGTGGCCGGGGCCGAACAGGGCTTCGACATCGGCTTGCGACAGATGCACGTGGTGGGCCGAGATTTCGACCGGAATGGCCGGCGTTTCTTCGGCCTGGGCTTCGAGCAGCAGCTTGTTGCGTTCGATGGCACGCAACGATTCCCAGGCGACCAGGCGCTCGTCGTCGTTAGCGACGACCAGGATGGTGACCGGCGAATCGTCGGCCGAGATCACGGCGTAGTTGCCCAGCTTGCCGAGGTTGCGGTTTCTTTCCTCGTCCAGCTTGATGCCCATGAATTCGAGACCCTGACAGGCCAGGCTGCGCACGGTGGCGCTGGTTTCGCCGATGTCGCCGGTAAAGGCCAGGACGTCGATGCCGCCCATCGCTGCGACATAGGCGCCGATGTTCTTGCGCACCTGGTAGCAGAAGGCCTTGTGAGCGAGCAGTGCCCGGTGGTGACCTTCGGCCGCGGCATCCTCGATTTCGTGAATGTCGTTGGAGATGCCGGAGATGCCCTTCAGGCCGCTTTCGGTGTTGATCAGCGTCGACAGCTGTTCCGACGTCATGTGGTGCTGTTCCATCAGATGGATCATCACGGCGGGGTCGATGCTGCCCGAGCGGCTGGGCATGATCAGGCCATCGGTCGGCGTCATGCCCATCGTTGTGTCGACCGAGCGGCCGTGGTCGATGGCGCACAGCGAGGCGCCGATGCCGAGGTGGCAGGAGACGATTTCCAGCTCGCCGAGCGGCCGCTTGAGGACTTCCGCCGACTTCAGCGAAACGTAGCGGTGCGAGGTGCCGTGGAAGCCGTAGCGGCGGATGCCGTGCTGCTTGTACAGGTCGTAGGGCAGGCCGTAGAGGTAGGCGTAGGGGGCCAGCGTCTGGTGGAAGGCGGTGTCGAACACGGCGACCTGCGGAATGTTCGGGAAATGCTTCAGCGCGACGCGGATGCCGGCCACGTTGACCGGGTTGTGCAGCGGTGCGAACAGCGCCAGTTCCTCGATGTCGGCGATCACTGCCGGGGTGATGACGACGGAGCTCGAGAATTTGTTGCCGCCATGCACGACGCGGTGCCCGATCGCGGTCACGTCTTCGGGGTGGAAGGCGAAGGCCGGGCCGAGCAGGGCGGTGGCTTCCTGCATCACCTTGAACAGGTCGGAGAGCTCGAACGGCACGTGTTCCATCGTCTGCTGCTGCGGGCCAACCTTGACGGTGATGTGGGCGACCTCCTTGTCGGCATTGTCGATGATGCCGTGGACTTCGGAACCGACGTCTTCGGTGTCGTAGATGCCGAAATGAATCTGGCTGATGCCGACATTGAGGACCAGGATCTTGCCTGGCTCGTTGGTGTTCAGTGACAGGGCGTACGGATCGCTCGACTTGACGACGGCGCGGGCCTGGGCGGTGACCAGATCGACCGACATGGCACGGGTGCGATCGGCCAGCTGGCGGGACAGGTAGCCGACGGCCTTGGGATTGGTCAGGATGTGGGTATTGAAGACCGACTGCGGAATCATCAGCACGAAGCAGCGGTTGCCGGCGATGACGTCAGCGACGATGCGGTCGCCGGTAAGCAGGGACATCACGCCGAACACGTCGCCCGCTTCAAGCTGGCTGATCACGGCACGGGTGCCGGTGTTGTCGGTCATCGAGATTTCGGCGTGGCCGCTGATCATGATGCCGATGAACTTGCCTTCGTCGCCGGTTTCCAGGATGGCTTCGTTGCCTTCATAGGTGGCGAGACGGGAACGGATGACGATTTCCTCGACCTGATCGGCCGAGAAGTTCTCGAACAGACGGACCTGTTCCAGGAAAAAGCGCTTCAGATCGATTTCACTCATGCTGTTTCTCACTTGGATTCAGTGTTGTTATCACACGAAAGACTATCACCTTGCTGCGCCGCAGCAAAGCCCTAAGATCAAAGGTGTTTTATTGTTTTCAAGTGACCGGATGATTTGTTGTCAATCAAGCACTGGTGCGGCTTTATAGGAAATTTCCTAGCACTGCGCCGGTACGTTTGACGATCGCCGGCCAGGTCTGCGAAGCGGCTTGCGAGGCGTGCATTTCGGTGCGCTGCCGCATTGTTCAGTGCCGCTTCGGAAAGGCTTTCTCCAAAGCGTAATCACTTTCTGCGAAAATCACGCTTTCGAAACATACCGAGGCGCTGGATTCCACATGAGCTATAAAGTCTTTGTCGATGGTCAGGAAGGCACGACCGGCCTGCAGATCAATGAATATCTTGCCAAGCGCGCCGATGTGAAGCTGCTCAAGATCGATTCAGACAAACGCAAGGACCTGGCCGAACGCAAGCGCCTGATCAACGAATCCGACGTCACCTTCCTGTGTCTGCCGGACGACGCGGCCAAGGAATCGGTGACGCTGGTCGACAACCCGAATACCTGCATCATCGATGCCTCCACCGCGCATCGGGTCAATCCGGCGTGGGTGTTCGGCCTGCCGGAACTGGCCAAGGATCAGCGCGAGAAAATCCGCGGCTGCAAGCGCATTGCCAATCCGGGTTGCCACGCCACTGCCTTCATCCTGGCCCTCAAGCCGCTGGTTGCTGCCGGCCTGTTGCCGGCCGACACCCAGGTGGCGGCCAACTCGATTACCGGCTATTCCGGCGGCGGCAAGTCGATGATCGCCCATTACCAGAGCCCGGCCCGCATCGACGCGCCGCGGCCCTACGCGCTCGCCCTGGCTCACAAGCACCTGCCGGAAATGGCCGCCTACACCGGCCTTAGCGTCGCCCCGATTTTCCAGCCCATCGTCGGTCCGTTCTACAAGGGCCTGGCGGTCACCGCCTATCTGCATCCCAAGCAATTCACCCGCCCGGTGACGCCGGCTGAAGTGCAGAAGATCATCGCCGATTACTATGCCGGTGAACAGTTCATCCGCGTCCTGCCGGTGGATCTCGAGGTGACGACCGACGGCGGTTTCTTCAACGTCGAAGCCAATAACGACAGCAACCGCGTCGATATCGCCGTCTTCGGCAATGACGAACGGATGCTGGTGATGGCGCGTCTCGACAACCTGGGCAAGGGCGCTTCCGGTGCCGCTGTGCAGGCGATGAACGTGCATCTCGGCGTCGAGGAAAGCCTCGGATTGGTCTGAGGCACTCCGCTCAGCCAAAATCAAAACCCGCCGGATGGCGGGTTTTTTATGGGCACCTGGAATCTGGCGTGGAAAGTCTTGATCGGCCTGCGCCGACTTGCTTGTTTAAGCAAGCGCGATATTCAGCCCTCAGTGCTGACGGTTGTCGATCCTAAACGGAAAGCCATTTCTTCGATTACTCATGTCGACGACCCAGTAGTGGCATGCCATTCGCGGAGTTTTCCTGGCGGACCATACATCAGTCATCGTAGACAACCAGTAGCGAGTAGTGACGCCTGGGCACTCGAAATGTCGAGGTTCTGTTTGCTATGTGACGTCATACGGCGTATTGTGCACCGCAGCGATTTCTGGTTGTGTTGTTATTTTGTTGGTCTAGTACCCGCGGTTCTGCGGCGCCATTCCCCCATTTTTGCCTCGCCCTCTTGATCTCGCCCCATCCAGGGGCATTCCGCCCCGCAATTTCGGAGATTCAAGATATGGCAACAGGTAACGTCAAGTGGTTTAACGATTCCAAGGGTTTTGGCTTTATTACACCTGAAGGCGGCGGCGAAGACCTCTTCGCCCACTTTTCGGCAATTCAATCCCACGGTTTTAAGACGCTGGCAGAAGGCCAGCGGGTGAGTTTCGACATCACCAACGGCCCCAAGGGCAAACAAGCAAGCAATATCCAGATCGCCTGATTCCTCGGGCGTTCTCTCTGGCAGTCGCATTGGCGCGACGGCCAGTCTCCTCGTGCCGGCATACATCGCCGGCTCGGGGTACCCGGATCGGAGACTGCCGGTTTCCGGGCAAACCTAGAAAAGATCAAATGAATATAGAAGAACAACGAGCCCGGGCCGAGCGTCTGTGCGCTGAGTCGGGCATTTCCGTCATGAACTACGGCAATGCCTGGTGGCTGCTGGGCCGGGGCATCAACCGGGTGGTTGGCGAATTGGCTGGACTTTCCCACTCCGACCTTCATCGCTATCAATTCACCCAGCGATAAGACTCATGCGGCAAACGGGTCGGCGGCATACCGACCAAGCCGCTTAAAACCACACGGAGAACAGCATGACCCAAACCATTCAGCGCACCGAACTCAAGACTTTCTACTACACCCCGGTCCATTGCCCGTTCTGTGGCACCCGGGTCATGGGGGCCGACGCGGTTGACGAGACGCTCATTACCGCCTGCCCGCATACGCTGTTCATCGCTCATGACACAGCATTTGAATACCGTTCGGAGCGATTCGACCAGAACCTCAGCCTCAACGGCCTGACCGAGACGGAAGTCGAGAAGCGATGGCAGCGAGAGGCTGGCGGAATCGACGGCTTCACAAACCAGGTCACCTTGGCCGACGCGATCAAGGTTGCCGCCTATGCACCGGCGCCGTCAGCCTATGGCTCCTACTATGGCTTTGCCCCGACCGAGTGACCCGTTACGCAAGAAGCTCTGCTACGGCGCTGTGTGAATCGCCCCGGCACTGCTGAAACGTATTTATCCGAGCCCTGTTTCCCGCGGACTCGCCCAACGACCCACCTCTGGAGAAACAAGCGTGGCTAAAGAAGATCTCATTGAAATGCAAGGCGTTGTGATGGAAGTGCTGCCGGACACGCGTTTCCGCGTCACCCTGGACAACGGACATGTGCTCGTCGCCTACAGCGGCGGCAAGATGCGCAAGAACCATATCCGCGTCTTGGCCGGCGACAAGGTCTCCCTCGAATTGTCCCCGTACGACCTGAGCAAGGGGCGGATTACCTTCCGCCACATCGAGGGCCGCACTCCGTCCGCTTCACGGCCGCGTCACCGCTGAGCAGCCGCCTCCGCCAGCCTCCACATTCGAGGCAGGAATGCGTTGGTAATTGCGAGGTACACCACGTCTCGTGGCAGTGAAAACCGTTGTTCAATCGGCCTGCCAAGGCCATAAGGAGAGCGTTAGTGGCAAAGCCAAACTATCAGTTCGAAAAGCGCCAAAGGGACTTGGCCAAGAAGCAGAAACAGGAAGAGAAGCGTCAGCAGAAGCTTGCCAACAAGGCGACCGATGCCGAAGCTCCGCAATCGGATCTGACAGAAGAAACTCCCTTGCCGGACCGGCACCGCGCCGAGCCTGGAGCGGTAACGCTATGATCGTGCGGCGCTGAGGCCCAAATGCCTGTTTCGGGCATACGACGAGCGACTGCTGTTGGCCGATTCGGTAGAAAAACTCAGACAGCTGATCTTTGGGCAATTTTTCTCGGGCGGTTTGGTATTCCCGAACAGGCATTCGTTGATTACAGAGCGATTGTGGCCGTCGTTTTTCCGAATGCGCCACGACCCTCTGGAAAAGCCGTGTTTTCGATATCATTGGCCGGACTCTGTCAGTCAAAACAGGTCTAGCCCATCTGATTCCGGATGTTTTCTATATGCCGGAATCGCCGATCAGTCTTCGTGCATCGCTTCCAGTGGAGGCAGGCCGATACGTTGTCGCAGTTTCTGGCATTCAGGGTTGGGGCTGCCATCTTCCAGCCAGTTGGCAAATTCCCGGCAAGGCGTCGGGCGGTTTGCATAGATGCGGCAATGGATGCCCGGCTGGCCGAGTTCGCCGACCAGTGCAATGCAGCGGCCATGGCCGGTTTCGGTGCCTTTCATGCAGGCGATGAAGGGGGTGACGGGGCTGGTCAGTTCGGCCGGTACGATGCCGCCGGAACCGCCGGTCAGTTCGCCGCAGTAGAAGGAGACGCGGTAGTAGGCGCAGCAGGCGCCGCAGTTCGTACAGGGATTGTCCGGGCTGTCCGGCATGTCGATGAACACACGGTCATCGTCGGCAATCCGGCGAATCGGGATGGCTTTCGTCATGGGATGAAACGGCAGGCGGGTTGGCTTAGACGGGAGGGCGGAATTGTCCAAATTTCCGGGCTGTCTGTCACCGGGCTGGATAGCGGCTCCATTGCTTTGTAAAACAAAAGAGGCCTTCTGCTGAAGGCCTCTTTGGCGAGTCGGTTCAATTCGGAATCAGCCTTTGACGTGCAGGCCGCATTCCTTCGATTCCGGGTTTTCCCACCACCAGCGGCCCGAACGGACGTCCTCGCCAAGCGAGATGGCGCGGGTGCAGGGGGCGCAACCGATGCTGGGGTAGAACTTCTCGTGCAGCGCGTTGAAGGGCACGCCATTCTGTTTGATGTAGGTCCAGACTTCCTTTTCGCTCCAGTCGGCGAGCGGGTTGAATTTCTCCAGGCGGT
>DAIMCQ010000204.1:0-7892 GCA_036726285.1 Azonexus sp.
TCGCGGTAGGTCTCGAGCACGATCGGGAACTGCCCGTAGCGGCGCGCCACCTCAAGCAGCGGCATATATTCCTTGACCAATGCCTTGGTCGTTTCCAGGTATTGCCGATCCTTGTCGTCGCTGATCAGCTTGGTGTAGTCCTGGACATGTTGTTCCAGTTCCTTGATCCCCTCGGCCAGACTTTTCTCGATCGCCGGGCGTTGATCCTCGGCACTCGCAATCAACCGCAAAACATTGATCCGCACTCTTAAAAAGCTTGCTTCGATCTGATCAACCTTGCGGATACTCGGAATCGAGTTCTCGTGCGCGTATTTCAGATTCTCGTTGATCGTCCCCATCTGCCGCAGGCCAAAGCCGCCGATGATGATCAGGCCAATGACGGCCACAGCGATCAGTAAAACCAGGCGTTTTGCGATTGTCATTTTATATACCCTCCGTTGATGTCGCATTTAACTATGACTTATCGCATATAAGGATTTCATGTGCAATAGGCGATGAAGCCTGACAAACCGTTAGCGCTGCATCAATTTTGAACAACTGCTTCAGTTCTGATCAGCACGACGATTGAGCACCCTGGCCAAGCCACCGATCAAAATGATGCAACCAATTGATTAATTGATAATTTAATTTAAAGCCGTGGCAGTCGCCCGGTCTGGCACAAGGCATGCGAACTATCTGGCACGGGCCACGGACGGACCAATGTTCAGCGAACCACACCGACCGGGCTTGCGAAAACTGTCCGCAACATCCATCGATAATCAGGAGACAAACATGCTCTACGCAGCTCCCGGCACCGCCGGCGCCAAAATCAGCTACAAGGCCAAGTACGACAATTTCATCGGTGGCAAGTGGGTTGCCCCGGTCAAGGGCGAGTACTTCGACGTCATCACCCCGATCAACGGCAAGCCCTACACCCAAGCTGCCCGCTCCACCGCCGAGGACATCGAACTGGCACTCGACGCCGCGCATGCCGCCTTCCCGAAATGGGGCAAGACCGATGCCGCAACCCGCTCCAACGTCCTGCTCAAGATCGCCGACCGCCTCGAAGCCAATCTCGAACTGCTCGCCTATGCCGAGACCGTCGATAACGGCAAACCGATCCGCGAAACCCTGAACGCCGACATCCCGCTCGCCGTCGACCACTTCCGTTATTTTGCCGGCTGCCTGCGTTCGCAAGAAGGCGGCATCTCGGAAATCGACGAGAACACCATGGCTTACCACATCCATGAGCCACTCGGCGTCGTCGGCCAGATCATCCCCTGGAACTTCCCGATCCTGATGGCCGCCTGGAAGCTGGCCCCAGCCCTCGGCGCCGGCAACTGCGTCGTGCTCAAGCCGGCCGAATCGACCCCGGTTTCCATCCTGATCCTGATGGAACTGATCGCCGACCTGCTGCCGCCGGGCGTGCTCAACATCGTCAACGGTTATGGCCGCGAAGCCGGCATGCCGCTCGCCACCAGCAAGCGCATCGCCAAGATCGCCTTCACCGGCTCGACCTCGACCGGCCGCGTCATCGCCCAGGCCGCCGCCAACAACCTGATTCCGGCGACGCTGGAACTGGGTGGCAAGTCGCCCAACATCTTCTTCGCCGACGTCATGGACAAGGACGACGGCTTCCTCGACAAGGCCATCGAAGGTCTGGTGCTGTTCGCCTTCAACCAGGGCGAAGTGTGTACCTGCCCGTCCCGTGCGCTGATCCAGGAATCGATCTACGAGAAGTTCATGGAAAAGGCCCTGAAGCGCGTTGCCGCCATCAAGCAGGGCAGCCCGCTCGACACCGACACCATGATGGGTGCCCAGGCTTCGCAGATCCAGATGGAAAAGATCCAGTCCTACCTGGCACTGGGCAAGGAAGAAGGCGCCCAGGTCCTGATCGGCGGCGAGCGCGCCCACCTCGGCGGCGACATCGAAGGCGGCTACTACATCCAGCCGACCCTGTTCAAGGGCCATAACAAGATGCGCATCTTCCAGGAAGAAATCTTCGGGCCGGTGCTCGCCGTGACCACCTTCAAGGACGAAGCCGAAGCCCTCGAAATTGCCAACGATACCCTGTACGGCCTCGGCGCCGGCGTCTGGAGCCGCAACGGCAACGTCGCCTACCGCATGGGTCGCGCCATCCAGGCGGGCCGCGTGTGGACCAACTGCTACCACGCCTACCCGGCCCACGCCGCCTTCGGCGGCTACAAGGAATCCGGCATCGGCCGCGAGACCCACAAGGTCATGCTGGATCACTACCAACAAACGAAGAACCTGCTGGTCAGCTACGCAGAACAAAAGCTGGGCTTCTTCTAACCGGGCATCTCCTCCACTGGCCCAGTTGCGGGCAACTCTTCGGGGGCGGGCAACCGCCCCCTTTTTTCGGGAGAAAGTCATGGTCGATCGCGTCATTGCCACGCCGGCAACCCTGGAACTGATCGAACAACTCAAGCAGCAATACGGGCCTGACCTGATGTTCCACCAGTCCGGCGGCTGTTGCGACAACAGTGCCCCCAACTGCTACCTGCCGAGCGACCTGACCATCGGTGCCTACGACGTCCATCTCGGCGACATCGGCGGTGTGCCTTTTTATATCAGCGCCGCGCAGTACGAATACTGGAAGCACACCCAACTGATCATCGACGTGGTCGATGGCCAGGGTGGCGCCTTTTCACTGGAAGGCAATACCGGCAAAGCCTTTCACACCCGCTCGCGCCTGTTCAGCGATGCCGAATGGAGCGCATTGCAGGCAGCCGGGCTTGTCTGAACCTATTCAAGGAATCGAATTTCATGATTGCACTCCGCCTCACCCGCAGCCTGCCACTGCTTGCTGCCACCCTGCTGTTTTCGGTATTGCCGGCCCAGGCCAGCGAAGCCATCGTCAAGAAGGCGCGCTGCGTCGCCTGCCACACGGTGGACGCCAAGCGCGTCGGCCCCGCCTACAAGGATGTCGCCGCCAAATACCGCGGCGATGCCGGCGCCCCGGCCCGCCTGTTCGACAAAGTCAGGGCCGGCGGCAGCGGCAACTGGGGTGACATTCCGATGCTGCCGCACCCGGCCGACAAGATCGGCGACGACGAACTGCGCGCCGCCATTCAATGGATACTGGCACTGGAATAAAGCACTGCCGCAGGGGCCAAGCTGCCGGGCTAGCCCTGCGCCTGAAGGTTTTCGGCCAGTGCGAACTGGCCCTTGCCGCAATTCTTGGCCCGATACATCGCGCTGTCGGCATACTGGATACAGCGTTCGATCGTTGCCTCGCCACTGGGATACACGGCAATACCGACACTGGCTCCGACAAGCGCCCGCCCCTCGGGCAACATGATCGGCTGACCGACCGCTTCGATGATGCGTTGCGCCAGGTGAGTACAGTTTTCGCGAACGTTGCCGCTATCGGCCTGGGTAATCACCAAAAATTCATCGCCCCCCAGGCGGGCAACGACATCCTCGGCCCGAACGCAGGCCATCATGCGCGCCGCCACTTCGCGCAGGACCGCGTCGCCGGCGGCATGTCCCATCTGGTCATTGACCGCCTTGAAGGCGTCGAGATCGACATAAAGGATGCCGACCACTTCCTGCCGGCGCAATGCCACCGCCACCGTGCGCTGCAAGGCATCAGCCAGGAACGAGCGATTGGGCAGGCCGGTCAGCTCGTCGAACATCGCCATGTGGGTAATCCGCTCCTCCAGGATCTTGCGCTCGGTGATATCGCGAAAGATCGTCACCGCGCCACTGATCACGCCATCCTGGGCCATGGCGGCAACCGTGTATTCGACCGGAAAGGCACTACCGTCCTGGCGCCAGAAGACATCATCCTTGATGGTGCGCCGCTCGCCATCGCTCAGCGTCATCTGGACCGCGCAATCGGATAACGGGTAGCACCCGCCCTCTGCCGTGCGGTAATGCGTCAGGGCATGCAAATCGAGGCCGATGCCCTCGCCATCCGCCCAACCGTACATTTTCCGGGCCGCCGGGTTGACGAAAACGACCTTACCGGAACAATCGACGCCGCAAATCCCCTCGCCGGCCGAATCCAGGATCAATTCAATGCGTAGCCGCGCCGCATCGGCATCGCGCCGGGAGTTCTCGAGCCGCGCCGAGTACTCGGCCTCCTGCTGCAACAGGGCCTGATGATCACTTTCTCGACGTTGCCAACTCGAATCGAGCTGGAAGGCACCCAGCACGCTGATCAGGACAAACAAGACGACCAGCCAGGCGACGGCCTGGGCATCGCTACGCCACTCGCCGAGATAATCCTCGTCAGCCAGACCCACCACGAGATACAGCGGGTAACGATCCACCCGATGCATGCTGAAGGTTTTCTCGATGCCGTCGACACCGGAACGCGTGTGATAGCTCGCCGCAACCTCCCCGGCATCCAGCAACTGCCGCAATTCCGGCGACGGGGTATTGATCCCGATGCTGGCTCCACGCGTGTCTTGCGGGCTATAACGGGCAATCACGCTGGTGTTGTCCCACAACGCAACATTCCCCTTGGGGCCGAGGCGGATGCGGGTAAACATTTCGCTGAGCTGATCGATGCTGACCGCGACATGCACTTCGCCAGCAAACTCGCCATTGCTCGAATTTAACCGCCGACTCAGGGAAATGATCCATTTCTGGGCAGCCCGCCCCATGATCAGTTTGGAGATCACCAGACCGGCCTGCGGGTCGTCACGCAGACGGATGAACTGCTCGCGGTCGGCAATGCTGACCTGGGGCACCCGCACCTCATTGACCGCGTAGCGGATGACGCCTGCGGCATCGACCACCCGCAAGCCCAAAGCCTCGGGAATATGCTCGTCCTGGCGCTTCAAAAAGGCATTCAGCTCGGCTTCATTGATTCCGCCGACAGCCATCTGACGGGTAATTTCCTCGCTCACGGTGAGCAAGGTGACATCGATCTTGCTGATGAAACGGGCAATATCCTGCGCCAGGATCAACGCGTAGTTCTCGGATAGTTCCACGGCCTGGCTGACCTCGCGGTCGCGATTCCGTTGCAGTACCAAGGTGACGGTGGCGACGACGAACAGATTGATCATCAGACACCCCATCCAGAGCAGTCGGATGAATCGACGACGCCGGTTGATCGAATCTGTCTGGCTTGCCATAGCAGTCATGCTCGTCCCCGATTCTGCCGGCTTGCTGCCACGGCGACCGCCAAGCCGGTATCTCTATCAGCCGGCCGGCGCTTTGCCGAAAACCGGCTAGTCTCAAAATCAGCATAACACCGTGACCAAGAAGCAACCAGAAGCAAACCGGGGGAAGTTCTGATGCAGGTCAGAAAATGAACGAAGAAAGCCGAAATCGGACTGCGTAAGGTACAGGCCAGGCCAAACATTGCGGAGCAATAATCGCTCCGCAATGGAGCAGTTGCTCAGTTTTTGAACAGGCGGCCAGGCACCATGCGAGACAGGACCGAGCCCGTCCCGAAGCCATGCTTTAGCGCACCGGCAACATGCAAGACGATCAAAGCGGCGCCAGACCAGACGGCAAATACATGCACCGACTTGAACAAGGCATTGAGCGACTCGTCTGGCCAGCCGGTCTTCGGAAGCGCCAGTCCGAACAGTTTGATGGCATAAGGCGTAAAGGACGAAGCCAGATAACCGGCCAGCGGCGCGAGGATCAGGAAAACGTAGAGCAGGCCATGCGTCAGACGAGCCAATCGCGCCTCATGACCGCTCACGGTGAGTGCCGGCCCCGGCCGGCGATGGCGCCAGGCCAGTCGGACCATCACCAGCAGAAAGGTGAGTAGACCGAGCGACTTGTGCAGGTTGTAGGCGTCACTGCGCCCGGCCCCCTTGGGCAGGTCGATCATGGTCCAACCCAGCCAGAGCAGCCAGATGACCAGGATCGCCTGCGCCCAGTGCAGCGCCATGGCCGGCAAGCTGTAGCGTTGAGGGTTCATCGGATGCTCACGCCCCAGGGCAGTTCGCCGACTTCGATCGTCGCCAGCGCCTTGAAACTGGCGGTATCGATCACCGACACGCTGTTCGACCGGCCATTGGCGACATAGAGCTTACCGCCATCCGGCGTCAGCGCCATGTTCCACGGGCGTTTGCCGACTTCCACGGTGGCCGCGACGGTATTGCCCGCCGTCTCGATCGCCATCACCGTCGCATCGCGCCCGTTCGAGACGAAGACCTTTTGGCCGTCGGGATGCACCGCCACGCCGTTCGGGTATTGCCCGGCGACGATTTCAGCCACCACCTTGCGAGTCGCCACGTCGATCGCATAGACCTTGCCGGCCATTTCGCAGGCGACATAGGCCCGACTACCGTCAGGCAGGAAGCCGATACCGCGCGGCCGCTTGCCGACGGCAATGCTCGCCACCTGCTGGCGCGCCGCAACATCGACCACGTCGACCTGCTCAGCCTCTTCGGCGCTGACATAGAGCCAGCGGCCATCCGGACTGAATACCGCGTGCTCGGGGTTACGCCCCTGCACCTTGATCCGGCCCAATTCCCTGCCTTCCGGCGCACTCAGCAAGACGACGCTGTTGTCGTCCTCGACCGCGACCGCGATCAGCTTGCCATCGGCCGACAGGCTGATGCCTTCCGGCGAATCGCCCAGCGCCACGCTACGCAATAACTTGCCACTGGCGGTATCGACGATCAGCAACTTGCCCGCCTTGGCATCGGTCAGGTAGAGACGCCCGGCCCCGACCGCCCCGCCGCGCGGCCGCTGGCCGACGACGATATCGGCCAGCTTCCGGTCGGTCTGGGTATCGATGACACTGATGCTGGCCGTCTTCTCGTTCGGTACATAGGCCAGCGGCGGCCCGGCCAGCAATGGCCCGGCCGCAACCGACAGACAAAGGGAAAGGAACAGACTGGATCGACGCATGGCGGCCTCAGGCGGGAAGATGGGAAATGCCGTTACGCTTGAAGATGGCGGCGATGCTGCCATCCCGCTTGAGATCGGCCAGGGCGCCGGAAATGGCCTCGGCCAGCGCCATTTCTTCGGCCTTGACGGCCATGCCGAGCGGCCAGCTATCGATCTTCAACTCGGCGAATTTGGCAGGCTCAAGCACCAGGCCCGTCGTGCCCTTCAGACCGGCTTCAAGCTCGGCACGCGCTGCCAGCACGGCCGCAACCTGCCCGCCGGCCAGGGCCTTCGAGGCTTCCGCCACGGAACGGAAATGCACGACGTTCTCGCGCAGACGGCCATTGAGTACGCCGAGCAGGAAGGAGTCGGCCAGCGAGGTGACCTCGACACCGATCTTCTCGCGGGTAAAGACCTCCAGCGCCATGGCCGCCGAGCCGGACATCGCCGGCACGCGCTCCGGCCGCCGGGCCAGCGCCAGTGACTCGCGATGATAGGCACCGAAAATGCGTACCTTGTCGTTGGCCCGCGCCAGGTGCTCGTCCACCGGCACATGCAGCATCACATCGGCTGGCTGGGTGCCGAGGTAATGGCCTTTCCAGACCATGTTGCGCAGGTCGTCGTTCATGTCGTCATCGGCCGTGAAGCCGACGATTTCGGCACTCAGGCCGAGCTTTTCGGCGATCGCCCGGCCGATGTCGGCATCGATCCCCTTGCCACCCGCCATGCTGTAAGGCGGAAAATTGTTATAGATCGCGATTCGCAGCCGACCACGCTGACGGATCGCTTCGAGATTGTCGGCCAGCGCCGGCAGGCTCGCCGCCAGCGGGGCGGCAAGCAGGGCTTTGAGCCAGCGGCGGCGATCAGTCTTCATGGACGCTTTCCAGCCAGGTCCGGATCGCCCACATGGCTTCCTGGCTCAGCGTGCCCTCGAACGGCGGCATATATACGCGGCCGTCGCGCACTGAGCCGCGTGAGAATCGACTCTGGGTGTCGTGGCAGAGCTCGCTCTGCCACGACCGCGCGACCCCTGCCTAGTATTCCTCCCACATGAAGATCATCGTCACCGGCTGCAACGGAAGACTCGG
>DAIMCQ010000205.1:0-7817 GCA_036726285.1 Azonexus sp.
CAGCGTTTCCAGCTCTTCCATCTCGATCGGGGTCGGGATGACGAAGTTGGTGTTATTGACGATCTTGGAGGCGAGCTGACGGTATTCGTCAGACTGCTTGTGCTTCGGATCGTATTCGACCATCGTCATGCGGCGGATTTCAGCGTGCTGCACGGCGTTGTCGCGCGGCACGAAGTGGATCATGGTGGTGCCGAGGCGGGAGGCCAGGGCCATGATCAGTTCGTCTTCGCGGTCGGTGTTGCGGCTGTTGCAAATCAGGCCGGCCAGGCGGACACCGCCGGAGTTCGCATACTTCACGATACCCTTGGAGATGTTGTTGGCAGCGTACATGGCCATCATTTCGCCAGAGCAAACGATGTAGATTTCCTGAGCCTTGTTTTCGCGGATCGGCATGGCGAAGCCACCGCAAACCACGTCACCCAGCACGTCGTAGAACACGAAGTCGAGGTCTTCGTCGTAGGCGCCTTCTTCTTCCAGGAAGTTGATGGCGGTGATAACGCCGCGGCCGGCACAGCCGACGCCGGGTTCCGGACCACCGGATTCAACGCACTTGATGCCGCCGAAACCAACCGAAAGGACGTCTTCCAGTTCGAGATCTTCCACGGAGCCGGCTTCAGCAGCCAGGTGCATCACGGTGGTCTGAGCCTTGCTATGCAGGATCAGGCGGGTCGAGTCGGCTTTCGGGTCGCAGCCAACGATCATCACTTTCTTGCCGGATTCAGCCAGTGCCGCCACCAGATTCTGGGTGGTGGTGGACTTGCCGATGCCGCCTTTGCCGTAAATGGCACATTGACGGAGTTTTGCCATGGTGTAATCTCCTTAGTCTGTCAGTCGATTTGCGAAGGAATCATTGAGAGTCGCACCTCACCTTCTGCACGTTGCGTGCCAGGTCGACTGGCAGGCCGTAAATGACTGATTTGGCAATGAAAATAGAAAAACAGCCGATTCCGGCCAACGACGATGGACCCGACAATTCCCCTACGCTTTGTAAGGGTGACGACAAAGTTCCCTCGCTTCCGCGCAGCGCCCGCCTGCCAATCAACCGCTGCAACCTGCCGGCGGTCGTGCTCGGTGGCCTGACCTATCAGCAGCATCCCAGCCCCTTGTTGATCGACGGCGTGGCCGAATTGCACGCCGATCTCTTCCGCCGCCTCAATGCCGCGGCGCCGGAAGCGCGGGCGGAGGTCTTCCGCGATTACCTGACCGTGCATTTCCAACTGGAATGGCCGGAGCAGATGGGTTTTACCGGGCACAAGAAGAGCCGGACCAAGGCCAATTACAGCAAGATGATTCGCGGCTGGAGTTTCGATTCGGACAGCCGGGAAGGCGCCGTGCTGAAGGGCTGGGTCGAATCGCGTTTCGGCCTGGTGCCGCGCTACCACGGCCAACCGCTACGCGATCCGGGGAGCGATGCCTACATCCGCTACATGGAAATGCGTTCGCAGGGACTCTATGGCACCAACGCGCTGGAAGCCCAGTTCGACCTGGTCTACTCCTTCTGTCAGCTCGAACTGGCGCTGCGCCATCCGGCTGCCCGCCACGTCACGCTCTATCGGGGCGTGAACCGGATGGCCGATCATGAAGTCCTGGCCAAGGGGGCGCGCGGGCACCACGTCATCCTGCTCAACAACATCAGTTCCTTTACCCACAGCCGCGAACGCGCCTGCGAATTCGGCGACTACATCCTGGCCGTCGAGATCCCGTTGACCAAGATATTCTTCCATTGCGGCCTGTTGCCGGGTGTCCTGCAAGGTGAGGATGAGTTCCTGGTGATCGGCGGCGCGGTCAATGTCACATTGTCGACAATTTGAGTCCTGGTGCGGCTTGCGGGCCGATCGGGCGACTGGAAAGTACAACCATGATCAGCATTGAAATCGTTTCCGACCTGGTTTGCCCCTGGTGTTTCATCGGCACCCGCCGGCTCGACATGGCCCTGGCCGAAGTGCGCCAGGCGTTTCCCGATCTGGTTTGCCGCAAGCTGTGGCGCCCGTTCTTCCTGAATCCCAACACGCCGCCCGAGGGCGAGCCTTATTTGCCATTTCTCGAACTGAAATTTGGCGGCCCGGCACCGGTGCAAGCCTTGTTCGAGCGCGTTCGGGCGGCCGGGCGGCCTTATGGCATCGACTACGCCTTCGAGAAAATCCAGTTGCGGGCCAACACGCTGCAGGCGCACCGCCTGATTCACTGGGCGCAGCAGCAGGGCGACGCGACGGCGCTGGTCGAGCGTCTGTTCAGCGCCCAGTTCCAACGCGGCGAACATGTCGGCGATCCGGTCCTGCTGGCCGCGATTGCCGGCGAGTGCGGCTACGCGGCAACGGACGCCGCCGCCTATCTGGCCTCGACGGCCGATGTCGATGTTGTTCGCGACGAGGCGCGCAAGTTCCGGATGATGGGCATCTCGATGGTGCCGACCTTCATTGTCGAAGGCGAGCAGATCGTCGTCGGGGCCGAAGACCCGTCGGTACTGGCGGCCGTCATCAGGCGTTTTCTCGGCTGATTTGCCGGGCAATAAAAAAGCGGCCGTCTGGCCGCTTTTTCCTGGCGAAGACGGGTCAGACGCCGCCCAGGGTCTGCATCAGCTCGCCTTGCGCATTGTGCGGCTTGGCGCGGCTTGAGCGCCGGCGCTGATAGATCCCTTGCTGGTTCATGTCCCAGCCTTGCTGGTTGTCGGCCAGGTAGAACTTGAGGCCTTCGGTGATGACGCGTTTCTTCAGCTTGGGATCGAGAATCGGGAAGGCCAGTTCGATGCGCCGGAAGAAATTGCGCTCCATCCAGTCGGCACTCGACAGATAAACCACTTCCTTGCCGCCGGCGTAGAAATAGAAAATCCGGTGGTGTTCGAGGAAGCGCCCGATGATCGAGCGAACCCGGATATTGTCCGATAGGCCGGGTACGCCGGGGCGCAGCATGCAGACGCCACGGACGATCAGCTCGACCTCGACACCGGCGCGCGATGCCTCGTAGAGGGCGTTGATCACTTCCGGTTCAACCAGCGAATTCATCTTGGCGACGACGCGGCCCTTGTGTCCGGCACGAGCTGCGTCGGCTTCGGCCTGGATGGCGGCGACGACATTCGGCTGCAGCGTGAACGGCGCCTGCCACAGATGCTTCAGCGTCCGTGCCTTGCCCAGCCCGGTGAGTTGCTTGAACACTTCACTGACGTCGTGGGTGATTTCCTCGTTGGCCGTCATCAGGCCGAAGTCGGAGTAGAGGCGGGCGGTACGCGGGTGATAGTTGCCGGTGCCGAGGTGGGCATAGCGCTTCAGGCCGCCTTCTTCGCGGCGGACGATGAGCAGCGCCTTGGCGTGCGTCTTGTAGCCGACGACACCATAGACGACATGGGCGCCGACTTCTTCCAGCTTGGTCGCCCAGCTGATGTTGGCTTCCTCGTCGAAACGTGCCATCAGCTCGACGACGACGGTGACTTCCTTGCCGTTCTGGGCGGCGCGGATCAGCGACTGCATCAGTACCGAGTCGGTGCCGGTGCGATACACCGTCATCTTGATCGCCACCACCAGCGGGTCGTTGGCCGCCTGGTTGAGCAGCTCGATGACCGGCGTAAACGACTGGTAGGGGTGATGCAGCAGCAGGTCGCCCTTGCGGATGCTTTCGAAAATGTTGCTGCCCTTGCCGACCGCCTTGGGCAGGCCGGGGACGAATGCCGAGAACTTCATGTCCGGGCGGTCGACCCAGTCCGGCACCTGCATCAGGCGAACCAGGTTGACCGGGCCATGCACCCGGTAAAGGTCGGCATCCTTGAGGCCGAACTGGGCGAGCAGGAACTCGGTCATTGCCGGCGAACAGTTGTCGGCCACTTCGAGACGCACGGCGTCGCCGAAATGGCGGTGCGGCAGTTCGCCCTGCAGCTTGGTGCGCAGGTTGGTGACTTCTTCCTCGTCGACAAACAGGTCGGAGTTGCGGGTGGCGCGGAACTGGTAGCAGCCGAGCACGGTCATGCCGGTGAATAGTTCGCCAACGAATTCGTGCAGGATCGACGACAGGAAAACAAAGCCGTAGGCGCAACCGGCCAGTTCTTCCGGCAACTGGATGACCCGCGGCAGGACGCGCGGCGCCTGGACGATGGCGGCATTCGAGCTGCGCCCGAAGGCATCCTTGCCTTCGAGTTCGACGGCGAAGTTGAGGCTCTTGTTGAGCACCTTGGGGAAGGGGTGCGACGGGTCGAGCCCGATCGGGGTCAGCACTGGCACCATTTCCCGGATGAAGTAATTGCGGATCCACTCGCGCTGTGCTTCGTTCCAGGTCGAGCGGCGCAGGAAGGAAATGCCTTCCTCGGCCAGCTTGGGCAGGATCACATCGTTCAGGTGCTGGTATTGCTCGGTGACGATGGCGTGGGCTTCGGCCGAAACCAGCCGGAAAGCTTCCTGGGCGGTCTTGCCGTCGGTGGTGAGGATCGGGGCGTTGGCCTTGACCTGCTCCTTGAGGCCGGCCATGCGGATTTCGAAAAATTCGTCCAGGTTGCTGGAAACGATGCAGAGGAAGCGCAGGCGCTCGAGCAGCGGGACCCGTTCGTCCTGGGCCTGGGCCAGCACACGGCGATTGAAGGCGAGCAAGCCCAGTTCGCGGTTCAGGTAATTTTCTGCCGGGAAGCGGAGTTTGGTTTGAGGGTGATTCATCGCACGCATTCCATGTTTTTTCTGAAGTATATTCTCCAAGCCCGTCATTTTGTTGCGTTATTGTTTCAATTGGATGACATTCGGACGGGGTGTCGGCGAGCTGCGGCGAGTGATGGAACAAGGCGTCGGGATGCTCGGTCAGAATGCTTCATTTCAGTTACGGGCAACTCGTGCCCCGTCTGTTTTTGCCAAAGGAAATCGCATGTTCAAGGGAATCCAGATCAATAAGGACGAAGCCGGCTACCGCGCCAGCCTCGAACAGATCGACGAAGCGGCGTTGCCGGAAGGGGACGTCACCGTCCAGGTCGAATGGTCCACGCTCAATTACAAGGATGGCCTGGCCATCACCGGCAAGTCGCCGGTGGTGCGGCGCTTCCCGATGGTGCCGGGGATCGACCTGGCGGGGACGGTGACGGCGAGCAGCCATGCCGACTGGAAAGTCGGTGACAAGGTCATCCTGAATGGCTGGGGTGTCGGCGAAACTCATTGGGGCGGGCTGGCCCAGCTGGCGCGTTTGCGCGGCGACTGGCTGGTACCGCTGCCGGCGGCCTTCTCGGCACGCCAGGCAATGGCGATCGGTACCGCCGGCTACACCGCGATGCTTTGCGTGCTGGCCCTGGAAAAGCATGGCATCAAGCCGGCCGATGGCGAAATCCTGGTGACCGGTGCCAATGGCGGGGTCGGCAGTGTCGCCATCGCCTTGCTGGCCAAGCTCGGTTACACCGTGGTGGCTTCGACCGGACGGGCCGAAGAGGAAGCCCACCTCAAGGCGCTCGGCGCCAGCGCCGTGATCGACCGCAACGAGCTGTCGCAACCCGGCAAACCCCTGGGCAAGGAGCGCTGGGCAGGCGTGGTCGATGCGGTAGGCAGCCATACGCTGGCCAATGCCTGCGCCACTACCAAATACCGTGGTGCCGTCGCCGCGTGCGGCCTGGCCCAGGGCATGGATTTCCCATCTTCGGTGGCACCCTTCATCCTGCGTGGCGTGACGCTTTACGGTATCGATAGCGTGATGGCGCCGAAGGCCGTGCGTCTCGAAGCCTGGGCGCGTCTGGCGCGCGACCTGGATATCGGGAAGCTGGATGCGATCAGCCGGGAAATTTCCCTGGGTGAAGCGATTGGCGTAGCGGCTGAGATTCTCGAAGGCAAGGTACGCGGTCGCGTCGTGGTCGATGTGAATCGATAGTACGGGACACGCTGCCCTCATCCGGGGGCTGCTTGCGGTCGTCCGCCCGGGCGGCCAACTAGCCGGCCTGGCGTTGCTGTCTGGCCGCGGTTGGCGCTGTCAGCGCCGCGAGCAGGGTGCCGAGCTTGGCTTCGGTCTCGGCCAGTTCCTGCTCCGGCTGCGAGCCGGCAACAATGCCGGCGCCGGCCTGCAGTTCGGCGCACGGGCCATCGAGCAGTGCCGAGCGCAGGGCGACTGAAAACTCGCCGTCGCCGTTGGCTTCGAGCAGACCGAAACCGCCGCTGTACCAGGCGCCGCGGTATTCGTCATGGCGCTGCAGCCAGTCCTGGGCAGCCGGGCCTGGATAGCCGCCGATTGCCGGGGTTGGGTGCAGTGCATCGACCAGGTTCCAGAGTGTGGCTTCCGGCTTTAGCTGAGCCGAGATTTCGTTGCGCAGATGGGTCAATTTTCCGGCCGCCTGTTCCCGTTGTGCCTCAACCAGCGGCAAGCCCGTGCAGAGGGGAGCAAGGGCCTCGACTACGGCGCGCACGACCAGCGATTGTTCGTGATGATTCTTTTCGCCGCTCAGTGCCGGCGATCCAGGCCAGGCCGTGCCGGCCAGGGCGTCAGCGCGGACGGCGCAACCGCTTTTCAGCACCAGGCGCTCCGGGCTGGCACCGAGAAAGACCTGCCGGCCGTTGCCAAAGGCGTAGACCAGGGCCGATGCCTGTTGCTGTACCAGGCTCTTGAGAATGTTGTGGGCCGAGAAGGGAGCCGCCGCCCGAATCAGTCGGCGGCGACTCAAGACCAACTTGTCCACCCGACCGGCAGCGATGTCGCGCAGTGCGGCATTGACCCGTGCCAGCCAGACTTGGTCGGCCAGCGCGCCAGCGTGTTGCGGCACCTGATCCGGCGTGCCTGCCGTTGTGCTGTGCCGGCCGGATGGCGGCTTGAGCAGTTGCCGCCAGGCGCTGATGGCTTGCTCGGCCTCGCCGGCCAGGGTATTCAGCGTCACCCGGCAATGGCCGTCGAGGCATTCAAACAGGATGCCGGGGATGGCGAGAAGGGCGTTGGGCAGCGTGCCGCCCCTCTGTTCGGCAAAGGCGAAACCGGCGAAGGCGAGCGGCCGGGCGCCGGTTTCATGCCGCCATTGGCGGCACAGGCTGTTCCAGGCATGGTCGAGGGCGGCAAAGCGCTGACTGCCGCTGCTTTCAACCTGCAGCAAATGGCCGATGCCGAGCCGGTATTCGCCGTGCTCCGGTCGGGCGCGATACCAGCAGGCATGGCCGTCGGGCAGCAGATGCAGCCAGTCGTCGCAGCCCGGGCCAAGGTCGATGCCCAGGCTGAGTGGTGCCGTGGCGGGGGCGCCATCGGCCAGGCGGGCCAGACGGCTGGCCAGGTCGGGGGCGTTGAGGCGCTGGCGCAGGCGTTCGATCATGGCGAGGCGGGTTCGGCCTGTTCGGCCGCAATCCGGCGCAGGGCGGAGCGTTCCAGCTTGCCGGTGGCGTTGCGCGGCAGCCGGTCGAGAAAGACCAGGCGGCGTGGCCGCGCGGCGCTGGGCAGATGCTGGCGGGCGTGGTCGAGCAGTTGTTCCGGAACGACCTCGCCGACCACCAGCGCGACAATCAGGTCGCCCCATACCGCATCCGGCACACCGGTTACGGCCACATCGCGCACGCCGCTGCAGGCGGCGAGGCAGGCTTCAACCTCGACGGGGTGGATGTTGCGGCCACCGCTGATCAGCATGTCGTCGGCTCGGCCGATGACGGTCAGCCGGCCATCGGTGGCGATCCGGCCGAGATCGCCGGTGGTGAGCCAGCCGGCGGCATCGATACCGGCGCCGCCAAGGTAGCCGAGCATGACCTGGCGGCCGCGAATGCGGATGCGGCCGCGGTCGTCGATGGCAATATCGCTGCCGCTCAACGGCCGGCCAACGAGTCCGGCTTGCCAGGGGCCATCGCTCGGACAGTGGGTGGCGATCTGGGCGGCGGTTTCGCTCATGCCGTAGCTCGGGCAGA
>DAIMCQ010000206.1:0-5195 GCA_036726285.1 Azonexus sp.
AGACTTCGTGGTTCTCGATAATGCCGTTGTGCACGACGGCCAGGCCGCCGGAAACGTGCGGGTGGGCGTTGCGCTCGCAGGGGACGCCGTGCGTTGCCCAGCGGGTGTGGGCAATGCCGCTGACGGCCGAGGTGGAGGCCGAGGCGGCTTCGAGTTCGGCGACGCGCCCGACCGAACGGACGCGTTCGATGCCGTCGGCACCGATGACGGCCAGGCCGGCCGAGTCGTAGCCGCGATATTCGAGCTTCTTCAGGCCCTCGACGAGGACGGGAACGATGTTCTTGCCGGCTGCTGCCGCAACGATGCCGCACATAGCTGATCCTTAAACCTTGTAGTAGTCGCGATACCAGGCGATGAAGCGATTGACGCCCTCCTGGACGGTGGTGGCCGGGACGAAACCGACCCAGTCGTTGAGCAGGTCGGTGTCGGCGTAGGTGGCTGGAACATCGCCGTCCTGCATCGGCAGCAGGCGCTTTTCAGCCGGCATGCCGAGGGCGCTTTCGATGGCGCCGATGAAGTCGAGCAGCTGGACCGGGTTGTTGTTGCCGATGTTGAAGACGCGGTAGGGCACGTTGCTGGTCGCCGGGTCGGCGGCCATCGCGTCGTAGTTGGGATTGGCCGCGGCATTGCGATCCATGACGCGGATCACGCCTTCGACGATGTCGTCGATGTAGGTGAAGTCGCGCTTCATGTTGCCGTGGTTGAAGACGTCGATCGGACGGCCTTCGAGGATGGCCTTGGTGAACAGGAACAAGGCCATGTCCGGGCGGCCCCACGGGCCATAGACGGTGAAGAAGCGCAGGCCGGTGGTGGGCAGACCGTAGAGGTGGCTGTAGGTGTGCGCCATCAGCTCGTTGGCCTTCTTGGTCGCGGCGTACAGGCTGACCGGGTGATCGACGCTGTCGTGCTCGGAGAAAGGCATCCTGGTGTTGCCGCCATAGACACTGGAGCTGGAGGCGTAGACCAGGTGCTGCACCTGATGATGGCGGCAGCCTTCGAGGATGTTGATGAAGCCGACCAGGTTGCTGTCGACGTAGGCATGCGGGTTCTGGATCGAGTAACGCACCCCGGCCTGGGCGGCGAGGTGGATGACTTTGTCGAACTTTTCCTCGGCGAACAGCTTTTCCATGCCGGCCCGGTCGCCGACGTCGAGTTTGACGAAGCGGAAGCCGGGCAGGGCGGTCAGGCGCTTGAGACGGCTTTCCTTGAGCGAGACCTCGTAATAGTCGTTGAGGTTGTCGAGGCCGACCACTTCGTCGCCGCGGGCCAGCAGGCGTAGCGAGGTGGTCATGCCGATGAAGCCGGCGGCGCCGGTGACGAGAATTTTCACGGTTTTGCCCTGAATGTAAGTCGTTGAATTTTACCGCAGTGCAGCATCGGAATGACGCTGCTCCAGCATCTTGGAATACTTCATCATGCTGTTGAAACAGCCGATGGCGATGTGGATCAGCCCGGGCAGGCCGTCGCGGAAGCCCTGGCGGATCAGGTAGAACTTGATGAAGCGGACCAGCGGGCTGAGCGCGATGCGGGCGAAGCTCGGGCGTTTGCCGGCGGCGAGCGCCATTTCGGCGGCCAGCGTGGTGTAGCGATTCTGCTTGGTCAGGTAGCTGGCCAGCGATTCGGCCGAATCGTGCAGCAGGTCGCCGCGCAGGCTGCCCACCGGGCCGTTGGTGACCACCTTCTCATGGACTGCGTCGTCCGACCAGCCGGCCTGGCGGCGGTCGAACAGGCGCAGGCTCCAGTCCGGATAGCCTTCGCCATGTTTCAGGTAGCGGCCGAGAAAGCGGTTGCAGCGCGGAAAGCGATAGGCGCCGTGGCTCGGCTTGGCCAGGGCTGCCTCGATGGCGGTTTGCAGTGCCGGGCTGACCCGTTCGTCGGCGTCGAGGCAGAGCACCCAGTCGTGGCGGGCCTGGTCGACGGCGAATTGTTTCTGCGGGCCGAAGCCAAGCCAGTCCTGTTGGATGACGCGGGCGCCGTGGCTTTCGGCCAGGGCCTGGGTGCCGTCGGTGCTGCCCGAGTCGACGACGACGATTTCATCGGCGAAACGGGCGCTGGCCAGGCAGGCTTCGAGTTGCGAAGCCGCATTGAGCGTGATGATGGCAACAGAGAGCGGCTGGCGCGTGGCGGGCATTTATAATCGCGGCTTCGAAAGCCAGCATTTTATCCGCCGATGCGCATATTGATCGTGAAAACTTCCTCGCTCGGCGATGTCATCCACAACCTGCCGGTGATCAGCGATCTGAAGAAGCACTTGCCGCAAGCCGAGATAGATTGGTGCGTCGAAGACAGTTTTGCCGCCATTCCACGGCTGCATCCGGGGGTCGGGCAGATTATTCCGGTAGCGATCCGACGTTGGCGCAAGCACCTGTTCAAGGCGCAAACCTGGCGGGAAATATCAGCGTTCCGGGTTGCGGTGCAGGCGAAGTCGTACGATCTGGTGCTCGATACGCAGGGCCTGGTCAAAAGCGCCCTCCTGGCTCGCCGGGCGCGCGGTCCGCTGGCTGGTTACGCCGCCGATTCGGCGCGCGAGCCGCTGGCCAGCAGTCTCTATACGCGACGCTACAGCGTGGCCCGCGACCTGCACGCCGTCGTGCGCAACCGCCAACTGGCCGCTGCCGCCTTCGATTACCTTGCCGAGGCGGCGCCGGATTACGGCATTGCCGTGCCGGCGGCGACGTTTGACTGGTTGCCGGCAAAGCCCTACGTCGTTTTCCTGAGCGCGACCAGTCGCGACGACAAGCTGTGGCCGGAGTCGCATTGGCTCGATTTGGGCAAGCGTCTCTGGTACCAGGGCTTCGGCATCGTGCTACCGGCGGGGAATGCGGTCGAGCGGGCGCGGGCGACGCGGCTGGCCGAGGGCATTCCCGGCGCGGTTGCTGCGCCGTCGCTGGGTATTGCCGAGCTGGCCGGGGTGCTGGCCGGGGCGCAGGCGGCGGTCGGTGTCGATACCGGGCTGACGCATCTGGCGGTGGCGCTCAAGGTGCCGACCATCGCGCTGTATACGGCCACCGATCCGGGGCTGACCGGCGTGCTGGGCGTCGGTTTCCATCGCAATCTCGGCGGCAAGGCCCAGACGCCGAGCGTCGACGCGGTGCTGGGCGAGTTGCAGGCGGAGCTCGCCTGATGGCCCGTCGGCTCTATTCGCTGCTGCTTTACCTGCTGACGCCCTTGATCTGGCTGCGCCTGCTCTGGCGCGGGCGCAAACAGCCCGAGTATCTGCAGCACCTTGGCGAGCGCTACGGCTTCTACCGGCCCGTCCCTTCGACCAAGCTGATTTGGGTGCACGCCGTTTCAGTCGGCGAGACGCGCGCCGCGCAGCCGCTGATCGAGGCTTTGCAGGCCCGTTGGCCGGCGCATCGCATCCTGCTTACCGGCATGACGCCGACCGGCCGCGAGGCGGGCCGGCAGGTCTATGGCGCAGGGGTTATCCAGGCGTATCTGCCCTATGACTATCCCGGTGCCGTGGCGCGCTTTTTCAAGCATTTCTCGCCGGCTTTCGGGGTCTTGATGGAAACCGAGATCTGGCCGAACCTGCTGGCCCAGGCCAAGCGCTGCGACATCCCGGTGCTGCTGATGAACGCCCGCCTGTCGGCTCGTTCGGCCCGTGGTTACGGCCGTCTGGGCGGGCTGGTGCGGCCGGCCTTCGCCTCGTTGGCGGGCGTGGCGGCGCAGACTGCGGGCGATGCGGCCCGGATCGCCGACTTGGGGGCCCTCTGCGTTGAAATCAGCGGCAATTTGAAATTCGATGTCGCCCCGTCGCCCGAGAAAATCGCCCTGGGCCAGGACTGGCGGGCGGCGATCGGCGCCCGGCCGGTCTGGCTGGCGGCCAGCACCCGCGAGGGCGAAGAAGTGCTGGTGCTGGAAGCCTGGCATCGGGTCAAGGTGGCCAATGCCTTGCTGGTGCTGGTGCCGCGTCATCCGCAGCGCTTCGACGAGGTGGCCGGTTTGCTGGCCGAGCAGGGCCTGGCTGTCGTCAGGCGTAGCCAGGGCCTGCCGGTGGCGGCGACCGAAGTCTGGCTGGGCGACAGCATGGGCGAAATGGCCGCCTATTTCGCCTTGGCCGATCTAGCTTTCATTGGCGGCAGCTTGTTGCCGCTGGGGGGGCAGAATCTGATCGAGGCGGCGGCTTGCGGCTGTCCGGTGCTGGTTGGGCCGCACACCTTCAATTTCCTGCAGGCAACCGAGGATTCCATTGCCGCCGGCGCGGCCTGCCGGGTTGCCGATCCGCTCGAACTCGGACAGGCGGTCGATGGCTTGCTGAGGGATGGTGTTCGTCGGGCCGAAATGCAGCGGGCCAGTCGGGCGTTTGCGCAGGCCCACCAGGGCGCCGCGCAACGCATGTTGGCGCTTATTGTGCGCTGGACGGGTCGAGCAGGGCGTTGATCTCGACGACGTCGTCGTCGCCGAGTCCGCCGACGGCAGCCTTCAGGCGCAGTTGCGCCATCAGGGTGTCGAGCGTGGCCTTGGCCAGATCGCGGCGGGTGACATAGACCTGGTTTTCGGCGTTGAGTACGTCGATGTTGATGCGAACGCCGACTTCATAGCCGAGCTTGTTCGATTCGAGTGCCGATTGCGACGAGACCAGGGCAGCTTTCAGGGCGCGGACCTGGGCCAGGCCGTTGCTGACGCCGAGGTAATACTGCCGCGCCGAGAGGGCGGCGCCGCGGCGGGCCGCTTCCAGTGTGGACAAGGCCGCACCGCGGTTGGCGGCAGCTTCGCGCTGGCGCGAGGCAACCTGGCCGCCGAGGAAGAGCGGCACGTTGAGTTGCAGGCCGACGTTCTGGAAGTCGGTATCCATCAGGCCCAAGGTCGTCGAACCGTAGGATTTGGAGGTGCCGACATTGGCCACCAGATCGAGCGTCGGGTAATGGCCGGCGCGCTGCTTGTCGACTTCGCGGGCGGCGATATCGGCATTGGCCTGTTGCACTTGGACGCTCAGGCTGTCCTTTTCGGCGGCCGCGACCCATTGGCTCATGTCGTTGGGTTGCGGTTGCGCCAGTTGGGCATCCTTGCGCGTCGGCGCCAAGGGGCCCGGCTCTTTGCCGATGATCGATTGCAGTGCCCGTTGCTTGACCTCAAGGTCGCTTTGGGCGGCAATTTCCTGGGCCACGGCGAGATCGTAGCGGGCCTGGGCTTCGTGGGTGTCGGTGATGGTTGCCGTACCGACCTCGAAGTTTTTCTTGGCCGATTCGAGC
>DAIMCQ010000206.1:5205-7813 GCA_036726285.1 Azonexus sp.
TTTATTGATCAGTTTCCCTTTGACTCCTGCGGGTTTGTTGGCTTCGACGGCTTTCAGGTTCTCGCTGGCGTAAATGACATCAAAATAAGCCTGGGCGACGCGCAGGATCAAGTCCTGGCGGGCCTGGGTGAAATTCACCTCGGCCTGGGCAACCTGCAGTTTCGACTGGTCGTAGCTGACCCAGTTTTGCCAGCGGAACAATGGCTGGCTCAGGCTGACCTGATAGGCATTGCTGTTGTAGTGCGGTTTGGCTAGCGTGTTGCCGCCATGCAGGGCGACTTCGTTTTCATTCCACACGGTGTTGCCCGACATGTTCACGGCGGGAAGCAGGCCGGCACGGGCTTGCGGCATTTTTTCGCGCCCGGCATCCAGGGTTGAGCGGGCCGCGGCGAAGGTTGGATCGTTGTTTTGCGCTTCGCGATAGACCTGCATCAGGTCGGCCGCAAAAAGCGGTCCGGCAACGAGCGGAGAAACCAGCAGCCAGGCGAGTTTTTTCATGCCTTCCTCAATAACGACGCATTGTTTGATCGATCAATCCGGCCCAGGCATCGACGCCGCCCTGCAGGTTGTGTACCTCGTCGTAGCCCTTGCGCTCCAGGAACATCGCCACCTGCATGCTGCGCCCGCCATGATGGCAGATCACCACAACCGGTTGTTCCGGATCGATTTCGTCACAACGCAGCGGAACCGTATGCATCGGGATGTGGGTCGAGCCTTCGATGCGACACAGCTCGAACTCATCCGGCTCGCGCACATCGAGCAGCAGCGGCTTGGGCCGGCCGGTGTCGGCCAGCCAGGCTGCCAGTTCGCGTACGTCGAGCTGTTTCATCAGAAGGAGAATGCTGATTTTGGGGCGGCGTTGTCGAGGGCCGGGATGACCGTTTCGAACAGGTTGACCGTGTTGTAGACGCCATCGGCGGTACAGGTGATCAATTGGGCTTCCATGACCGGTGCTTCGCCGACCACGATGGCCAGGCGGCCGCCGACGCGGAGTTGCTTGAGCAGTGCATCAGGCACGGCGGGCAGCGAACCGGAGACGACAATCGCATCATACGGGCCGCGCTGCGACCAGCCGGCAGCGCCGTTGGCGACTTCGATGGTGACGTTGGCAATGCCGGCACGTTCGAGGTTCTGACGGGCGAAATCAGCCAGCTCGGGACGGGACTCGATACTGACGACATGCTCGGCGCGGGCGGCCAGCAAGGCGGCCATGTAACCGGAGCCGGTACCGATTTCGAGCACCTTGTCGGTCTTCTTGACGGCCAGTTCCTGTAACAGGCGGGCTTCGATGCGGGGGGCGAGCATGACCTGGCCGCTGCCCAGCGGAATTTCCAGGTCGGCGAAGGCCAGGTTGCGGTAGGCCGCAGGCGCGAAATCCTCGCGCTTGACGACGAAAAGCAGGTCGAGAACTTGCGGATCCAGAACCTCCCAGGGCCGGATCTGCTGCTCAATCATGTTGAAACGCGCTTGCTCGATATTCATTGGGGTCTCCGCAGGCTTAAATATTAGCACAAGCTAATATATTGATTCCGACAAAGCAAAATTATACCTGACTCTCATTCGCCGAATTGCTCAAGCCCTGCCGTAACAAGCTCATGTGTATGCGCAAATACTGCTCCGGGTCACCTTCGTGTTCCTGCAAGCAGCCGATCGAATAGCGCCAGATCAAGAGCATCAGAATCGGGGCAATGATCACGTCGATGGTCGTTTCAACGTCGCTGGGGCGAAATTCGCCACTGGCCATGCCGCGCTTCAGCGCGGCGCCGACCAGCGCCCGTCCGCGGTTGATCACATTTTCGTAGTAGAACTTCGCAACTTCGGGGAAATTGCGGGCTTCGGCGATCATCAACTTGGGGATGCCGGCCAGTCCGGTCTGGCCGATCTTGCGCCACCAGTTGTCGAGCAATTTATCGAGCAGTGCGAAACTGCTGCCCGTGTGTTGTGCTGCGATCAGCTCGTTTTCGGCGATGACCGGAACGATGCCTTCCTGGATGACTGCCTTGAACAGGGCTTCCTTGTTCGCGTAGTAGAGATAGAGGGTGCCTTTGGATACGCCGGCGCAATTGGCGACGTCTTCAAGCCGGGTGGCGGCGTAGCCCTTCTCGACGAACAAGGCCAGTGCCGCCGCCAGTAATTCGGATGGCCGGGCTTCCTTGCGACGTTTGCGGGGGGCGGGGATGACTGACATGGTAACTTAATGACCCGAGAGTCATTAAGTTACCCTTTGCCCTGTCTCAGGTCAACGACCTTCCTTGATCAGACGCCCGGCAGTCGGCTGAATCGGGCGGGCATTGTTGCGATAGAGACGGCTGAAGATGTTGATCTGGTCGCCCGAGACTTGCACCGGTTGCTTCATGACCAGCCACAGCACGCCTTCCGAACAGGGGGGCGTGGTTAGCGAGCCCATGTAGGTGTAGTAGCTGCGGCCGCTGGGCAGCAGATCGAGTGGATTGACCGTAATGCCCGGCGGTTCGACCGAGGCATTCTTCTCCAGCGGCATGTAGTTCCACAGGGTCTGGATGAACGGGTTTTCGTTGCCGCGTTCGAGCAGCACGGCGACGACAGCCAGTTGACCGTCATCCGATTTGTGCACCAGATGCACCACCAT
>DAIMCQ010000207.1:0-7788 GCA_036726285.1 Azonexus sp.
CGCTTTTCCAAGAGCCGTGACTCAAGCACATCGAGTTCGCTGCCATGGTCATCAACCTGCCGGGCCAGCCGTTCGATTTCGCGCTGCAATTCGCCAGCCGTCATCGACACCGGAACATAAGGCCCCCCCTGCGCCGACTTCGGCGACTCCGTAAACACTTCCCGCTTGACGCCAGCCAGTGTCGACACCCTTTCGCCCAGGCCATCGAGCTGCATGACGCGTGCCTGCAACTCCCCCAGGCGGGTAGCCATCGTCTGCAGGTTATGGGATACGAACTCCTGCGTCTTCTGTGCCTCGCGCTGCTGCAATGACAACAGCAGGTTTTCGACAACGGGAAGACGCCAATGGACCGATAGCCAGGAGAACAAGGCCGAGGTCGCCAGAACAAGCAGCGTAAAGACCAGCAGCACCGTCGCAACGTGACGAGGCATAATGGTGATGGTGCGCGCTGCCTTCAGATGGCGTGAAACCAGAATAATCTGCACGGAACCTCCTTTATGTACCACGAGCCAGAGCACTTTCTCGATCGCGATGCGGCTGCCGGCCGTCTACTGGGCCATGCTCGCCTGTTGCTCAAACTCTCTCGACGCTTCGAAGCCATTGCACCGGCAGGACTACGTCACTCGGCGCACGTTGCCAACTACAAGTCGGGGAAAATCGTTATCCACGCCGATAACGGCGCGGTCGCCAGCAAAATTCGCCAGATGAGTCAGCGTTTGTGCGGCGAGTTATCGAAAGGAGGAGCGGAGTGTATAGACATGGAAGTAAAAGTACAACCCCGCCTTATTCCTTTCCAATCAATGCCTTCGACCGAAAAACCGCTCTCCGCCAAGGCCTGCGGGGCATTGCAGACGGCAACCGAAAAGCTGCCGAAAGGTCCGTTGCGCGATGCCCTGGACAACCTGCTGGCACGCGCCATCAAACGGGGATGAGGACAACGCGCTCGATGATCATCAGCGCAAAAACAAGCAGCGCGAAGACGATACCGTAGCGAAAAAGTCGCCACGCCAAGGCCAGGTAAAAGCGGTTTCCGGTCAGCACATGGAGCAGCAAACCGGCTCCGATCGCGACCACCAGAATGACTGCCAGCAGACGCAGCAGCCACATGCCGTCTTAGGCCGGCTGATTCAGCCAGCGGGTCACGCCGGCCGGGGCATGCTCCGCCACTTCGTAGCTGGCAAACTCCCAGGATTCCTGGTGATTGAGCAATTCCCGGGCGAGCAGATTGTTCATCGCATGGCCGCCCTTGTGGGAGGAATACGAAGCCAATAGCGGATGGCCGAGCAGGTAGAGATCGCCCACCGCGTCGAGAATCTTGTGTTTGACGAACTCGTCGCCGTAACGCAGACCATCCTGATTGAGCACGCGGAATTCGTCGAGCACGATCGCGTTCTCCAGGCCGCCGCCCAGCGCCAGGCCGTTCTCGCGCAGGTATTCGACTTCCTGCATGAAGCCGAAAGTCCGGGCCCGCGCCACTTCGCGAACATAGGAATGCTCGGCGAAATCGATCTCGGCCTTCTGGGCCGACTTGTCGATGGCCGGATGATTGAAAACGATGGAGAAAGCCAGACGATAACCGTCGTAAGGCTCGAAACGCGCCCACTTGTCGCCGTCGCGGACTTCGATCGGGCGGGTGACGCGAATGAATTTCTTGGCCGCGTTCTGTTCCTCGATACCAGCCGACTGGATCAGGAAAACGAACGGCGCAGCCGAACCGTCGAGGATGGGCACTTCCGGCGCATCCAGATCAACCCAAGCATTATCGATCCCGAGACCGGCAAAGGCCGACATCAGGTGTTCGATGGTTCCAACCTTGACCCCCTCGAATTCCAGGCACGAGCACATGCGGGTATCGCCGACCATGAAGGCCTTGGCGGGAATATCCACCGGCTCCGGCAGATCAACGCGACGAAAGATGATGCCGGTATTCGGCGCAGCCGGGCGCAGGGTCATGTTGACCTTGACACCGCCATGCAGGCCGACGCCTGAAGCGCGGATAAGGGTCTTGAGCGTGCGTTGCTTGAGCATGCAAGTGCTTGAATAATTTGGGGAGCGGCGCATTGTAACACAATGCACCGCCGCCCTTTTTCAGAGAGATGTTTTCTTACATTCAGTCAGCCTGTTTGCGCAGGAAAGCCGGAATGTCGTAACGATCGACCCCGCTGTTGGCCAGCGCTTCGACGGTGACGTTGCGCTTGCGCACCACGGCCGGCACGTCGGCAATCTGGTTGTAGTCGATGGCCGGACCGCTGGCGAAAGCGATGGCATCGTGCGTGCCGGTAGCTTGTGCCTGGACGACCGGGGTATTGATCACTTCGAAGGTCTGGCGCTTGGCAACCGCCTGGCCGAGACCGGTGGCGACCACGGTGACGCGCAAGGCATCGCCCATCAGTTCGTCGTACACGGCACCGAAGATGATGTGAGCGTCTTCGGCTGCAAAGGCCTTGACGGTATTCATCACTTCGTTGACTTCCTTCATCTTCAGGCCGCCCTTGGCAGCCGTGATATTGACCAGCACGCCCTTGGCACCGGACAAATTGACGCCTTCGAGCAACGGCGAGGCGACGGCCTGTTCGGCGGCGATACGGGCACGGTCGATGCCGGCGGCTGCAGCGGAACCCATCATGGCACGACCCATTTCACCCATCACGGTGCGGACGTCTTCGAAGTCGACGTTGACCAGGCCCGGGTAGGTAATGATTTCGGCAATACCGCCGACAGCGTTCTTCAGCACATCGTCAGCCGCCTTGAAGCAATCGTCGACATCGGCGTCGTCGCCCATGACTTCCATCAGCTTGTCATTGAGGATGACGATCAGCGAATCGACGTGCTTGGAGAATTCGGCAATACCGGCTTCGGCGGACTTCATCCGCTTGTTGCCTTCGAAGCTGAACGGCTTGGTCACCACGCCGACGGTCAGGATGCCCATTTCGCGGGCGATCTCGGCCACCACCGGGGCAGCACCAGTACCCGTGCCACCGCCCATGCCGGCGGTGATGAAGGCCATGTGCGCCCCTTCCAGGCTGGCGCGGATCTCGTCGCGATGCTCCTGCGCCGCTTCCTGACCCTTTTCCGGCTTGGCGCCAGCGCCCAGACCGGTCTTGCCCAGCGACAGCTTGCTGCCAGCGGCATTGCGGCTCAGCGCCTGCGCATCGGTGTTGGCGGCGATGAATTCGACGCCGTTCACGCCTTCGCGAATCATGTGTTCGATCGCATTGCCACCCGCACCGCCCACCCCGAACACCTTGATGATCGTGCCGGTTTCCTCGTCCTTCTCGATGATCTCAAACATAACTACCTCCTCTGAAAAAACTGTTCAAAAACAAATCAAAAATTCTTGGCAAACCAATCTTTCATGCCGGACAAGACATCCTTGAAACCTTGCTTTTCCTGGATCTTCTGGCCCCGCTTGCGCTGCGCCTGGGCTTCCAGCAACAGCCCGAAGGCGGTCGAGAAGCGCGGGCTTTGCACGACGTCGGCCAGGCTGCCGTGGTATTTCGGGTTCCCCAGGCGCACCGGCATGTGGAAAATTTCCTCGCCCAACTCGACCATGCCCGGCATGACGCTGGCGCCGCCGGTCAGCACGATGCCGGAGGAGAGCACCTCCTCGAAGCCGGCGCGGCGCAGCTCGTTCTGGATCAATTCGTAGAGTTCCTCGACGCGCGGCTGGATGACATCGGCCAGCGCCCGGCGGCTCAACTTGCGGCTCGGCCGGTCATCGACCCCGGCCACTTCCATGTTCTCGGCCGCATCGGCCAGTTGCGACAGGGCGCAACCGTACTTGCACTTGATGTCCTCGGCTTCGCGGGTCGGCGTGCGCAAGGCCATGGCGATGTCGTTGGTGACCTGGTCGCCGGCAATGGGAATGACCGAGGTATGGCGAATCGCCCCCTGGGTCCACACCGCGATGTCGGTGGTACCGCCGCCGATGTCGATCAGGCAGACGCCGAGATCCTTCTCGTCCTCGGACAACACGGCATAGCTCGAAGCCAGCGGCTGCAGCACCAGGTCATTGACCTCAAGGCCGCAACGGCGCACGCACTTGACGATGTTCTGGGCAGCGGAGACGGCCCCGGTGACGATGTGCGTCTTGACTTCCAGGCGCATGCCGCTCATGCCGATCGGCTCGCGGATTCCGTCCTGGCCGTCGATGACGAATTCCTGGGTGAGGATGTGGAGGATTTCCTGATCGGCCGGAATCGGCATCGCCTTGGCGGTTTCGATGACGCGCTCGACGTCGCTCTGGGTGACTTCCTTGTCCTTGATCGCCACCATGCCGCTGGAATTGAAGCTCTTGATGTGGCTGCCGGCGATCCCGGTATAGACATCCTTGACCTTGCAATCGGCCATCAACTCGACTTCCTGCACGACGCGACTGATGGTGTGCACCGTTTCCTCGATGTTGACCACGACGCCCTTCTTCAGGCCGCGCGAATCCTGCGAGCCCATGCCGATGACGTTGAGATGCCCTTCCTGATCGATCTCGGCGACCAGCGCGACGATTTTCGACGTCCCGATATCGAGACCGACGACCAGATCCTTGTTGTCCCTGCTCATATGCTTACTTTCCCTTCCCCTCGCCGGCAACACGCACGGCGAAACCATTCGGATACCGCAAATCCACGACCGTCGGCCGTATCGCCCGCTTGGCGACGGTTTCCGGATACACCTCGATAAAACGTTGCAGGCGCACGCCAACCGGCGCCTTCGGCTGCTCGCGCCCCATATCGACGAGCATGCCGTTCTCCAGCTTCAGCTGCCAGGCCAGACGCGGCGACAAGATCACCTGTATCGGTTTCTCGTTCACCGTCCGGAAGGTGCCGACCAACTCGCTGTAGCGTTTCAGCACCTCCGAAGCCGTTCCCGGCGGCCCGTACAACAAGGGCAAGGCGGCCAGTTCGGCTTCCGGCAGCAAGGCTGCAAAGACTTCGCCATAGCTGTTCACCAACTCGCCCCGCCCCTCGCCCCAGCGCGCCAGCGGCCGATGCTCCTCGATCCGTACCTCCAGCCGGGCCGGCCAGATCCGTCGTACATCGACCTTGCGCACCCAGGGCAGACCGCCCAGCGTGCCGCGCACCATTTCCAGATTGAGGCTGAAAAAATTGCCCTTGATCGCCGCCGGCAATACCTGCTCGATTTCCAGCCGCCGCGTATGCGCCAGCGGCTCGGCAAAAACCACCTGATGCACCGGCAGCGACGGCACGCGCACCAGCCAGACGGCCGCCGCGGCCAGCAATGCGGCCGAAGCGGCCAGCATCAGCAGGTCGGCGATCGCATTCAGCAGGTGCGGTTTGTTCCACATTCATTCACTCAGTCGTGGGCAGCCAGTTCAAGGACGCGACGCACCAGCACCGGGTAGTCCATGCCGGCGACGCGGGCCGCCATCGGCACCAGCGAGTGGTCGGTCATGCCCGGTGCGGTATTCACTTCCAGGAAATAGTGCTTGCCGGCCTCGTCCATCAAAAAATCGACCCGTCCCCAACCTCGCCCGCCCAGGATGCGGAAGGCCTCCAGCGCCTGCTTGCTGATCAGCGCCTGCTGGTCGGCCGGCAGCTCGCACGGGCAGAGATAACGGGTGTCGTCGCGGTTGTATTTGGCTTCGTAGTCGTACCACTCGGTGGCCGGCTCGATCTTGATGATCGGCAACGCCGCATCGCCCAGGATGCCGATGGTGTACTCACCGCCCATGACGCCCTTTTCGGCGATCACCAGCGGATCGTGGCGGGCCGCTTCGGTGTAGGCAGCAGCCAACTGGCCGGCCGCCTTGACCTTGGTGATGCCGATCGACGAACCTTCGCGCGCCGGCTTGACGAACAGCGGCAGGCCGAGGCGAGCCTCGATCGCGGCGAAATCGGAATCGGCATCGAGCAGCACGTATTCGGGAATCGGCAGCTTGGCCGCCTGCCACATCAGCTTGGTGCGGAACTTGTCCATGGCCAGCGCCGAAGCCAGCACGCCGGGGCCGGTGTAGGGAATGTGCATGACTTCCAGGGCGCCCTGGATGGTGCCGTCTTCGCCGTGCCGACCGTGCAGCGCGATGAAGGCGCGGTCGTAACCCTTGAGCGCATCGAGCGGCTGCACCGCCGGGTCGAAGGCGTGGGCATCGATCCCTTGCCCCTGCAAGGCGGCCAGCACCCGCGAACCGCTGTTGAGGGAGACCTCGCGCTCGGCGGAAGTACCGCCGAAAAGGACTGCGACTTTACCGAAACCGCTCATTTGAACTCCACCACCTTGCCCGGAACGGCACCGATCGAACCGGCGCCCATGCACAACACGACATCGCCGTCACGGGCGACATCCAGAATGGTTTGCGGCAGCGCCGCGATATCTTCGACAAACACCGGCTCGACCTTGCCGGTGACGCGCAGGGCGCGGGCCAGCGAACGGCCGTCGGCAGCAACGATCGGCGCTTCGCCGGCGGCATAGATTTCGGCCAGCAGCAGCGCATCGACGGTGCTCAGCACCTTGATGAAATCCTCGAAACAGTCGCGGGTCCGCGTGTAGCGGTGCGGCTGGAAAGCCAGCACCAGGCGGCGGCCGGGGAAGGCGCCGCGCGCGGCGGCCAGCGTCGCCGCCATTTCGACCGGATGATGGCCGTAGTCATCAACCAGCGTGAAGCTGCCCCCCGTCGGCAAGGCCACCTCGCCGTAGCGCTGGAAGCGGCGGCCGACGCCCTTGAACTCGGCCAGCGCCTTGATGATCGCCGCATCCGATACCTGCAACTCGGTCGCCACGGCAATCGCCGCCAGGGCGTTGAGCACGTTGTGCATGCCGGGTAGGTTGAGGGTGATCGACAGGCGCGACACCGAGCCATTGACCCGCACCACGTCGAAGCGCATCTGACCGTTGTCGGCGACGACGTTCTCGGCGTAGAAATTGCACTCCGGGTTCAGGCCGTAGGTGACGATCTGCTTGGCCACATTCGGCATGATCGCCCGGACATTCGGATCGTCGGCGCAGAGCACCGCCACGCCGTAGAACGGCAGGCGGTTGAGGAAATCGGCGAAGGTGCTCTTCAGGCGCTCGAAATCGTGACCATAGGTTTCCATATGGTCGGCGTCGATATTGGTCACCACCGAGATCACCGGCGACAGGAAGAGGAAGGAGGCATCCGACTCGTCGGCCTCGGCCACGATGAATTCGCCACCGCCCAGGCGGGCGTTGGCCCCGGCGGCGTTGAGGCGGCCGCCGATGACGAAGGTCGGGTCGATGCCGCCCTCGGCCAGGATGCTGGTCACCAGGCTGGTCGTCGTCGTCTTGCCATGGGTGCCGGCAATCGCGATGCCGCGCCGCAGGCGCATCAATTCGGCCAGCATCTGGGCGCGCGGCACCACCGGGATTTTCTTTTCGCGGGCGGCAACCACTTCCGGGTTATCGGCCTTAACCGCCGTCGACACGACCACGGCCTGGGCGCCACGGATGTTCTCGGCGGCATGGCCGATCATCACCGTGATGCCTTCGCCTTCCAGGCGACGCGTCGTCGTGCTGGCGGCAATGTCCGAGCCGCTCACCGTGTAACCGAGGTGAGCCAGCACTTCGGCAATACCGCTCATGCCGGAACCGCCGACGCCGACAAAATGGATATGTTTGACCTTGTGTTTCATTTATTTCGCACTCTCCGCGCAGATGTTCGCCACTTCTGCGGTGGCATCGGGCTTGGCCAGGCTGCGGGCCTTTTGGGCCATCTCCAGCAGTTGGCCGCGGCTGTAGTTGCGGATCAGCGCCAGGCTGTCCGGGGTCATTTCGTCTTGCGCCAGCAGGAAGGCCCCGCCGGCATGGACCAGGAAC
>DAIMCQ010000208.1:0-7747 GCA_036726285.1 Azonexus sp.
CAGGCAACCGAGGCCGACCAGCAGCACGGCTTCGCTGACGAACAGCCGGACGACGCCCAGCCGGCGCAGGCCGAGGGCGCGCAGGGTGCCGATCTCGCGGGTACGTTCGATGACGCTCATGCTCATCGCGTTGCTGACGCTCATCACGACGATGGCGAGCACGATGGAGAGAATGAAGCCGAAGATCATGTCGAACATGCCCTTGACCTGCCGGTAGAAGGCCGACAGCTCCTGCCAGGTCTGAATCTCGACATCCAGCCCGGCGGCGGTGAAGGCGGCGTCGAGCTGCTGGCGGGCGGTTTCGGTGAGGGCGATGTCGGGCAACAGCACGGTCAGGCGGTCGGCCCGTTCGTCGGCGTCGTAGAGCGATTGCGCCAGCGCCAGCGGGATGAACAGCGCCTTGTCCTCCAGCCCGGCATTGCCGGTGCTGTAGGTGTCGATGATGCTGGCGTCGGCCGCATTGGCCTGGCCGTGCAGGGTGCTGACCAGCAGCGAAGCGTCGTCGCCTTCCTTCAAGCCGAGCAGGGCGGCCAGGCCGCGGGCGACGGTGATGCCGGCCGGGGCCTCTGCCGACAAGGCGCCGGAAGCGTTGCGGCGCGGGCCGCGCAGGGCGAGCATGTCGTCCGCCGCGACGCCGTCGGCCAGGAAGATGGTGCTCACCTTGCCGTTCGAGGCCAGGCCGGACAAGGCCAGGCGGGGCGCGACGCGGGCCGTCGGGTAGGCTTGTTTGACCAGTTCGGCGAGGCGGGCGATTTCATCGGCCTTGAGCAGGTATTTCTCCGGCTTGAGGCGGCCTTCCTGTTTCATGCCGCGCTTGCTCAGCGTCAGATGGCCGATCAGCTCGCCATGCACGGCCTGCTGGGTGAGGCCGAGATAGACCTCCTTGGTGTAGCCGGAAAACAAGGCCACCGCCGCGAAGCCGAAAGCGATGCTGAGCAGGGTGGTGAGGCTGCGCCGATAATTGCGGCGCAGGTTGCGCAAGCCGAGGCTGAAGGTATTCACAAGGCGGTCTCCGGGTGGACGTCGGACTCGATCAAGCCGTCGGCCAGGCGGACATGGCGCGGCACGTGGTCGAGCAGGCGGGGGTCGTGGGTCGAAAAAACGCAGGTGACGCCGGTTTCCTGGTTCATCTTTTGCAGCAGGTCGATCACGGCGCGGCTGTTTTCCGAATCGAGATTGGCCGTCGGCTCGTCGGCAATGACCAGCATCGGCTCGACGACCAGGGCGCGGGCAATCGCCACGCGCTGGCGCTGGCCGCCGGAGAGCTTGTCCGGCCGGTGGGCGGCGAAGCGTTCCAGGCCAACGTGGGCCAGCCAGTCGCTGGCGCGTTGCCGGGCGACGCTGGTTGCCACGCCGCGAATCTGCAGCGGCAGCATGACGTTTTCCAGCGCGGTCAGCACCGGCATCAGGTTGAAGCCCTGAAAGACGAAGCCGATCTTGCGGTTGCGACAGTCGGTCAGCGCGTCATCGTCCAGGGCAAGCACATCTTCGCCGTCGAAGCGCAGGTCGCCGGCATTCGGTGCGTCGATCAGGCCGAGCAGGTTGAGCAGCGTCGACTTGCCGCTGCCCGACGGCCCCCAGATCGCCACCGATTCGCCGCGCTCGATGGACAGCGAAACGCCGCGCAAGGCCGGCACCGTCGTTTCGCCTAGGGCGAAATAGCGCTCGATGCCGCTTAGCTGGAAGAGGGGCTGACTCATGGCTGCATACCCGGACGCAGGTGGAGGGTGATCTGCGCGGCCTGGCTGCCGACCTCGAAAGCCGCATCCTCGAAGCTCGGCGGCCCGCCATTGCCCTTGGCATTGCGCGAGAAAGCCGTCGGTTCGAGCGGCCGGCCGAACTGGTCGGTATCGATCTTCTTGTTGTCGTTCAAGTCGTGAAAACCGGTGGCAGCGTAACGGCCGGGCGGCAGGTCGCGGAAGGCGAATACCATCCGGCCCGGCGTGGCCGGCAGGGATTCGCGCTGCAGCGGCTGCACCAGAAAGCGCTCGGGCCCCTGGTAGAGCGCCAGACGCAGGTGGCCCTCGGCATTCGCCACGTTATCGACCGTCACCGTCAGATCGGTGGCGAGGGCATTGGCGGACAAGGCGGCAAGACAAGAGAGCAGGGTACGCATCGCCGGCTCCTTATCGTTGCGACGGGCTGCGTTGCAGGCGGGCGCTGACCTTCGCCTCCTCCCACTCCCGACCCAACCAGCGGTCGCCCAGGCGCACGCGCAAACCGTGAATGGCCAGCGCGATACCCCAGCCGATCAACATCCCCGAGGCGTGGCGCAGTTCCTGATGGTTGAACAGATGCAGCAGGGCCACCCCGCCATTGACCAGCAGATAGATGGCCAAATGCCGGTAGAAGCCGCGCAGCAAGCGCACTTCGCGGCGCACCGACTGCTCGGTGCTGGTGGACGGCGGGGCGGATTCGTAAGGCGATTCGTGAGGCATGATGGTCTCCAAAAAACCGCCGTCGATGACGGCATGACCTCACTGTGCCAAGCGAACAGGCTCAAGCGTAGCGGAAAGCGACGAATTGCCGATTAGGCGGAGTGAATTGCGGGAGACGGGGATGGGCGGGGGGGGATTGCGGTGTGTCGTGGGCCGGAGGCGCTGGGTGCGTACGTTGGCACCCCGCTGTGTCCCAGTTGATTGGCGGACGATGGGGTGGCGAAGCCGACTCCCCGGCCGTTCCGGGCCTCGCCCCCTCTCGAACTCGAATGGCTGCTCTCGGATTACGTCAGTCGTCGTTGTGGCACGCTGGCCAACGCAGCTCCTGAATGGACATACCGAAATGTTTACGCTGGTTGCCGCACATCCAGCAACTACACAGTTGCGGCGTGTGGATCGCTCTACCAATATCTTTGGCTGACTGCCAAAGATCAGTACCGTAGTACCAGCGGCGCGATTTCTTGAGCCGCGCAACATGATGGCGCCGAAGCGCCCGTTTGCAATCTTTCACTTAGCTTCTCCAATTTAACCCCAAGAGCACCATTGCCCTTGGGGAAAGTTATGAAGAAGCCAGTCCAGTGGTAGTGATTCATTCTTTATCGTCAATCAGGTAATCGATACCGATTTTATGCGCAAAATCGGAGAGCGAGTTTCGGCGGATGGGGACTTCGGCCAGTTGGCCGATATCAGGCGGGCATGTGCCAGTCAGCTGCCGTCTTGGCGCAATTGGCGTTGAACGGCAGCTTCCTTATTCGACGAACAGGTGCTCACGACCCAATGCGGAAGTTGCCAGCTTGAGAAAGCGGACCTTCAGGAACGTCTCAGGTAACCGGCTACCGGGAGCCAAAGGCGTCGGAAAGAAATTACTAGCACGGCTTGCAGGCGCTCCGGTTTACCGAGGTGTCAGGTAGTCCCAGGAAGAATATTTGCGTTCCCATTCCTCAAATTTCGTCCGCGCCAAGCCAGTAATAACAGTGCCACTGCATGGATACCCAACAGAGGCCAGACTATCGGGTGAGGCTCCATGGGTTTGGTCTTCAGGTACTGAGATACAAGTATTTCTGCCGTACTTATACAAAGGAGCATTAGGACTACCAAGAGAAACGTACCGATGGCAGAGACTATTGGGATAGTAGAAGCGTAGACAAATAGCCTTGCTGAAACAAACATTAGTACTGCTGCGATGAGCGTTAGCAAATGTGGCTCGAACCCTTCTAGTTGAATAGAAGTCTGAGCTGAGTCATGCCACCTTTTGCGGGATTCTGCGTACTCTTTTTCGGTCGCAAAGAACCTCAGATTGACGCCTTTGATATGTGCAGAGATTTTTGGGGGTTTAGGGTTGCTACTGCTAGACCCGATTGATTCGACGACTATCTGAGCACAAGCTACATCGTCTTTATTCAAGAGTAGTCCTGAAGCAACCCAGGAGTCTCCATTTTTCTTCCACGATGTATCGATAAAGGCTCCCCCTTTAGCAGTTCGCGTTCCATCTGCACTACACGCCTGTCCAAACGGACTGGCGCATGAATCTACGCGAACAAGACGGGTGCCCTCTGCGGCTTGAACCCGAATCGGGCCATCGAAGCTTTCGGGGGTGATTGAGTCGCCAGACGCATTAATGAAGAGGTATGAGGTTGCCACTGCAGACTTGGAATCCACACTTGCACCGTCAATTTGCAATTTGAGGCTACTTTTCGGGATCCAGCTGTCTACTACTGGGGCTTTACGGATTGGCAATACAACGAGGTCACCTTTGGGGCCAGTTATCTGTGGTGCCGTAAGTATGAGTGTGACCAGCGCAACGACGACGCCCAACATCTGCCAAATTGGATCTCGAAGAAACTTCAGGAATTTCATGATATGGCGTTAGGTTATTGGGGAGTCTGTAAATTGTACCGTCGAACAAGTATTAAACGCACCGACTGGGTTCGTATATTAATTGACAACGGTCAATCCAATTTGCATAGAAAAACTCTTGCCCCGCAAGCAAGTTGCCCCTGCAGCGTCCGTATAACAACAGCAATGATTCGGATGCTGGGAAACTAGCTACAACGTCCGCTATTGGGATAATTCCAGAATGGCCGGTTGTGGCCGACAAGAGCCTGATGGAGTAGTGGCCCGATACCAGACGTTCAAATTATCCAACGGCAGCTATCGGGTGCTGGTCGGGAACACGTGCTTTAGCTGATTTTCGGTCGCGAATTACGAATTTCCCCCATTTAACCCGTCGACGCCCCCCCGCACGCTAGCCCCCGACTGTCAGGCTTGCGAAAGCTGGCTTTCGCTACTGTGCCGGCATGAAATCCAGGACTTTCTTTCTTTTTGCCCTTTTGCTCGCCTTGTCGGGACGTGCGGTGCTGGCAGCCGAACCGGTGGCGCTGCGGTCCTTGCGCCTGGCCGAGGTCGAACAACTGCTGGTTGAGCGCAATCGCAGTCTGGTGGCGGCGCGGCGGGCGACGCAGGCGGGCGAGGCGATGCTCGATACGGCGGGCGGGCGGCCGAATCCGGTGGTGTCGCTGAACAGCAGCGGGATCAACAGCAAGCGGCCGACCGGTAGCGGCAATCTCGACACCATCCTGCGCATCGACCAGCCGTTCGAACGCGGCGGCAAGCGCGACTTGCGGCTGGCGGTGGCCGATTCGCTGCTGCAGGCGAATCGTGCCGACGAGTCGGACAGCCTGCGGCAGCAAGCCTTGCTGGCGCGCCAGGCGTATTTCGACCTCAAGGCCGGTGAGGACAAGTTCCGCCTGGCCGAAGCCTCGGCGCAGTTGGCCCGCCAGGTGCTGGGCAAGGCCGAGCTGCGCCTCAAGGTGGGCGACTTGTCGCCGGCCGATGTGGCGCGCATTCGCACCGATACCTTGAAGGCGGAGAGCGAGGCGACGCAGGCGCGGATCGACTGGCAGCGCGCCCGTTTGGCGCTGGCCCAGTTGCTGGCGCTGGAAAGCCAGGCGGCACGGCTGGTGACGGCCGACCCGTGGCCTTCGCTGGCGGCCTTGCCAGGTGCCGAGCCGGCGATCGAGCAACGGCCGGACGTGGTTGCTGCCCGTCAACGCCTGGAGGCGGCTGAAAAGGCCATCGACCTGGCCAAGGCGCAACAGGTTCGAGATGTGACTATCGGCGCGCAGATCGAACGGGCGCCGGAAGAACGCAACGGTGCGGTGTATGGCATCGGCGTTTCGATTCCGCTGTTCACCGGTTACGACTATCGCGGCGAGATTCGGCGGGCTCACGTCGACCGCGATTCGGCGCAGGACGAGTTGGCGCGGCTGCGTGCCAGCGCTGCCGCCGAATTCGAACAGGCGGCATTCGAGGCGGCAAGCCTCAGCGAACGGGCGCGTCGCCTGCGGGACGAGGCGCTGCCCTCGGCACGCAAAGCCAACGCGGCCGTGCAATTGGCCTTCAGCCAGGGCGCCGCCTCGGTACTCGACGTGATCGATGCCCGACGCAGCCTGCACGCCGTCGAAATCGACACCACCAATGCCTTGGCCGATGCGGCCAAGGCGCGCGCCGCCTGGGCGGCCGCCCTCAATCGTCCGGAACTGCCATGAACAACGCTGCCATCGATCTTCGCCGGCGTCTCGCCGACCCCATGGTCCGCCGCACCATTTTTGCCAGCCTTGCGCTGGTCCTGCTGATTGCCGGGACCACCGCCTGGCACCTTGGCCATTCCAAACCGGTCGCCCCGGCCGATAAGGCTCGGCCGCCGGCCAATCGCCTGGTGTTGCCGGAAGAGGCCGGGCAGCTCGCTTTTCTCAAGCTGGAAACGGTGGGCACCGCCGCCTTGCCGGGTAGCGAGCCGATGAATGCCCGGCTGCAACTGGCCGATGACCTGACGGCGCGGGTCTTCCCGCCGCTGGCCGGGCGCGTCGTCAGCCTGTCGGCGGCGCTCGGCGACGAGGTCAAGGCCGGTACGCCCTTGGCCATTGTCGATGCGCCGGATTTCGGCCAGGCCATTGCCGACTTGCGCAAGGCCGAGGCGGATAGCCTGCAGAAGGCGAAGGCGCTGGGTCGGGCCAAGCTGCTTTACGACGGCGAAGCGCTGGCCCGGCGCGATCTGGAGGCGGCCGAGGCCGATGCTCAGGCGTCTGGCGCCGAAGTCGAACGGGCCCGTCTGCGCCTGGCCAACCTGACCCCGGCCGGCGGCCGGATCGAAGGGCAGCGCCTGGTCCTGCGTGCCCCGCTGGCCGGCCTCGTCGTCGACCGGCAGGCCAATCCGGGGACCGAAGTCCGTCCGGATGCAGCCAGCCCGCTGTTCGTGATTTCCGACCTGCGCCGCCTCTGGCTCAGCATCGACCTGCCGGAGAAGGCCGCCGCGCTGGCCCGGCCGGGCGAACAGGTCAATTTCAAGCTGGATGCCTATCCCGACAGCGACTTCACCGGCCGGGTCGAACGCGTCGGCGCGCTGGTCGATCCGGCGACCCGGCGTATCCCGGTCCGCGCCGTGGTGGACAATGCCGATGGCCGCCTGAAGCCGGAAATGTTCGCCCGCGCCACCTTGAGCGCGCCGGATGCGGCGCAGGTGATCCGCCTGCCGGTCAGTGCCTTGCTCACCGGCGGCTTGTCGGCCCAAGTTTTCGTCCAGGTCGGGCCACGCGAATTCGAGCGGCGCGCCGTCGGCATTGCCCGCCAGGATGCTGAATTCGCCTATCTGACCGCTGCCTCGCCAATCAAGGCGGGCGACATCGTCGTCATTCGCGGCGCGCTCTTGCTCGCCTCCGAACTGGCGCAGGGGGAATAGCGTGCTGCCGCGTTTCTCGACCTTCGTCATCCGGCAACGGGTGTTCATCCTGGTGATGGCCGTCGCCCTCGCCGTGATCGGCTTTCGCGCCTTGCAGGATCTGCCCGTCGAAGCTTTCCCCGATGTCCAGGATGTGCAGGTGCAGGTGGTCACCCAATTTCCCGGGCAATCCCCAGAGGAAGTCGAGCGGATGGTGAGCATCCCGGTCGAGCGCGAAATGAGCGGCGTGCCGCGCGCTGCCCAGGTCCGCTCGGTGTCGATCACCGGCCTGTCGGTGGTGACGCTGACCTTTGCCGAAGGCACCAACGACTATTTTGCCCGCAACCAGGTGCTGGAAAAGTTACAGAACGTCAGCTTCCCGCCCGGCATCCAGCCGCAACTGGCGCCGCTGGCGACGGCGGTTGGGGAAATCTATCGCTACGTGCTCAGCGCGCCGCCCGAGATGCCGGCTCGCGAAGTGCGCGCCCTGCAGGACTGGGTGATCCGCCCGGCCTTGCGCCGGGTGGCCGGGGTGGCCGATATCAACAGCTTTGGTGGGGCGGTCAAGGAATACCAGGTGCGGGTCGATCCG
>DAIMCQ010000209.1:0-7705 GCA_036726285.1 Azonexus sp.
CGACGGGAGGAACAAACCTGCGAATTATAACGAGTTTACTCCCCCCGGTAAATCGATCCGACGGACTTTATACGCCTTCTACCTGCTCTCCGGCCTGCGGAATGGCTTTTTCCAGCTCGCGAACAAAAGCCTTGACCTCCTGCTCGCTCAATTCCCGCACCCGACCGCGTTTCAGTTGCGGCGGCAGGCTGAACGGGCCGTAGCGAACGCGAATCAGGCGGCTGACCGTGCAATTGACCGCCTCGAACATGCGGCGCACCTCGCGATTACGCCCCTCATAGATGGTCACGTGATACCAATGATTGGCCCCCTCGCCCCCCCGGTCTTCCAGGGAAGCGAAGCTGGCCGGACCATCTTCCAGCTCGATGCCACCGAGCAGGAGTTTTTGTGACTCTTCGGTCAGTTCGCCCAGCACCCGCACGGCGTATTCGCGAACCAGCTCGGAACTCGGGTGCATCAGTTTGTTGGCCAGTTCGCCCGAAGTCGTGAATAGCAACAGCCCCGAGGTATTGAAATCGAGACGTCCCACTGCAATCCAGCGTCCGCCGCGAATGCGCGGCAAGGCCGCAAACACCGAGGGACGGCCATCCGGATCGTCACGCGAAACGATCTCGCCTTCCGGCTTGTGATAAACCACGACACGCGGCGTCTTGGTCGTCGTAAAACGCATATTGACCAGGCGACCACCGATTTTCACCTTGTCGGTCGGCACCACGGATTGACCGAGCTGCGCCATTACCCCATTGACGGTAATGCGACCAGCCGCAATCCACTCTTCCATTTCGCGACGCGAACCAATCCCTGCCTGGGCCAGCACTTTCTGCAAGCGCTCCGGCTTGGATTCGAGCAGCGGCTTGCCATTACGCCCCACCGTGCCGCGATTGGCTCGACCGGACTGCGGCCCGAGACGCTGCCGCTTCGGCTTGACAACGACTTCAGAGACAACCGCTTCGGCACTCTCCTCGCGCGGCGGGGAATCGCGATTAGCCCCCCGCACCGCGCTGCGGGCCGCTCCCATTTTGAAACGCGGCCGCTCTCCGGCCGCTTCCGGCCGACTTCCTGCAGCCTCGGCTTTTTTCATCGGCGCGCGCAACGGGGTTTTTTTAGTTTTCATACTTCAGCTCCAGTGTCTGGCTGATTTGTTCGAGCGGCGGCAGTTCGCTGACGCTACGCAAGCCCAGATCATCAAGAAATTGTTTGGTCGTGGCAAACAGTGCCGGCCGACCAGGCGTCTCGCGATGACCGACAACATCGATCCAGCCGCGTTCTTCCAGGGTTTTGACTACATTGGTGTTAACCGCCACACCACGGATTTCCTCGATATCGCCCCGCGTCACCGGTTGACGATAGGCGATGATGGCCAAGGTTTCCAGCACCGCCCGTGAATACTTCGGCGGTTTTTCCGGGTTCAGGCGATCGAGATAAGGCAGATACTCGGCCCGCGTCCGGAAACGCCAGCCGGACGCCAGTTGCACCAGCTCAACCGGACGCTCGACATACTCGGTACGCAGGTCGTCGAGCAATTTGCGCAACATGTCCGTCGACAACTCGTCGTCGAACATCTTGCGCAACTCAAGCGGCGTCATCGGCTCGCGCGCCGCGAGCAGCGCTGCCTCAAGCACCTTCTTGACCAGACTCGGTTCCACCCTGATGCACTCTCACATAAATCGGCGCAAAGGCCTCGGTTTGGGTAAATTCAACCAGCTTTTCACGCGCCAGTTCGAGAATGGCCAGGAAATGCACGACCAGACCCGGTGCGCCCATCTCCGGATCGAACATGGTTTCAAACTGCACGAAACCGCCGCGTTCCTGCAACAAACGCAGAATGATGCCCATATGTTCGCGCACCGACAACTCTTCGCGACTGATCTTGTGATTCCGGGTCAGCCGGGCCTGGCGCACCACCGCCATCCAGGCCTCCTTCAGATCGTCGACCGAGACCTCCGGCAAACGCTGCAGCAAGGATTTCTCGACCAGCGTTTCCACCCAGAAAAATTCACGCTCCGCCTGCGGCATCTCGTTAAGTCGCTGGCCGGCGATCTTCATCTGCTCGTATTCCATCAGGCGGCGCACCAGTTCGGCGCGCGGATCTTCCGCCTCGTCGCCCTCGCCCAGTTTCGGACGCGGCAGCAGCATGCGCGACTTGATCTCGATCAGCATCGCCGCCATCACCAGATACTCGGCCGCCAACTCCAGGTTGCTCGCCTCCATGCTGTCGATGTAGTCGAGATACTGCCGGGTCAACGGCGCCATCGGGATATCGAGAATATCGACGTTGGCCTTGCGAATCAGGTAAAGCAGCAGATCAAGCGGCCCCTCGAAGGCGTCGAGCATGATCTCCAACGCATCCGGCGGAATGTACAAATCCTGCGGCAAGGTTTCCATCGCCTCGCCATAGATGCGGGCGACCGGCACAAACAGTGCCGCCTGAGGAGTATCCACCGCGAGATTCATCGTCACGCAGCGGCCGAACGGCTCTTGCTCTTGTAATGCAGATGCAGATTGCGCAGATAGATCACGACCGGCAAAGCCTGCCCGAAAATGAAGACAGGATCGCGGCGATGGATGGCGTAAATGACCAGCACCAGGCTACCCGCCAGGCTGAAGTACCAGAAGGCAACCGGGATCACCACCCGCTTCGCCTTTTCGCTGCTCCACCACTGGATCACGAAACGCATCATGAACAGCGCCTGGCCGGCAAAACCGATACCGATCCAGACCAGGCTTTCCCAATCGTAACCAAACATCAGTGGTATTCCAGCCCCATCGCTTCGCGCACGTCACGCATCGTCTCGCGGGCATATTCACGGGCCTTTTCGCAGCCGTCGGCAATGATGTTCTTGACCAGCGTCGGATCGTCGAGATAAACCTGAGCCCGCTCACGCATCGGCGCCTGCTCGCGCAGGATGCCGTCGATGACCGGCTGCTTGCACTCGATGCAACCGATGCCCGCCGTGCGGCAACCTTGTTGCACCCATTCCTTGGTAGCTTCGTCGGAATAAACCTGATGCAACTGCCAGACCGGGCAACGCGCCGGATCGCCCGGATCGGTACGACGCACGCGATTGGTGTCAGTCGGCATGCTCTTGACCTTCTTGGCGACGGAGTCTTCGGATTCGCGCAGGGTGATCGTGTTGTGATACGACTTCGACATCTTCTGACCATCCAACCCCGGCATCTTGGAGGCTTCGGTCAGCAGGTAGCCGGGCTCGACCAGAATCATCTTGCCGGTGCCCTCCAGGAAGCCGAACAGGCGCTCACGATCGGCAGCGGAAAGATGCTGGATCTCGTTGAGCATGGCCTTGGCCTGCTCGATCGCTTCCTTGTCGCCGTTCTGCTGGAAACGGGTGCGCAATTCGTCGTAAAGACGGGCCTTCTTGCCGCCCAATTTCTTGACGGCTTCGCGGGCCTTGTCTTCGAAGCCGGGCTCGCGGCCGTACATGTGATTGAAGCGGCGCGCCAGTTCGCGGGTAAATTCGACGTGCGGAATCTGATCTTCGCCGACCGGCACCTTGTCGGCACGGTAGATCAGGATGTCCGCGCTCATCAGCAGCGGATAGCCGAGGAAACCATAGGTCGTCAGATCCTTGCCGGCCAGCTTTTCCTGCTGGTCCTTGTAGGTCGGCACGCGTTCAAGCCAACCGAGCGGCGTCATCATCGACATCAGCAAATGCAGCTCGGCGTGCTCCGGCACCTTGGACTGGATAAACAAGGTTGCCTGATTCGGGTCCACCCCGGCTGCCAGCCAGTCGATCACCATGTCCCAGGTTGCCTGCTCGATCCCCTGCGGATTGTCGTAATGGGTCGTCAGCGCGTGCCAGTCGGCAGCGAAAAACAGGCAGGGATACTCATGCTGGAGCTTGACCCAGTTCTTGAGAACACCATGGTAATGACCAAGATGGAGTGCGCCGGTCGGGCGCATGCCGGAAAGAACACGTTCTGCGTACATAGTCGATCAATAAAGTCCAAAAATGGATTCAATAAGCCGCACGGCAAACGACACCAGCGGGTCCATCACCGCGCCGAGGATACCGGTGAACAGCAACAGCAACAAAATCGGGAACCCCCAGCGCTCCAGTTGCGCAAATTTCCAGGCCAGGGAATGCGGCAGCAGGCTGACGGCAATTCGCCCGCCATCGAGTGGCGGCAGGGGCAAGAGATTGAGCACCATCAGCACACAATTGACGGCGACACCGATCTTGCTCATCTCGGTCAACGGGATGGTGAAATCGTTGTTCGGCATCACCCAGGCCAGCTTGAGCGCCACCGCCCAGCACAGGGCCATGAACAGATTGGCTCCTGGTCCGGCAGCCGCCACCCAGAACATGTCTTTCTTCGGATCGCGCAGCCGGCTGAAATCGACCGGCACCGGCTTGGCATAGCCGAACAGGAATGAACCGCCCGAGAAAAGCAGAATGGCGATCGGGATGACGATGGTCCCCATCAGGTCGATATGACGCAGCGGATTGAGGCTGATCCGCCCCATCTGCCAGGCCGTCGGATCGCCGAAGTGGCGGGCCGCATAGCCGTGCGCCGCCTCATGCAGGGTGATCGCGAAAATCACCGGCAAGGCAGCCACGGCAAGCGTCTGGATAATGCTTTCGATCATCGCGTCAGACGAGCCCGAAAAGGTCCAGCGGTCCGCGCCCGGCCCGCACCAGTTCCGGCGAGGCGCCGGTCAGGTCGATCACCGTCGTCGGCTCGGTGCCGCAATGACCGGCGTCGAGGATCAGTTCGATCTGGTCCTCCAGGCGATCCTGGATTTCCCAGCCTTCAGTCAGCGGCAACTCATCGCCCGGCAATTGCAAGGTCGTCGTCAGTAACGGCTCGTTCAACTCCTCGAGCAAGGCCAGCGCAACGGGGTGGTCCGGCACGCGCAGACCGATCGTCTTGCGCTTCGGGTGCAACACGCGGCGCGGCAGTTCCTTGGTACCTTCCAGGATGAAGGTATAGCTCCCCGGCGTCGCCGCCTTGAGCAGACGATACTGGGCGTTGTCAACACGGGCGAAATGGGCGATTTCGGAAAGATCGCGCACCATCAACGTCAGATGATGCCGTTCATCCATCTGGCGAATCAGGCGGATACGATCCAGCGCCTCCTTGTCGCCCAGGCGGCAACCCAGCGCGTAGCAGGAATCGGTCGGCAAAGCGACCACCGCACCATTGCGGATGAATTCGGCAGCCTGCACAAGCAGGCGCGACTGCGGCGAATCAGGATGAATATTGACGACACGAGCCATGGTGAATTAACGAATCAGACGCCAGACCGGTTTCAGGTCTTCCGGCAGTTGCGGCAACTTGCCGAGATCGACATAGCTTTCTTCCGGCCCGTGAAAATCCGAGCCGCGCGACGCATGGAAGGCGTAATGGCGGGCCAGGCGGGCAAAATGCAGCACATGGTCGGGAGAATGGCTGCCACAGGTCACTTCAATGCCCTGCCCGCCGACTTCCTTGAATTCATCGAGAAACTTGCGCATCTCGCCACCGGACATCTTGTAGCGCCCGGGATGCGCCACCACGGCCACCCCGCCGGCGGCGGTGATCCAGCCCACCGCCTCGGCCAGCGTCGCCCAGCGATGATCGACATAACCCGGCTTGCCCGGCGTCAGATAATGCTGAAACACGCCCGGCACGTCGCGGGCGATGCCGATCGACACCAGGTAGCGGGCGAAATGCGCCCGCGAAATCAGGCTCGGATTGGTGGCGTAACACAACGCCCCCTCATAAACGCCCGGAATGCCGATGGCCGCGAGCGCATCGCCCATCCGCCGGGCGCGTTCGACGCGCCCGATGCGCAACGCGTCGAGGCCGCCGCTCAATTCCGGATACAGCCTGTCGAAACCCAGTCCGACGATATGGATCGGCGTACTTTTCCACTCGATCGAGATTTCGACGCCATTGACGAAGCGCATCCCGGCCTCTTCCGCGACTTGCTTAGCCTCGGCGAGACCGCCGAGATCGTCATGATCGGTCAGCGCCCAAAGGTCGACACCATTGGCGGCGGCGCGCCTCGCCACTTCATGCGGCGGCAGCAAGCCGTCGGAAACGGTCGAATGGCAGTGAAAATCGAAATTGACGGGGGTCACGAGTACTGGATGTAAGGTAAATGGGGAGTTTATCACGAAGGTCCGGGCCGTCCGGCCTCCATTGTGCGCTGCAGCAGGTTGATTAGATGCCGGCATCCCGTTATAGTGCCCTCCGTTCTGTGGGAGAGCGCAGATTCAGTCTGCCGCCGAAGGCGCAATTTCACCCGAAAACGCTCAGGTAAAAGGACCGCAGAACCAAAGCATGGTCCGCCATGTTTTGAAACTCTGGAGAGCGGCGTCAACAGCGCCCACCGATGGGGCAAATCTCTCAGGTATCGAGGACAGAGGGGTGAAACGCAAGATTCGTTCTTTCGTTTCACCCCTTTTCCGTTTCTAGAACCGACGTCATAAAACGTCAGTAAAGGATTGATATGCTGAAGAAAACGGTTTTGAATGCCGCGCACCGTGCGCTGGGCGCCCGGATGGTCGATTTTGGCGGCTGGGACATGCCGGTCAACTACGGTTCGCAGATCGAAGAGCACCACGCCGTGCGTAACGATTGCGGCATGTTCGACGTCTCCCACATGTGCCCGGTCGACCTGGTCGGCAAGGATGTGCGGCCATTCCTCTCCCGCCTGGTCGCCAATGATGTCGCCAAGCTGCAGGTCTCCGGCAAGGCGCTCTATGCCGCCATGCTCAACGACGCCGGTGGCGTCATCGACGACCTGATCATCTACTTCCTCAGCGAAACCCGCTTCCGCCTGGTAGTCAATGCCGGCACCGCCTTGAAGGACCTCGACTGGATGCAGGCCAAGGTCGCCGAATGGCAGCTCGATGTCACCATCACCCAGCGTCGCGACGGCAACCAGCCGCTCGGCATCATCGCCTTGCAGGGCCCAAATGCCCGCGCCAAGGTGTGGTCCGTGCTGCCCCAGGCCAAGGCCGCTACGGAAGGGCTGAAGCCCTTCTTCGCCGCCGAGGTCGACCAGTACTTCATCGCCAGCACCGGCTATACCGGTGAAGACGGCTACGAAATCATGCTGCCGGCCGACCAGGCCGAAGCCCTTTGGAACACGCTGCACGCCGCCGGCGTCGCGCCTTGCGGCCTGGGCGCCCGCGATACGCTGCGCCTCGAAGCCGGGATGAACCTGTACGGACAGGACATGGACGAAACGGTTTCGCCGCTCGATGCCGGCCTGGCCTGGACCGTCGCCCTCAAAGACGACCGCGACTTCGTCGGCAAGGCCGCCCTGCTCGCCCATGGCCAACAGAAAGCTTTCCTCGGCCTGATCCTGCTCGACAAGGGCGTCCTGCGCGGTCACCAGAAGGTCATCACCGCCAGCGGCGAAGGCGAAATCACTTCCGGTTCGTTCTCGCCCACCCTGCAGCAATCCATCGCCCTGGCCCGCCTGCCGCTCGGCGTCGCCATCGGCGACGAAGTCGAAGTCGATATCCGTGGCAAGGCCCTCAAAGCCAAGGTCGTCAAACCCGTATTCGCCCGCAACGGCAAAGCAGTCATCTAATCTCTTTTTAATAAATTCGCCCATTCAGGAGAAAACCATGTCGAACGTTCCCGCCAATCTCAAGTACGCCGCCTCCCACGAATGGATGCTGCTCAACGCTGACGGCACCGTCACCGTCGGCATCACCGACCACGCCCAGGAAGCCCTCGGCGACCT
>DAIMCQ010000210.1:0-7697 GCA_036726285.1 Azonexus sp.
CCGCAGGTTATAGATGGCGCCGGAAATGGTCGAGAGCTGTTCGGTGGTACGTTTGAAGTCGCCCACCATCGTGCTCAGGTCGGTTGCCGAGGTCTCGATGTAGCCATTTGCCTTGGTGACTTCACTGACGATGGTCTGGGTTTTGGCCGAGGTGTCGGAAACCAGGTTGATCATCGACTGGGTGTTCTGACCGATGACCTGGGTCGCCGTTTTGACCTTCTCGGCCAGTTTGCGCACCTCGTCGGCGACTACGGCGAAGCCGCGGCCGGCTTCGCCGGCGCGGGCGGCCTCGATTGCGGCATTGAGGGCAAGCAGGTTGGTCTGGTCGGAAATATCGTTGATCAGCGAGACAATTTCGTTGATTTTCATCGAACTGGTGTGCAGTTCGGAGACCGTCGAGGAAAAGTGTTCGATGTGCTCGTTGGTCGAGCGCATGGTGGTGGCAACCGTCTCCATCTGGGTCAGCGAGCGTTGCGCCAGGTCCAGGTTGTTGCGGGTCGAGGATTCGATGGCGTCGGAGTTGGTGGCCACTTCGGCAACCGAGATATTGACCCGGTTGCTCGACTCGAAGACGTTGCTGGCCAGCGTTTCCTGGCGACGCACCGCTTCGTCGGTCAGTTGCACCAGGTGATTCATGTAGGCCGCATCGGCGGCAATGCTGACGCTGCGCTCACGAGCATGGGAAATCAGGCCCCGTACCCGGCTGAAGAATCGATTGAGGTTGGACGAGACTCGTCCCGCCGCATCGCTGCCAGCGGTGCCGATCGTTGAGGAGAGGTCTGCACTACCGTCGGCAATGGCAGCGATGTCGCGGTCAATCTTGTCGAGTGCCGGACCGTTTCCAAAGAATCCCATGCAATGTCTCCTGCTCTTGTCAGTTATGTTTTACGGTGATGGGGGGTAATCGGTGGCCAATAATAAGCGGTGCCGCTTGAGCTTGTCACTGCGACGTCGGCACCGGTCCTGGCTTTCTGTTCGTTGGCATGGGCGCTCAGCGCGGCGGGCGCTGACGTGCAGCCAAGCGGCCCAGCAGGAAGCCCTTGATCTCGTGGAAGGGGATGGGCTTGGCGAAGACGGTGATGTCCGGCGGCAGGCCATGCTGATCGACTTCCGTCTTTTCGATGGCGCTGACCACGATAATGTCCATGCGGACCAGGTCCGGGTTGGCGCGCAGGTGACGGATCATCTCGAAGCCGTCCATGCCCGGCATCATCAGGTCGGCAATCAGGATGTCGGGAACCGATTGACCGACCTGCAGCAAGCCTTCGAAACCGTTGTCGACGATGCGCAGCTTGATCGGCAGATTCCATAACTCGAAGGTGGCGCGATACAGGGCCTGCAGGGTTTTATCGTCTTCGGCAATCAGGATGTCGAGCTGGCCGCCGCTGTCCTGGGCGCTGGGCGTCAGGTTGCGGCGCCGCGCCAACATTGCATCGACCGAGGCGGCCGGGATGCGGCGGTGACCGCCGGCGGTTTTCCAAGCCTCCAGGGCGCCGCTTTCGACCATGTTCTGAACCGTGCCCAAAGAGACGCCCAGGCGCAATGCCGCCTGACGGGTACTGAGGAATTCGGTGTCTGCCATTTGCTTTTCCAGAATTACAAAAATGCCAAATTCTAGTCCTTTCTGGAAAATTTTGACAGAACAAGAAAAAACCCCGGTCGCCGGATGGCGAGCGGGGTTGTGCGAGGTCTTCCGGTGTGACCCGGATGCCGTGTGCTTACAGCTTCTTGGCGTTCTTGGCCAGGTAAGCGGCGACGCCTTCGGTGGTGGCGGTCATGCCGGGCTTGCCCTTGTTCCAGCCGGCCGGGCAGACTTCGCCGTGTTCTTCGAAGAACTGCAGTGCATCGACCATGCGCAGCATTTCGTCGATATTGCGGCCGAGCGGCAGCATGTTGACGACCTGGTGCATGACGACGCCGTTCTTGTCGATCAGGAAGGAGCCGCGCAGCGCAACGCCGGCTTCGGCGAGTTCGACGTCGTAGGCGCGGCAGATTTCGTGCTTGACGTCGGCAACCAGCGGATAGCCGACCTGGCCGATACCGCCGTCCTTGATTGCGGTGTTCTTCCAGGCCAGGTGGGTGAATTGCGAGTCGATGGAGACGCCGATCACTTCGACGCCACGCTGCTTGAATTCATCCAGACGATGATCGAAGGCGATCAGTTCGGACGGGCAGACGAAGGTGAAGTCGAGCGGGTAGAAAAACAGGACAACCGGCTTGCCTTTGAAATCGGAGAGTTTCAGGTCCTTGATTTCGTTGTTGCCATAGACTGCGGTGGCGGTGAAATCCGGGGCTTGTTTGCCGACGAGAACGGCCATGGTGATCTCCTTATGATGATTTGATCTGGGGTTGGGGAAACAATCAATTTAGCGAAGCGCCCCATGCCTGTCAAACAAAGCCCACTTGCCAGAGATGCCTTTCTCGCTGGCATAATTACCGCATGAAAATAATGACGGTTACACAAACCGCCAGAGAGGTGGGGGCGTGCTGAAGACACTGGTCTTCATGCCGGTTCTGGGGGCGGCTGCGGTAGCCGTGCTACCGGCCCGGCGTGGACTGCCGTTATGGCAGGCGGCCATGTTTTTCGCACTGGCGGCGCTCGCCTATTCGCTGTGGCTGGCCGGGCAGTTCGATGCCGGCGGCGCAGCGATCCAGATGTTCGAGAGCAAGGCCTGGAACGTCCGGCTCGGCTCCTATTTCGCCCTGGGGGTCGATGGCATCTCGCTGGCCATGGTGCTGCTCACCGCCCTGCTCTCCTTGATCGCCATCCTGGTGTCGCGCCGCATGGAGGAGGGCGCCCGCCTTTATTTCACCCTCGTTTTGCTGCTCGAATCGGCGATGTTCGGGGTGTTTACGGCGCGCGACTGGTCGCTGTTCTACGTTTTCTGGGAAGCCACGCTGTTGCCGCTGTTCTTCCTGATCGACCGCCTGGGCGGCGCCAACCGGCAGCGGGCGGCCTTGAATTTCTTTCTCTACACGCTGGGCGGTTCCGTCTTCATGCTGGTAGCGTTGCTCTTTCTTTATGATGCCGCGCCCGGCCACAGTTTTGCGATGACCGACATGGCCGAGGGCGGGCGCAGCCTGCCGCTCAATACCCAGTTGCTGATCTTCGCCGGCCTGTTCATCGGCTTCGGCGTCAAGATGCCGGTCTTTCCGCTGCATGGCTGGCTGCCGCTGGCCCATGTCGAGGCGCCCAGCCCGGTTTCCATCCTGCTCTCCGGGGTGCTGCTCAAGATGGGCGCCTACGGTCTGATCCGGGCGACCGAAACGCTGCCGGCGGCGCTCCTGGCGACCCAGGACTGGCTGGCCCTGCTCGCCTGCATCAGCCTGCTCTATGGCGGCATCCTGGCCTGGCGCCAGCAGGACCTGAAAGCGATGGTCGCCTACTCCTCAATCTCGCACATGGGTATCGTGTTGCTCGGTATCGCAACGCTGGACGTCACCGGCCTGACCGGGGCGGTGATGCAGATGGTGGCGCATGGGCTGACCGCCGGCCTGCTCTTTCTGCTGGTCGGACTGCTTTACCAACGGACGCACAGCCGCGACCTGGCCGACTACGGTTCGCTGCTCGGCCGGGCGCCGCGTTTCGCCTTCTTCATGGCCTTTGCGCTGCTCGCTGCGATCGGCCTGCCGGGCAGCGCCGGCTTCATCGCGGAGTTGCATGTGCTGGTCGGCGCCTACCCGCACTGGGGCGGCTGGGCGCTATGCCTGGGGCTGGCGATGCTGATCGGCGCCGCCTATAGCCTGCGCGTCAGCGGTCGCCTGTGTCTGCCGGGGCCGACCATGGAACTGGCCGACATGACGCGCACCGAAAGCAGCGCCGCCGCCTTGCTGGCGGTGGCCATCCTCGCCCTCGGCATCTGGCCGGCTCCCTTGCTCGACCTCGTCGCCGGCAGCATCGCGACGCTGGGCCAGCTTTTCCCACACTAAGCGCATGCAGCACGCCGCCGACGAACTGCCGATTCGCCAGCGCCTGCAGCACTGGATCGAACATCTCCAGCACCTCTTGCCGGCGCAGGCGCCGATTCGCGATTTCGTCCATCACAACACCTTGCACGGCTTTCAGCATCTGCCCTTTGCCGAGGCCCTGGCGGCGGCGCATCGGCTGACCGGGGCGGCGACCTATTGGCCGGCGGAACAATTCCATGCCGCCTATGCCGCCGGCCGTATTAGTCGGGACGATCTGCTGCAGGCACTGACCGAGGTCGGTGTCGACGACCTGGCCGACGCGGTGATACTCGGGCTTAAACGGCAAGATGTGCTGCTGGCCAGCCTGTTGCAGTCCTCGACGCCGCCGGTGGCCAGTCGGCAGGCCTGGGCGGCGCGCGAGCTGGGCGGCCGCGAAAGCCCCTTGCCGCAGGCGGCCGAACGTCTGGCGCAGGCGATTGCCGGCGAACAGGCGCGGGCCGCCGATGCTTGGCCGGTGCAGGCGCTGGCTCGCTGGAACAGCCTCTGCGAGCGCGTTGGCCGGACGTGGACGCTGCGTAGCCTGCTCGAATACTTGAGCGGCGAGGATGTGCTGGAGAACGTGCGCAGCACGCTGCAACGCCATCTGGCGGCGCATCTCGACCTGGGCGTTGCCGCCTGGCGCAATCCGCAGCACGAGGCGGGCTTTTTCGCCGCCTGGCGAGCCAGTGCCGGACTCGATTTAAGCTGGGAGATCGACGACCTGCACAATGTGCGCGACGAAATCCTCCACCTGCCGGGCGATGCGGCAGATGTCCTGATCGATGAACTGGGCCGGCTGATGCCCGACGATGGTCTGTGGCCGGGCTACCTGGAGCGCCTGGCGCTCGAACAGCCGGGCTGGGCCGGGATGTTCCTGTGGCGCGACCGCCATCCGCAGGCTGGCGACGGGACGCGGGTCGAGATGGTCGACTATCTGGCGGTGCGCGTCCTGCTCGAGCGCCTGCACTGCGAAGACCTGATGCGACGGCTGACCGGCGTGCCGATGGCCTTCGACGAGCTGCGCGGCTATTACGCCACCGAACTGGCCGAATTCTACGTCCGCGATGCACTGCGCCGGGGCGGGCTGGACGAGGCGCTGCAAGACCAGGCGGCCCGCTTGCTCGAAGCGGACGACCCCGGGCCGGCCGATGAAGCGGCCTGGCAGGCGTTGGCTGAGCGGATCGCTGCCAGTCGGCCGGAGCGCGAAGTTGGCGAGATGGCGCAGCGCCTGTTCGGGCTATTCGCCCAATTGCCCTTGTCGGCGGACGAGGTGGCCGCCCTGACCCCGGCTGCCGGCCGTGCCGTGCTGGCCGTCGCCGATAGCCTCGATCCCTTGCGGCGCGGGCAAATCTGGCTGCAGGCCTACGAACGGCATTACCGCGAACAGCTCTTTGCGGCGCTGACCGCCAATCAAGGGCGACGGCCGCTGCCGGCGATGCCCTCGGCGCAGGTGGTGATGTGCATGGATGACCGGGAAGAGGGCACGCGTCGGCATCTCGAAGAGATCGCCACCGATATCGTCACCTACGGTGTCGCCGGCTTCTTCGGCGTGCCGATGCTCTGGCAGGGGCTGGACGATGCCCGGCCGACCGCCCTGTGCCCGGTGGTCGTCCAGCCGCGTCACCTGGTCCGCGAACAGCCGGCACCCGGCGCCGAAGCGGCGGCGGCCGGCCACGCCAGGCGGCGTGAGCGGCGCCTGGGCTGGCGCGAGGCGTTTACCCAGAAAACCCGTTATGCGGCGCTCTCCGGGCCGGTCCTGACGGTCTTGGGCGCAGTGCCGGCACTGGCCGAACTGGCCGCAACCACACTGGCGCCAGGCTGGTTCGGCGGCGTGCTGCAACGTCTGCGGCAGTCGGGGGCGGGACGCTTGCCCACCGAACTGGCCTTGACGGCGGCCGAGCCGGCCAATCCAACACCGGAGACGCCACAGGCCGGCTTCACCGATGCCGAACAGGTCGAGCGGGTGGCGACTTTCCTGCGCATGATCGGCCTGAGCAGCGGCTTTGCGCCATTGGTGCTGATCTTCGGGCACGGCTCGGGCAGCCGCAACAATCCGCATCTCTCGGCTTACGACTGCGGTGCCTGTTCCGGCCGGCACGGCGGGCCGAATGCGCGCGTGCTGGCTGCCATGGCCAATCGCCCGGCGGTGCGGGCCGGGTTGGCCGGGCAGGGCATCGTCATTCCCGAAACCTGCTGGTTCATCGCCGCCGAGCACAACACCTGCGATGACGGCATCGAGTGGTACGACCTGGTGAGCGTGCCGCTCCCCCTGCAAGCGGCGCTCGATCGCCTGGTGCATCAACTCGGCGAAGCCTGCCGGGCGCACGCCGCCGAGCGCTGTCGCCGGCTGGCTTCGGCGCCGACTCGCCCGTCGCCGTGGCAGGCCCGTCAGCACGTGATCGGGCGGGCCAACGACATTTCCCAGGCGCGGCCGGAACTGGGGCATGCCACCAACGCCGCGGCCTTCATCGGGCGGCGCACGATGAGTCGCGGCCTCTTTCTCGACCGCCGGGTCTTCCTGATCTCCTACGATCCGATTGCCGACGACGCGGCGGGGCACATCGTCGAAAGCATCCTGCTGGCGGCCGGGCCGGTCGGGGCCGGCATTGCCCTCGAATATTATTTTTCGACGGTGGATAACGCGCGTTTCGGCTGCGGCTCGAAGATCACCCACAACATCACCGGTCTGTTCGGCGTCATGGAGGGAGCGGATTCCGACTTGCGTACCGGCCTGCCCTGGCAGATGGTCGAAATCCATGAACCGATGCGCCTGCTGGTCGTCGTCGAGCAGACGCCGGCGGTGCTGACCGGCATCCTGCAGCGCCAGCCGCCTTTGCAGGAACTGATCGGTAACGGCTGGATTACGCTGGCTGCCAAGGATCCGGCTTCGCCGGCAATCGAGCTGTACTGCCCGCGCCGTGGCTGGCTGCCCTGGTCCGGTCCGGCCGTGCTGCCGCAGGTGGCTCGTTCGGCCGACTGGTTTGCCGGCGAAAGCGCGCCGCTGGCGCCGGCGATCATTCTTGGAGGTGCGACATGATGGTGCTGCTCAGGGCCTTGCCCGACTGGGTCTGGCTGGTGCAGGCGCTGCCGCTGCTCGCCGTCGTCATCAACGGTGCGCGCGTGCTGTTCGGGCGGGCCATTGGCGATGCCGCCGAGCCGCTGACGGCGCGCCTTTCGTCGCTGGCCGCCCTGGCCGGCCTGCTCATCCTGCTTGCCCTCGATTTCCTGGCGCTCAGCGACGGTGCGCCCGGCCACCGGCGCCTCGGTCACTGGTTCGGTTCCGGCAACTGGGAGGCGACCTTTTCCTTCCTGCTCGACCGCCTGTCTTTGGCGCTGGGCACGCTGACCGCGCTGATCGGCTGGATGGTGATGCGTTTTTCCGCCAACTACCTGCATCGCGAGGCCGGCTTCCATCGTTTCTTCATTGCGCTCTCCTTCTTCCTGGCTGGCATCCAGCTCGTGCTGCTGGCCGGCAACGGGCTGCTCGCTTTCGTCGGTTGGGAGATGTGCGGCGTGTCGTCCTTCCTGCTCATCGGCTATGCCTGGCAGCGCCCGGTGGCGACCGGCAATGCGCTGTTCGCCTTCGTCACCAACCGCGGCGGCGATGCCGGCTTCCTGCTGGCGCTCGGGCTGGCCGCCGCCTGGCTGGGCGGTTTCGAATGGACGGTGTTGTCGAAGGCGGCGCAGATCAGCGTGGTGAACGACCGGCTGCTGATCATCGGCTTTGTCATCGCGGCCCTGGCCAAGTC
>DAIMCQ010000211.1:0-7631 GCA_036726285.1 Azonexus sp.
CATTTTGAGAAGCGGCGATTTTAGACTCCGCTTATTCAAAAGTCATTATCGCTTTAGTCGTAAGGCATATTTCTCCCTTGCCTGTATTCCGCTCTTGCACGCTCGGGAATTTTTCCCGGATTGGTGATGAGCTTGTCCCGAGACTTTCGTTGCGACCGCTTCCTATACTGGGCTCGCCTGTCGGGAATGGATGGGCCGGCCCGCTGGAACGGGAACGTAAAGACAATCTTCAGGAGACGAAAGAAAAAATGAAAGCTATCCGGTTCAATCCCCGTCAGACGCTGCTTGCCGCCCTGGTCGCCACTACCTTCTGTTCCTCGGCCGGTGCCGTCGGCAGCAAGGTGACCTGGGAAGATATCCTCAACGACGACAAGACCACCGGCGACGTGCTGTCCTACGGCCTCGGCCTCAAGGCGCAGCGCCACAGCCCGCTGGCCAAGGTCAATACGAAGAATGTCGAAGCCCTGGTCCCGGCCTGGAGTTTCTCCTTCGGCGGCGAAAAGCAGCGTGGGCAGGAGGGCCAGGCGCTGGTGCACGATGGCGTGATCTACGCCACCAGCTCCTATTCGCGCATCTTCGCGATCGACGCCCGGACCGGCAAGCGTCTCTGGGAGTATGAAGCCCGCCTGCCGGACGACATCCGTCCGTGCTGCGACGTGGTCAATCGCGGTCCGGCGATCTACGGCGACAAGATCTTCTTCGGCACGCTCGACGCCAGCATCGTCGCCCTCAACAAGGACACCGGCAAGGTGGTGTGGAAGAAGAAGTTCGGCGATCACAAGATCGGCTACACGATGACCGGCGCACCTTTTGTCGTGAAGGACCAGAAGAGCGGCAAGGTGCTGCTGGTGCATGGCTCTTCCGGTGACGAATTCGGCGTCGTCGGCTGGCTGTTCGCCCGCGACCCCGATACCGGCGAGGAAGTCTGGGCGCGGCCGCTGGTCGAAGGCCACATGGGCCGCCTGAACGGCAAGGATAGCGTCACCACCGGCGATGCCAGCGCCCCGTCGTGGCCGCGCGACAAGGACGGCAAGCTGGTCGATGCCTGGAATCACGGCGGCGGCGCCCCGTGGCAGACGGCCAGCTTCGACATCGAAACCAATACCGTGGTGATCGGGGCCGGCAACCCGGCGCCGTGGAACACCTGGAAGCGGACCAAGGAAGGCGACGATCCGCTCAACTGGGACAGCCTGTTCACCTCCGGCCAGGCCTATGTCGACGCCAACACCGGCGAGCTGAAAGGCTTCTACCAGCACACCCCGAACGATGCCTGGGACTTCTCCGGCAACAACTCGGTGGTGCTCTTCGAATACAAGGACCCGAAGACCGGCAAGCTGGTCAAGGCCTCGGCCCACGCCGACCGCAACGGCTTCTTCTTCGTCACCGACCGCGAAAAACTCGCCACCGGTGCTGGCTACCCCAACAAGCCGACCTCGCTGATCGGCGCCTGGCCGTTCGTGGACGGCATCACCTGGGCTTCCGGTTTCGACCTCAAGACCGGCAAGCCGATCGAGAAGGGCAACCGGCCGCCGGCACCCAAGGAAGGGGCCGACAAGGGCGAGTCGGTGTTCGTCTCGCCGCCTTTCCTCGGCGGCACCAACTGGCACCCGATGTCCTACAGCCCGAACACCGGCCTCTTCTACATTCCGGCCAACCATTGGGCGATGGACTACTGGACCGAGCACCTGACCTACAAGGCCGGCTCCGCCTACCTTGGCCAGGGTTTCCGCATCAAGCGGCTGTTCGACGACCACGTCGGCATCCTGCGCGCCATCGACCCGAAGAGCGGCAAGATCGCCTGGGAGCACAAGGAGAAATTCCCGCTCTGGGCCGGCACCCTGACCACCGCCGGCGGCCTGTTGTTCACCGGTACCTCGGATGGCTTCGTCAAGGCCTTCGATGCCAAGAACGGCAAGGAATTGTGGAAGTTCCAGACCGGTTCCGGCGTGGTCTCGGTGCCGATCACCTGGGAAATGGATGGCGAGCAGTACATCGGTATCCAGTCCGGCTACGGCGGCGCCGTGCCCTTGTGGGGCGGCGACATGGCCGACCTGACCAAGCAGGTGACGCAGGGCGGCTCGATGTGGGTCTTCAAGCTGCCCAAGGCGGTCAAGCAGTAAGCCTTTCCCCGTGTAATCGAAAACCCCGGCCCCGCCGGCTGCCGTCCCCCTGCGGCAGTCGGTGTGTCACCCGCCGCGCTTGCATGGAGCGCTGCGGGTGGGGGCCGGGGGCTTTCGTTGATGAAAGAAACTGCCATGACCCTTCGTACCTTCGCCTTGTTGTGCCTGCTCGGCCACGGGCTGGCGGCGCAGGCTGATCCGAGCCAGCCGCTGGTCATCAACGGCTGCGGCATCTGGCCGCACGCCCAGTGCCAGGGCGCCGATCTGCGCCACGCCGACCTGGTCGGCAAGAACCTGGCCGGGGCCGATTTCACTGGCGCCAATCTGGCGCGGGCCGATTTGCGCGGCGCCAACCTGGCCGGCGCCATCTTCGACGATGCCGACCTGACCGCTGCCCGCTTGAGCAAGGCCAGCGCACCTACCGCCACTTTCCGGCGAGCCCGCCTGGTCGGGGCCGATCTGGAATTCGCCCGGCTGATGCGGGCCGATTTCTCCGGGGCCGACCTGACGGCGGCCAATCTCGAAATGGCCCGTCTCAACTTCGCCTGGTTCGTCGGCGCCCGGCTGACCAACGCCAACCTGCAGGAAAGCAAGTTCGTCACGAGCAACCTGAAGGATGCCAATCTGGAAGGGGCTTATCGCCGCTACACCATTTTCCCGGACAGCTTTTTCGAAGGCTGCACCGGTTGCCCGACGGATTGGTGATGATGAAACGATTCAAACCTTTGTCGCTGCTGTTCGCCCTGCTGATCAGTGGCGTGGCGCCGGCCAACGAACTGCCGGTGCCGGTCAGCGTCGATCTCGGCGATTTGCCGCGCCTCGGCCAGACCTGGCTGAAAACCAACCCTTACCGGGGCAATCGGCGTGCCGTCGAAGTCGGTGATTCGGCCTTCCATCAGGCTTGTGCCCGCTGTCACGGCAGCGAGGCGAATCCCGTCGGCAGCCTGCCGGCCCCCGATCTGCGCCAGCTCAACCGTGCTTGCCGGCCGATTGCCGATGCCGAACTGAAGACCCGATGCATGGCCGATAACGACCAGTTTTTTGCCAAGTCGGTGCGCGAGGGCAAGGTCGTGGTCGGCGTGACGCATATGCCGCGCTGGCAGGAAACCCTCGACCAGGAAACCATCTGGGCGATCCAGACCTATATCGAAGCGAAGATTCCGCCGGTGGTCCGGCCATGAGCCTGCGTCCGGCATCGATGGCGGCAAAAAAACGGCGCGAGGACCGCAGTCGTCGCGCCGTTCGAAGCGGGTGCCGCAGCACCCGGCGATTTGACCAATCAGCTCTTGTGCAGCTTGAACACCCAGACCGAACCGCCCTGTTCGAGGAAGTTCACGCGCTTGGCGACATCGCCGCCCCACAGCGGCACGGCGCCGCCCCAGCCGGTGGTGACGGCGATCATCTGCTCGCCATCCTGTTCCCAGCTGACCGGCGGTGCGACGATGCCGGTACCGACGTTGAAGGACCACAGTTCCTTGCCCGTCTTTGCATCGACGCCCTTGAGGAAGCCCTCCGGGGTGCCGTAGAAGACCAGGCCGCCGGCGGTGGTCAGGACGCCACCCCACAAGGGAGCGTAGTTCTTGTTTTCCCAGACGATCTTGCCGGTGGTCGGGTCGATGGCCCGCAGCGCGCCGATGTAGTCGTCGTTGAGTGCCTTGATGGTGAAGCCGGCGCCGAGGTAGGCGGCCCCCTTCTTGTAGGAAACCGGCTCGTTCCAGATGTCCATCGACCACTCGTTGGCCGGCACGTAGAAGAGGCCGGTCTGCGGGCTGTAGGCCATCTGCTGCTGGTTCTTGCCGCCGAGGAAGGACGGCGCCGAGAAGACGACCTTGCCCTTCTTGCCATCGACGCTGGCAGCCGGGTCGCCCGGACGGCCTTCTTCGATGTAGTTGGGCCGGCCGGTGGTGAGATCGAAGCCGGTCGCCCAGGTGATCTTCTTGACGAAGGGGTAGGCGCCGAGCAGCTTGCCGTTGGTCCGGTCGTTGACGAAGAAGAAGCCGTTACGGTCGGCCTTGGCGCCAGCCTTGACGAGTTTGCCGGTCTTCGGGTCCTTGAGGTCGAAGGAGATGAACTCGTTCACACCGTCAAAGTCCCAGCCGTCATGCGGCGTGCTCTGGAAGTGCCAGGCGATCTTGCCGGTGTCGGCATCGATGGCGACGGTGGACGACGAGAACAGGTTGTCGCCCGGGCGCAGGTGGCTGTTCCACGGGGCCGGGTTGCCGGTGCCGGCGAAGATCAGGTTGGTCTCCGGATCGTAGGTGGCGCCGTTCCAGGTCGCCGCACCGCCGGTTTGCCAGAGGTCGCCGCTCCAGGTGGCGTTGAGCGTGCCGGAAATACCGTTCTCGGTCTTGTTACCGTCCTTGTCGTAGCTGTAGCCCATGTGGCCTTCGACGGTCGGGCGCGACCAGATCAGCTTGCCGGTCATCGGGTCGCGGGCGTCGATGCGGCCGACGGCGCCGAATTCGCCGCCGGACACGCCGTTGATCAGCTTGCCCTTGGCGATGATCGGGGCGGCCGACATCGAGTAGCCGGCGGCGTAGTCACCGACTTTTTCCTTCCACACCACCTTGCCGGTGTCGCGGTTGAGCGCCACCAGCTGGGCGTCGAGCGTGCCGAAGATGACCAGGTTGCCGTACAGCGCGGCGCCACGGTTGATCACGTCGCAGCAGGGCATGATGCCGTCGGGCAGGCGATGCTCGTACTTCCACAGCTTGTGGCCGGTCTTGGCGTCGATGGCGAAGATGCGGCTGTAGGAGGCGGTGACGAACATCTTGCCGTCGCTGATCACCGGTTGCGATTCCTGGCCGCGCTGCTTCTCGCCGCCGAAGGACATCGACCAGGCCGGTACCAGGTTCTTGACGGTCTTGGCGTTGATCTGGGTGGACGGGCTGAAGCGCTGGCCTTGCGTGCCGAGGCCGAAGCTGACGACGTCGCCCGGGGTCTTGGCATCGTTGAGGATGTCGGCGTCGGTGACGTCCTTGGCCTGCGCCGGCGTGCCGGCGAAGCTCAGCGCCGCGAGCAGCGCCAGGCCGAGCGCGGAACGCTGCTGGAGGGTGGGTTTGTGCATGGATTTGTCTCCTTGGTTATGCATTGATCCCGGTTGCCGCGGCGATGTCCTCCGGCGCGGCAACCGGGATGGTTTACCCGGGGCCTGCATCCATTCCCTGATCGGGCCCCTGGCGGAGAAGGCGGTGTGCAAGGCCTGTGCCAAGAAGTCGGTGCCACCGGCGAAAGCGCCCTGCTGGCGGGCTTGGGCAAACGACTGTTCAGTCATGTAGCAGTGGCCTGTTTGACCCGTCTGCTGCAAATGTCATCACCTGCTCCAAAGTTGCACAGCGGCACGGCGCAGTGTCCCGCCGTCGCCCCCGCCCATATCCGGCGAAGCCCGCCAAATGGGGCTTGAAAACAATCTGGCGGGTTTTGGCACGCGCCTTGCGATTGCTTTCCGCAAACAGCCCGCAGGGCGATTGGAGCGAGACAAATGAGATTTCCCTTGAGCATTGCCGCGATTGCGCTGGCCGCCCTGATGCCGCCGGCCGATGCGGCTGCGCTGCAGGAAAGCGGCGATCCGCTGGCCTCGGCGCGCTGGAGCGAGATGCAGAAGCAGATCCTGGGCGGCGCGCCGGTGCTGTTCGATCCGCGCATCAAGGTGATTGCGCCATCGACGGCGGAAAACCCGATGCAGGTACCGGTCACCATCGATGCCACGGCCTTGCCCAATGTCCAGGAAGTGGTGGTCTTCGCCGACTTCAATCCGATCCTCAATATCCTGCGTTTCTTTCCCGAAGGCGCCCCGGCCTACCTCGGCTTTCGCGTCAAGCTGCAGCAATCGACCCCGGTCCGGGCGGCGGTGCGCACTGCCGATGGCGTCTGGCATGTCGGCGGCACCTGGGTGAATACCGTCGGCGGCGGCTGTACCGCGCCGTCCGCCGCTTCCGCCTCGACGGCGTGGCAGCAGCGGCTCAACGAAGTGAGCGGCCGGCAATGGTCGGAAGGGCCGAACGCCGGGCGGGTCCGGCTGCGCATCGTGCATCCGATGGATACCGGCCTGGTCGCCGGGACGCCGGCCTTCCACCTCGAAGAAATCAATTTCCGCGATGCCGCCGGCAAGGCGCTGATGCGGGTCCAGACCTACGAGCCGGTCAGCGAAAACCCGGTATTCACCCTCAACCGCGGCGTGGCCGACGGGCCGCTCGAAGCCAGCGGCCACGACAACAACGGCAACCGCTTCAGCGCCCGCATCGCGCCATGAAACGCTGGCCGGCACTCTTCCTCCTGATCGCGCTGGCCGGGCCGGCCGCCGCCGATTTCGACTACGCCCTGCAGGCGCAGGCGGTAACCGGCGACGTCCAGGTCTTCATCGGCCGCAATGAGGATTTCAATACGGACAACGGCGGCAACATCGTCAATACCGGTTTCATCGTCGCCCCGCAGGGCCTGATCGTCATCGACAGCGGCCCTTCGCTGCGCTACGGCCAGCAGATGCGCCAGGCGATGGCCCGGGTCAGCGCCAAGCCGCCGGTGCTGGTGATCAACACCCACCATCACCCCGACCACTTTCTCGGCAACCAGGCTTTCGCCGGGGTACCGATCGGCGCGCTGCCGGGCACGCAGCAAGGCATCGCCGGCGAGGGCAATGCCTTTGCCGAGAATCTCTACCGGATGTCGGGCGACTGGATGAAAGGGACCGAAGTGCTCACCCCGAACCGCCTGCTCACCGCCGGCAGCCAGGAGATTGCCGGCCGCCGCCTGCGCCTGATCGCCCTCAACGGCCACACCGGCGCCGATCTGGCGGTCTACGACGAGGCGAGCGGCGTGCTGTTTGCCGGCGACATCGTCTTCAACGGTCGCGCCCCGACCACGCCGCATGCCGAGTTGGCGCACTGGCTGGCGGCGCTCGACCGGCTCGAAGCGATCACCCGCGAAGTCGGTTTCCGTGCCCTGGTCCCCGGCCATGGGGCGGTGGCCCGCGATGCGGCGCCGATCCGCCAGACCCGTGCCTGGCTGCAGTGGCTGGACAGCAGTCTGCACGACGCGGCACGCAACGGGCTGGACATGAACGAGGTGCTGGCCCGGCCGCTGCCGCCGGCTTTTGCCGACCTGCCGGTGGCGGCCGAGGAATACCGGCGCTCGGTGGGGCATCTTTTCCCGGCGATCGAGCAAGAGGTGCTGGGTGCTGGCCGCTAAGCCGATGTGGCTGCCGCTGCCGGCGCTGCCTCGCCTCGACGGCCGCTTTGCGGCGCTGCTTGCGCTGTCGCTGGTCTTGCATGCATTGCTGCTGGCCGGGAATGGCTGGCAGCGGCCGGTGACGCCGCCGTTGCCGACCATCCTGGCCTCGATCCGCCAGATCGAGATCCCCGAATCCGGGCCGCATCCCGCTGCTGCTACCGTCGCTGTCGCCACGACGACGGCGGCCAGACCGGTCGAGGCGGCTCCCCAGAAGGCTCGGCAGTCCCTGCCGGTGCCGGCGCAGCGTGCAACGGGCCGCGGCCGTTGCTGCTCTACGCCCAT
>DAIMCQ010000212.1:0-7613 GCA_036726285.1 Azonexus sp.
GACGCGTGCCGTCGGCATAGGTGACCGCGGCTTCATAGGTCTGGGTGCCGGGGTTGTCGAACAGCGCCTGGTCGGCAGCAAAATACCGGTCGGCCAGGTCTTTCGGTGAAATGTCATAGACCGAGCGACCGAGCAGTTCGGCGCGGGGCATGCCGATATAGTTTTCAAAGGCGGTATTGCAGCCCAGGTAACGCCCGGCTTCGTCCTTGAAAAATACCGGGCTGGGAATCGTATCCACCAACTGTCGGATGAAGCCGAGCTGATCGGCGATTTCCCGTTCGGCAGCGCAGCGCTCGGTCACGTCGAGCAGAATGCCGATGATCGCCGGGCGACCCTCGAAAAGGGTCGTCACGCCATAGACTTCGACGTCGATCAGATGGCCGTCCTTGCAGACGCCCCGACAGCCGTAAAAGCTGGCTTTGGCTTCGCCCTGCAGACGGCGATCGATTTCCCGTTGCGCCATGGCCTGCTGCGGCGGATACGTCAGGTCTACCGGCCCGAATCCGGAACACAATTCCTGCTGGGTATAGCCGAAGAGGTCGGCCAGATGCCCGTTGACGAAAACGAAGCGATTGTCCTGGATGACGTAGATGCCGGTCTTTGCGTAGTTGAACAGGCCGAGCAGCAGGTTGTCGGCCTCGCGCAACAATTTGCTGCCGAATTCATCCAAGCCAGCAATCAAGGACATGTACTCCAGACGAAGGGGGCAATCGGTTTTGCCCCCTGATTTTCAGGACCGGAGAGGATACTGCCTTTTGCCTGTCCGGAACATCTTCCGGGTCGTACCTAGCAGCGGAAGCGGCTCACCAGTTGGTGCAATTCGTTGGAGATCCGTTTCAGGCTCTCGGCTGCTTCAGCCGTGGTCTGCATCGTGGCGCTGGTCGCTTCGACCATCGAAGCGATTTCCTCGACGCGCTGGGCGATGCTGTTGCTGGCCATGCTTTGTTCCTTGGTGGCATCGGCCACTTCGCGGATGTGCGACAGCGTGATCTGGGCGCCTTCCTTGATCTGCCGCAGCGACTCGGCAGCCCCTTCGGCTTCCTCGGCCCCTTCGGCCACTTGCGGCAGGGCCGCATCCATGACGTTGGCGGCGATTTCGGTGTCGGACTGGATACCGGAAATCATCTGTTCGATTTCGACGGTTGCCGCCGAGGTGCGCTCGGCCAGCTTGCGCACTTCGTCGGCCACCACGGCAAAGCCGCGCCCGGCCTCGCCGGCGCGGGCGGCTTCGATGGCGGCATTGAGGGCGAGCAGGTTGGTCTGGCCGGCAATGTCCTTGATCACGTTGGCGATCGAGGAAATCTGGTTGGCACCTTCTTCCAGTTTGCGGATGCGGGTGGACGCATCGGCGACGGTGGTCGAGATCTTGTTGATCACCGCGTTGGCCTTTTGCACCTTGCCGACGCCGGCCTCGGCCAGTTCGGTCGAATGCGCCGAGTCGCGTTCGGTGTCGTTGGCGCGGTCGGAGATGTGATTGATGCTGACCGTCATTTCTTCAATGGCCGCCGCCATCGACGAAGTGGCATCGGCTTGTTGCTGCGAGGCACCGGAGACGCGATGGGCGGCAGTACGGATGTTTTCCGCTTCCTCGCTGAGCCGGATCGAGCCGCGAGTGATTTCCGACAGCATGTTGCGCATGGCGGAAACCATGTCATCCATCGAAGCCAGCATGCTGCCCTTCGGCGCGTTGCCGATATGTACGGTGAGATCGCCTTCGGCGGCGCGCGACATCAGCGTGATTGCATCGGCCGGTTCGCCGCCGACCTGGCGCAGCACGCCCCGCGAAATGAGCAGGCCGAGCAGGGCGGTCAGACCGATCAGGAAAGCGGCCAGGCTCAGATCGAAAATCAGGCGGTTGCGGAAATCTTCCTGAATGTCGTCGATATAGACGCCGGTGCCGATGAACCAGCCCCAGGGCTGGAATTGTCTGACGTAATGCAGCTTGTCTACCGGCGTGTCGCTGCCCGGACGCGGGAAGGGCAGATTGATCAAGACGCCGTCCGGTGCATTGCTGACGGCGTTGATGATCGGCTGTACCCGGTCGCGGATGTTCTGGCCGATCCATTCCTTCTTGATGTGGGCGAGATTGACGCCATCCATCTGGTAAACATACAGATAGTCGGTCTTGCCGTCCTTGCCGCCGAAATGGGCGGCCAGGAAGACGTCGAGCGCGGCGCGCTGGGCCTGGGCACGCGTCAGCACGCCGGCTGCTTCCTGGGCTTGATAGAACTGCGCCGTGTTGTGGGCGGACTCGATGATCGACCTGATCACCGCCTGGCGTCCGGCGATCAGGTCGCGCTTGGTCGCCATGGCGGACAGGCCGGTTTGAATGGCCATGCCGATCAAGGCGGAAATCACCAGAATGATGATTTTGGTGCGGAACTTCAGTTTATCGAGCACGGCACAATCCCCCGAATGTTGATTTTAATAACCCGATAATTTTTATGGTTATTAGCACATTTTAACGCACTCGATACTGGCGTTGGTGTTTTTATCAACTACTCCAAGAGTCCGGATCAATCGCCGGGGTGCTTCTCTTCGTCCAGCACCCACAGCCGATGGGCGTCCAGCAGCAGGCGGTAGCGCGACTCCAGGGCGTCGAGTCGCAACAGTCGGGCATTGAGTTGGGCGTCGTTGGCCAACCGGCGGGCGGCGAGCAGCTCGTTCAGACTGCCTTCTCCCAACTGGTAGGCGCGGGCCGTCATGTCGGCGGCGCGGCTCATTTGTTCGGCGGCGGCCTGTCCGGCTTGCCAGGTGGCGAGGGCAGCATTGGCCGAGTAAAAGGTGGCCGCCGCTTCGGCCGAAATCTTGCGGCTGGCCGCCAGTTCCCGGCTACCGGCCGCATCGGCACTGGCCAGTGCGGCGGTGCTGGCGGCGCGTCGGCCGCTGCCGGGCAGCGGCAGACTGATATAGGCGCCGACAATCTGGTCTTCGCCGGCCCGTTCGCGGGCGACGTGGAAACCGACACTGGGGTCCGGGACCCGATCGCGGCTGCTGCGCCCGGCCTGCAGGATGGCGATTTGGGTCTCGCCGCGGGCGAGCTCCAGTTCGTGGCTGTGTTCGAGAATGGCCTCGATCCATTCGTTGGCGCTGCCGGTGACGGCGACCGGTTCGGCAATGCTGGCCGGTTCGTCGAGCGGCAAGCCCGGGAAACGGCGGCGCAAATCTTCGGCTGCCGTTTGCTGGCGGACGCGAGCCTGGGCCAGCGCTGCTTCCGCCTGGGCCAAGGCCGCGTCGCCGAGGATCGATTCGAGACGGGCGGCATCGCCCAGTTGCTGGCGACGCTGGGTCGCCTTGGCCTGCTTGCCGAGCAAGGCGACCTGTTCGTTCCACTGGCTGGCAGTCGCACTTTCCTTCAGCCAGATGAACCAGGATTTGAGCAGGTTTCGGCTGCCCTCGTGCAGCGCATCGCCGCGTGCGGTCTCGGCGACGCTGACGCCGGCCGCGCCCAGTTCGGCATCGGCAGCCGATTTGCCGGGCAAGCGCAGCGGCCGTTCGATGGCGGCATTCCATTCGGTGAAGCGTTCATCCGGGCCGGTCGTCGGCTTGCTGCGGCGCTGCTGGCTGCCGAGGCGGAGATTCCATTCGTAGCTGCCGGCTTCCAGTCGGTCGCGGTTGGCCTCTTCGACCCGGACCTGGTGCGTCGCAGCCAGGACCATCGGCGAGGCGCGCAGCACCTGGGCGACGACTTCCGGCGCGGGCAGGTTGGGGGTCGCCATTTCGGCGGCCAGTAGCGGACGGCTAAGGGACGACAGGAGCAGAGCGAGAGTCAGCGGGCCCAGGTTTCTCATAAACGCCCCATTTCAATGATCGGTACGATCCAGTAGAAAACATTGGCCCGCGGCAAGGCGTGCTTGATTAATGCCAATACCGCGCGCATGGCTTCCTCGCTGCCGGCCAGGCGAATCTGGCGGCGCGGCGAGTGGCCGCTGACCTGTTCGGCTGCTTCGAGCAGCGGCACGACGGAGCCGTGGCCTTCGGCCAGACTGGCGGTGAAACCCCGCACCAGGTCCGGGCGGGAAAGCAACAGATCCTCGACGTGCTGGGCAACGTCGTTGGGCATGGTGAGCGAGAGCAGGACATCAGCCATGGCGTTTCTCGGTAAAGACAGCTGCGGGTTTGACGCCGAAACGGCGGAAGAGGATGGGGAGCAGGACCAGCGTCAGGGCGGTGGAGGTGAGCAGGCCGCCGATGACGACGATGGCCAGCGGTCGTTGCACTTCGGAGCCGGGGCCGCTCGCGAACAGCATCGGGACCAGACCGAAGGCGGCGATGCTGGCGGTCATCATCACCGGGCGCAGCCGGCGGCGGGCGCCCTCGACCACCACTTCGGCGACCGACAGGCCGCGGCCGAGCAACTGGTTGAAGTAGGTCACCATCACCACGCCGTTGAGTACGGCGATGCCGAGCAGGGCGATGAAGCCGACGGAGGCAGGGACGGACAGGTACTCGCCCGAGATAAGCAGGCCGAAAATGCCGCCGATCATCGCGAACGGGATGTTGGAAAGAACCAGCAGCGCCTGGCGGACCGAGCCGAAGGTGGAGAAGAGCAGGAAGAAAATCAGCAGCAGTGCGACCGGCACGACAATCATCAACCGTGCCGCCGCCCGTTGCTGGTTCTCGAACTGCCCGCCCCAGGCCAGGCGATAACCGTCGGGCAGTTTGACCTCGCGCGCCACGGCAGCCTTGGCTTCGTCGACGAAGCCGACCAGGTCGCGGTCGCGGACATTGGACTGGACGACGACATAGCGCTGGGCGTTTTCCCGATCGACCTTGACCGGCCCGTCGATGCGTTCGACCCGGGCAACGCTGGCCAGTGGCACGCTGCCGCCATCGGGCAGGGACAGGCGCAGGGCGGCGAAATCGGCGGGCGAAGCACGCAGCGTTTCCGGGCCGCGCAGGATGACCGGCGTGCGCCGTCCCTGTTCGATCACGGTGCCGACATTACGCCCTTCCAGCAAGGCTTTCAGGTCGTTCTGGATGGCGTCGACGTTGAGTCCGAAACGGCCGGCAGCGAGGCGGTCAACGGCGATCTTCAGATACTGCACGCCGTCGTTTTTCAGCGTGAAGGTGTCCTCCGCACCGCGTACCTTCTTGACCGTGGCTTCGACCTGGTTGGCCAAGCGGTTCAAGGTCGGCAGGTCGCTGCCGTAGATCTTGATCGCTAGGTCGCCGCGGACGCCGGTCAGCATTTCGGAAACCCGCATGTCGATCGGCTGGGTGAACGAGAAGCCGATTCCGGGGAAGTCGGCCATGACCGTCCGCAACTGGTCGGCCAGCCAGGCCGGGTCGGGATTGCGCCAGGTGTCGCGCGGTTTGAGCACCATGAAGGTATCGGTCTGGTTGAGGCCCATCGGATCGAGGCCCAGTTCGTCCGAACCGGCGCGGGCGACGATCGCCTTGATTTCCGGCACCTGGGCCAGGATCGCCTGCTGCACCCGGCTGTCGATGGCGATGGTCTGGTCGAGGCCGATTGACGGCAGTTTTTCCAGTTGCATGATCAGGTCGCCTTCATCCATCGTCGGCATGAAGCTCTTGCCGAGCAGCAGGAAGGCGCCGGCCGCGGCGAACAAGGCCAGGATGGCGCCGATGATGAACTGACGACTGCGGCTCAGTGCGGCATCGAGCACGCGGTCGTAGATGGCCGCCATCTTGCGCACCAGCCAGGGCTCATGATGCAGGCCGCGCTGGATCAGGTAGGAAGCGAGCACCGGCACCACGGTCAGCGACAGCAGCAGCGACGAGGCCAGGGCGAAGACGATGGTCAGCGCCACCGGCCCGAACATCTTGCCTTCCAGCCCCTGCAGCGTCAGCAGCGGCAGGAAGACGATGATGATGATGACGATGCCGGAAGTGACCGGGGCGGCGACTTCGCGGGCAGCCCGGAAGATCAGGTGCAGGGTCGGCAGGTTGTCCTGGGCATCGGCCAGCTGACTCTCGACATTCTCGACCACCACCACCGCCGCATCGACCAGCATGCCGATGGCGATGGCCAGGCCGCCCAGGCTCATCAGGTTGGCCGACAGGCCGGCCGCCCGCATCAGGATGAAGGTGGCGAGGGCGGAGAGCGGCAGCATCAAGGCGACGACCAGCGCCGCCCGCAGGTTGCCGAGAAAGGCGAGGAGCAGCAGGACGACCAGCACGATGGCTTCGAGCAAGGCCTTCGAGACGGTGCCGACGGCGCGCTGGACCAGGTTGCTGCGGTCGTAAAAGACCTCGATGCTGACGCCTTCGGGCAGGCTGGGGGCGATTTCGGCCAGGCGTGCCTTGACGCCGTCGACGACGCTTTGCGCATTGGCCCCGCGCAGGCCCAGTACCAGGCCCTCGACCGCCTCGCCCTGGCCGCTCTTGGTGACGGCACCGTAGCGGGTGAGGGCGCCGATCCGGACCTCGGCCACATCGCCGACCCGAACGACCTTGCCGTCGCGGGCTTGCAGCACGATGGCGCGGACATCGTCGATGTTGCGGATGGCGCCTTCGGCACGGACCAGCAGCGCTTCCTCGCCATCGTTGAGACGACCGGCGCCATCGTTGCGGTTGTTGCTTTCGAGGACGGCCTGCAGCTCTTTCAGGGCCAGGCCGCGGGCAGTGAGCAATTGCGGATTGGGCACCACCTCGAAGCTGCGGACCTCGCCGCCCAGGCTATTGACGTCGGCGACGCCGGGAATGGTGCGCAGTTGCGGCCGGATCACCCAGTCGAGCAGGGCGCGCTTTTCAGCCAGCGGCAAATCGCCTTCGATGGTGAACATGAACATTTCGCCAAGCGGCGTGGTGATCGGCGCCATACCGCCGGTGACGCCGGGCGGCAGATTGCCCATCGCGGCGTTCAGGCGTTCGCTCACCTGCTGGCGGGCCCAGTAGATGTCGGTGCCATCCTCGAAGTCGATGGTGATGTCGGTCAGGGCGTATTTCGAGGTCGAGCGCAGCAGCCGTTGGTGGGGGATACCGAGCATTTCCTGCTCGACCGGCACGGCCAGGCGGGTTTCCACCTCTTCCGGCGTCATCCCCGGTGCCTTCAGGATGATCTTGACCTGGGTGGTCGAGACATCGGGGAAGGCGTCGATCGGCAGGCCGAGAAAGGCCATCACGCCGGCGCCGATCAGCAGCGCCGTGAGGACCAGCAGCAGGAGTCGCTGGGTCAGCGAAAAACGGATCAGCGCGGCCAGCATTATTCTTTGCCCACGCCGGCGAGCATGGCCTTGAGACCGGAAACACCCTTGACGACAACCTGTTCGCCGCTTTTCAGGCCTTCCAGCACGACGCTGTTGCCGCCCTGGCTGAGGATGCGGACCTTGCGCGCTTCAAAACTGCCGCCCTTGTCCGGTGCGGCCGTTTGCACGAAGGCAATGCTGCTGCCCAGGTGATAGGCCAGCGCCGACGCCGGCAGATCGAGTTGGTGGCCGCTTGGGGCCGGGCTTTCAACTTCGATGACCTGGCCCGGGCGCAGGGTCTCGGCGCCGCTGCTCACGCTGGCGCGCAGCAGGATGGTCTGGCTGGCGGCATCGACGGCACGGCCGACCGCAATCAGCTTGCCGCTGACGGCGCTGCCGGCAATCCGGATCGGCATGCCCTCGCGCAAGCCGGTGGCGACATCGACCGGTACCTGGATTTCC
>DAIMCQ010000213.1:0-7590 GCA_036726285.1 Azonexus sp.
CAATACCGGCAAGGTTCCCAATGCGGCCAGGCCAACCAGTCCGATCGTATTCAAATGCAGGTGAAACAGCCGCAACGCACGCCAATAGGTCGGCCAGACCTCAACCAGGAGAATGGCCAGGAGAGCCAGCATCAAACAGCCAAGCGCCGCGCCATACCAACGCCACCCGGGAGGCGGCGAGCCCAATGCCGCACGCGCCCGAGCGGCAATCCAGTTAAGCAAGATGCCGGCGAGCAGAAGATCGGATGCTGCGGCCAAATGGAGCAACCAGCGAGGCAGAATCCCTTGCATCGCACCAACAGCAAGCAAACCACAAAATTGCGCAGCGAGCGGCAGGCGCTTGATGGCGATGGCCGGATCGCCGGTCCGGCTGAGCACCGGCACAAAATGGATCATGGCCGCAAAGATCAGCGGCACGATCCCGACCGCGAAGGCCAGATGCGCAACCGCCAGTGGCGAGCCTGTACCGCTCAGCGCCAGTCCGACGCTGGACAGCAAGGCCAGGAGGGTCAGGCTCGCAACCGGGATCAATCAGGCAACAACGGTAAAGTCGATCACGATCGCACCCGGTTCGCGCTGCTGATACTCGATATTCAAGTGCGCACCGTAACGCTGCTGCAATTGGGCCAGCAGGGGCAAAGGATCGTGGTCATTGCAAAAACGCATGGTTTCGCCGGGCATCAAGGCATCCAATGCACCAAAGATGGCGGCATGACGGAAACGTTTGGCGATACCGCGTGCATCGAAGGGATAAAGGGCTTCCGGGGTGGGATGGTTACAAGCGTGAACGTGCATGATAGCTCCAGAAAATACTTGCCGGAATGGCAATTGCGGACAATTCTGCCGCGCTGCCTCAATCATTTCCTTGATGCGGATTGGAATAGACCCAGGCCGCCCGGGGGCTTTGCGCCCCGCCCCGGTTATGGCTCCTTCTGCAGTTTTACCTGCCTTCCCAGACCGATCATGGCTTCCAAGCAGCGGCCAACGCGCCGCCACAACGCAACGCCATCCGGCGGAATGATCACCACCTGCGTCGATTTTCTTGCCACCAGATCAACCCAGCCTCCCGCCTCGGCCACCCAGGCCTCTTCGGCTTCGAGCAACACCTCTCTCGATACGACCTGTTCGGCCAGCCAGGCGGCCGGCTGGCGCAAACCAAGGCGCCCGCCCAAGACCAGCAGCGTGCTGCCCGCCTCAAGTAAAAGCTGCCGCGACTCATCTTGTTGCAACACCATGTTCAGCGTCCGCCGATCTTCCATTTTCAATCTCCTTGGCCAAATCCCGCAGATCGGGACATGGGAGGATCGTAGCCAGCGACACCCGACCGAAACAGCCACAGAAAAACACTATCTGCAGCGCAACAGATTCACCAATTCATATCTGCTATGGTGCATTTTTGGCCGATCTATATCTGTCCGGCCCCTTCCTGTTCAGAGAACATTAGTCATGGATCAAGCCCCGCTCTATCGCCGCCTGGCCTCGCATTATCAGCAAGCCATCGAAGCCGGCACCCTCGCTTACGGCGACCGCTTCCCCTCGGTACGGGCCCTGATGAACCGCCATGAAGTCAGCCTGTCGACCGCGTTGCAACTCTGTCGACAGCTCGAATCCGATGGCTGGCTGGAGGCCCGGCCGCGCTCCGGCAACTTCGTGCGCCGGCCTCGCCGCCTGAATGCCCGCCCCGTCGCCGAGCCCGCCACCGACCTGTTGCCGGACCCGGCACAATATGTCGGCATCCATGCGCGCGTCTCGGAGTTCATTGCGCGCGGCCGACAAGCCCGGATCAAGGTGAATTTCTCCAGCGCCCGCAGCGCGCCGGAACTCTATCCGGGAGAAGCGCTGAAAAATGCCGCCACCCGGGCCTTGCGTCAGCACCCTGCGCTCCTTGTCTCGCCTTCGAGCAACAACGGCAACCCGGCTTTCCGCAATGTTCTGGCCAAGCGTGCGATGGCCAACGGCATGGTGCTCGGTCCGGAAGACATCCTGATCACCCAGGGCTGTATCGAGGCGCTCAACCTGGCACTGCGTGCCGTGACCCAGCCAGGCGACATCGTGGCGGTCGAATCGCCGACTTTTTACGGCTTGCTACAGGTCCTCGAAGCGCTCGGGCTGCGTGCGCTGGAAATCCCGACCAGCCCGCAAACCGGCATCTCGATCGAAGCGCTAGAACTGGCCGTGCAAGGTCCGGAAAAGATCAAGGCCATGGTGGTCGTGCCGCACTTGCAAAACCCGCTCGGCTGCATCATGCCCGACAGCCACAAGGCACGACTGGTCGAGTTCTGCAGCACCCAGGGCATTCCGCTGATCGAAGACGACACCTACAGCGCGCTGACCAACGACGATACCCCTCTGCGTGCGCTGAAAGCCTGGGATCGCGACGGCAACGTCATTCACTGCGCCTCGCTGCACAAGATCCTGGCACCGGGCCTGCGCCTGGGCTGGATGAATGCCGGACGCTGGCAGTCGCGAGTCGAAATGCTCAAGTACGTGCAAAGCCGCAACAATGAAGAACTGGCCCAGCTCGCCGCGGCCGACTTCATGGCATCGAGCGCCTTCGACCGCCATCTTCGCCGCCTGCGCCACTGCCTGAAGCACCAGCGGGCACGAACCGCCGAAACAATCGTCGCACATTTCCCGGAAGGCACCCGGCTGACCGACCCGGACGGCGGCCTGGCACTATGGATCGCCCTGCCCGACGGGCTGTCCTCGCGCCGACTGTTCGATGCGGCACTCGAAGAAGGCATCTATATCGCCCCAGGTTCGATGTTCTCGAACTCGCAGCGCTTCGACAGCTATATCCGCCTGAATTGCGGTGCGCCGATCACACCGCAAATCGAGTCGGCATTGCAGCGACTGGGACAACTCTGCCACCATGCAGCATGAGCACGAACAATAAAAAAGGAGCCCGCAGGCTCCTTTTTGGGGTGAAACAGCTGCTATTTACTGCAGTTCTTCCAGACGAATGCGCTTGACCTTGCCCTTTTGCGTCGCCAGGCCTTCAATCTTGGCGATCGCGGCATCGGCGGCACTTTCCTTGCAGACATGGGTCAGGATGATGATGTCGGTCTCGCCCTCGCCTTCTTCCGGCTCGCGCTGCAGCATGGCATCGATCGAGATCGCCTGATCGGCCAGGATGCGCGTGACATCGGCCAGTACGCCCGGCTTGTCTTCAACGCGCAGGCGCAGGTAGTAGCCGGTTTCGATCTCACTCATCGGCAGGATCGGCAGATCGGACATCGCGTGCGGCTGGAAAGCCAAGTGCGGCACGCGGTGGGCGGCATCGGCCGTAGCCAGACGGGTGACATCGACCAGATCGGCAATCACCGCCGAGGCGGTCGGCTCGGCACCGGCCCCCTTGCCGTAATACATCGTCGCGCCAACGGCATCGCCCTTGACCAGCACGGCATTCATCGCCCCTTCAACGTTGGCGATCAAGCGCTTGGCGGGGATCAGCGTCGGGTGAACCCGCAACTCGACGCCATTGTCGCGGCGTTTGGCGATCCCCAGCAACTTGATGCGGTAACCGAGTTGCTCGGCGTACTTGATATCGGATGCTTCGAGCTTGGTAATACCCTCAACGTAGGCCTTGTCGAACTGGACCGGAATACCGAAGGCAATGGAAGCGATCAGCGTCGCCTTGTGCGCAGCGTCCACCCCCTCAATGTCGAAAGTCGGATCGGCTTCGGCGTAACCAAGGCGCTGCGCCTCCTTGAGTACGTCATCGAAGGACAGCCCCTTGTCGCGCATTTCCGAGAGAATGAAATTGGTCGTGCCGTTAATGATGCCGGCCGCCCACTCGATACGATTGGCGCTCAAACCTTCGCGCAGCGCCTTGATGATCGGAATGCCGCCGGCCACCGCCGCCTCGAAGGCAACCATGACCCCCTTCTGCTGGGCTGCGGTGAAGATTTCAGTGCCATGCACGGCCAGCAAGGCCTTGTTGGCGGTCACGACATGCTTGCCATTGGCGATCGCCTGCATGACCAGTTCCTTGGCTACACCATAACCGCCGATCAGTTCGACGACGATATCGATTTCCGGGTCGGCGACCAGGGAAAAGGCATCGTCGGTGACGCGGGCAGCGCCCCCGGTAACCTGTTTGGCCAATTCGACGTTCTTGTCAGCCACGGCAGTAATTCGAATCGGGCGGCCTGCGCGACGGGTAATTTCTTCCGCGTTGCGATTGAGAACGGTCCAGGTGCCACCGCCGACGGTGCCGATGCCGATTAGGCCAACATTGATGGGTTTCATGTTCAGTCTTTGCTAGGTTGGTTGGTGTTGTGACGTTTACGATAATTTTCGAGGAAGCGGGCGATCCGGGCGATAGCCTCGCGCAAATCATCCTCATGCGGCAGGAAGACCAGACGGAAGTGGTCCGGATGGGCCCAGTTGAAGCCGGTCCCCTGGACCAGCAACACTTTTTCTTCCTGCAGCAATTCGGAAATGAACTGCTGGTCGTTTTTGATCGGATAAATCGCCGGATCAAGCCGCGGGAACATGTAGAGCGCAGCCTTGGGCTTGACGCAGGAAACGCCGGGAATGGCGGTGATCAGTTCATGCGCGATGTCGCGCTGGCGGCGCAGACGACCGCCATCACGGATCAAGTCGTCGATACTCTGGTAACCGCCCAGCGCCGTCTGAATGCCATGCTGGCCAGGCGCATTGGCACACAGTCGCATCGAAGCCAGCATGTCGAGGCCTTCGATATAGTCCTTAGCGTGACGCTTGTCGCCGGAAACCACCATCCAGCCAGCGCGATAGCCACAGGAACGATAGTTTTTTGACAAGCCATTGAAGGTGATCATCAAAATATCTTCGGCCAGCGAAGCAATCGAAGTGTGCTTGACGCCATCGTACAAGACCTTGTCATAGACCTCGTCGGCGTAAATCGTCAAATGGTGCTTGCGAGCAATGTCGATAATCTCGTACAGCAAGTCGTCCGGATACAAGGCCCCGGTCGGATTGTTCGGATTGATCAGGACGATTGCCTTGGTGTGAGCATTGATCTTGCTGCGAATATCATCCAGATCGGGCAACCAACCCTTGCTCTCGTCGCAGACATAGTGTTTCGGCGTGCCCCCTGACAGGCTGATGGCCGCCGTCCACAAGGGATAATCCGGCGCCGGAACCAGTACCTCGTCACCAGCGTCAAGCAGCGCATTCATCGCCATCACGATCAGCTCTGAAACGCCATTCCCGACATAGATATCGTCCAGCGTCACACCCTTGATACCTTTTTGCTGGGTGTAATGCATGATCGCCTTGCGCGCCGCAAAGATCCCCTTGGAATCCGTGTAACCCGCCGCATTGGGCAGATTGCGGATCATGTCCTGCTGGATTTCTTCAGGCGAATCAAAACCGAACGCGGCGAGATTGCCGATATTCAGCTTGATGATCTTGTGACCCTCTTCCTCCATTTGCTTGGCCTTCTGCAGCACAGGGCCGCGAATGTCGTAGCAAACGTTGGCGAGCTTGGCGGATTTCTTGATCTGTTTCATGAAAACGTCCGGGAAGCGGCTTGCTGTCTCAATCGGACAGAACGCCGTACACCAAAAGGTATAATCCTACTTTATCGTATGGTGCACCGCAATTTTGGCGACCTTTTCGGACAGATATCGACGTGAAACTTCATCAATCGCACACCGCCGGCCTCAACGTTTTCACCGCTTACGGAGAGGGATACGTCGCTGTAAACAATGAAAAGCATCACAAAAACCTGATTCTGCTACCCAATACCCTCATTGAGGATTGGTCGAGCGCCACGACAGAAACGCTTGCCGAAAGCGACATGCGGAAACTGCTCGAGCTGGGTACTGAAATCGTCCTGCTCGGAACCGGCAGCCGCTTGCGTTTTCCCTCGAGCTCGCTACTCCGCCCCTTTGCGCCGGCGGGTATCGGCCTGGAAATCATGGACCTGCAAGCCGCCTGCCGAACCTACAACATTCTGGTTGCCGAAGGACGTAAGGTTGCCGCAGCGCTGCTGTTTGACCAGAAAACCTGACATCGGGTCAGCAATTCAGTCCATTTTCTTCAGATATTCCTTGGTAAAAACCTTATCCGGCAACTCACGCAGCTTCATTTCACTGTATTCGAGCACCGATTTCTCGCCGCTACGTAAGGCATCTTCCATGACCAAGCGCGTCGGACGAATCCGACCGGCCAGCATTTGGAAGTTTTCATAGCTGCACTTCTTCAACAAGCGGTTGGAAAGCGAATAGAACTCGGCCTTGTGGGGCCAGAGGGATTTTTCATTAACCCAATATACGACGCGCTGATAGGTCACCCCACGATCGACTGCGACGAGTTCCAGAACATGGTACTTGTCATTACCAATCGTTTCGCTACGGAGAATTTTCGGATTGTAGTCGCCAGAAAAATTAGCCCTGGCCAAATCTCCATTTGCCACCTGCCCGGTTAAGCGCTGGGACAGCGAAAGCCGGACCGGCTGCGATACTTCGGGCAAGAACACCCACAAGTCCCTGCCCTTCATCAGAATCACCTGGCCGCGCTCGGCGGCTGGCTCGGTCACCATAACAACGGTATTTTCGTTGCCTTTCGACAGGACACGAAATTTATGCAAGTCCGTATCCTTATCGGGCCGGGTCGTATTGATAACGATATCAACCTGAAACCCCTCCGCCGGGAAACGTACCTTGTCTGCCTTATCAACAATACTTCGCGCCAAGACATCATCCGCCCCCTGAATATCGGGCGAGCTGGCTGGGGATATTTGGGCAAGGGAAAAGGCGCTCGACAAAAGCATAAACAATGCACCAATTACGCTGGCGATTCTATTGCGCATCATGCCTAACCTCCTGCAATATAATGAAATCTTTCATGCTCCCAGCAAAATCCCGATGAGTGTCGTCCGCATTGAGCACGTTCACAAGCAATACCAACTGGGCGAACAGACCATCACTGCGCTTCATGATATTACATGGTCAATTGACGCGGGGGTCTTTCTGGCCATTTCCGGCCCGTCGGGAAGTGGAAAAACGACGCTCCTGAATCTGATTGGTTGTATCGACAAGCCAAGCCAGGGAAAGATTTTCATCAACGAAGAAGATGTATCCGAAAAATCGCCCAACCAGTTGGCCGACTTGAGAGCACGCTCGATCGGATTTGTTTTCCAAACATTCAATCTCCTGCCGGTACTTTCTGCAGCCGAAAATGTTGAATTTCCGCTCTTACGACGGCCGGACCTGACTGCAGCTGACCGCAAAAAACGCGTAGCTTACTTTCTCGACATCGTTGGTTTGGGAAAGTTTGCCAACCACCGCCCCAATCAGTTGAGTGGAGGACAACGTCAACGGGTGGCAATTGCCCGGGCCTTGGCAATCAAGCCCAGCATTGTTTTAGCCGACGAACCGACTGCAAACCTCGACAAAGCTAATGGCAGAGAGATTCTTCGCTTGATGAAGCAAATTAATCGCCATTTGGGAACGACCTTCATATTCTCGACCCACGACCAAAAAGTGATCGACCATGCGGATCGGCTTGTTCAGATGGAAGATGGGCGGATTACGGCCTTTGGCATCCGAAATCAAGCCGCACAATCATGGAATATTGCAAAAGCGCGTAACGCCCCCC
>DAIMCQ010000214.1:0-7480 GCA_036726285.1 Azonexus sp.
CACCGTGACGGCCGATATTTACGGTAGTGCGGTGAGCTACCACGGCGTCGTCGAAGGCTTTTCCGCCGGCTCCGGTGCCGCCTTTGCCGCCATTCCGGCCCAGAACGCCACCGGCAACTGGATCAAGGTGGTGCAGCGTCTGCCCATTCGTATCCGCTTGAACGCCGAGGAGTTGCAAGCCAATCCCCTGAAGGCCGGTTTGTCGATGGCGGTCAGGATCGATACCAGCAAGTTTGCCGAATAAGGTCACGCCATGAGTCGGACAACCGTACAGCCATCCACGGCACAGCCGCTTACCGGCGGCATGCTTTGGTTCGCGGCCATCATCCTGGCGGCGGCCAATTTCGTTGCCGTACTCGACATGACCATCGCCAATGTCTCCGTGCCGACCATTGCCGGCGGTTTGGGGGCGACGAGCAGCCAAGGCACCTGGGTCATCACTTCCTACGCGGTGGCCGAGGCGATCACCGTCCCGCTGACCGGCTGGCTTGCCGCCCGTTTCGGGGCGGTGCGGGTATTCACCGTGGCCATGGCCCTGTTTGGCGGGTTTTCCGCCCTCTGCGGCCTGGCCAACTCGCTCGGCATGCTGGTCTTTGCCCGGATTTGCCAGGGCTTGGCCGGCGGCCCCCTGATGCCGCTGTCGCAGACGCTGCTGCTGCGGATTTTCCCGAAAGAAAAGGCGACGGCGGCCGTCGGCATCTGGTCGATGACGACGCTCGTTGCTCCGGTGCTGGGGCCGATTCTGGGTGGGTACATCTGCGACGAGTATTCCTGGCCGTGGATTTTCAACATCAATCTGCCGATTGCCTTTGCCTGCGCCTTCATCGCCTGGAAGCTGCTCAAGCGCTATGAAGAACCCCTGGTTCGCAATCCGATCGACCAGATCGGCCTCGCCTTGTTGATTGTCTGGGTCGGTTCGCTACAGCTCGTTCTTGACGAAGGAAAGAACCTGGACTGGTTCGCTTCCAGCGAAATCATCATCCTCAGTGTCGTCGCCGCCATCGGCTTCGTCACTTTCCTGATCTGGGAACTGCATGAAGAACACCCGGTGGTCGATTTGCGGGTCTTCCGGCACCGCGGCTTTTCGGCCAGCGTGTTGACCATCAGTCTGGCTTTCGCCGCCTTTTTCGGCGCCAACGTCCTGACGCCGCAGTGGTTGCAGACCTACATGGGCTATACCTCGACCAAGGCGGGCATGGCGACGGCGTGGACCGGCATCTTTGCCGTTTTCATCGCCCCCCTGGCGGCCGGTCTCTCGGCCAAGGTCGATGCGCGAAAACTGGTTTTCGTCGGCGTTCTATGGCTGGGGATTGTCTGTCTTTGGCGCACCATCGCGACCACCGACATGGGCTATTGGGAGGTCGCCATGCCGCTGATGGCGATGGGCCTGGGCTTGCCCTTCTTCTTCATCCCGCTGACCGGGCTGGCCATGGCCAGCGTCGATGAACGGGAAATGGCCTCGGCGGCCGGCCTGATGAATTTCCTGCGGACTTTGTCCGGCGCCTTCGCCACCTCGCTGATCACCACGATGTGGGAGGACCAGACGACGGTCAATCATGCCGAGCTGGTCGCCTTGAGCGACGCCGACCAGATGTTGCAGAAATTCTTCGAAGGCATGGGCAGCGCCGGCGAAACCACGCTGCAAAATATTGACCGCCTGATCAACGCCCAGGCCGTCATGCTGGCCACCAACCAGGTGATGACCATTGTCGGGATCAGCTTCATCGTCGCCGCCTTCGCCATCTGGCTGGCCCCCAAACCGCAACGAAAAATTGATCCGGCCGAGGCCAGCGGGCATTAATATGCCGATCCGGGGTTGATGAGCGACGGCGAATTGAGAACTTTCCCTCAATGGGTGATCTGCGAACATTGCGATAGCGTGTATCAGCGCGTCGATCTGCAAAATGGCCAGGTGGCGCGCTGCGAGCGTTGCCTCGCCGTCTTGTATCGGGCCAGCCGCCTCGATGTCGAGCGCTGGCTGGCCCTCACCATCGCCGCCGGCATCATGTTCCTGATCGCCAATCTTTGCCCCTTGGTGCGCATCAGTCTGCAGGGCTTGCACAACGAGGCCACGCTGTGGCAATCCGCTGCTGCCCTGGCCCAGGGGCCGGTGGCCTTGATCGCGCTGCCGGCCGCGCTGTCGATTATCGTGGTGCCGTTCCTGCAGATCGTTTTGCTGGGCTGGATTCTTCTTTTTGCGCGCAATAAAAAGCGGGCTCCCGGCTTCGCACCGGCCATGCGCATGCTTGGCATGCTGCGGCCATGGAGCATGGTTGAGGTCTGCATGCTGGGCATCCTGGTAGCGATCATCAAATTGTCGAGCTTTCTCGAAGTCGCGCCGGGGCCGGGTATCTGGGCCATGGCAAGCCTGATGATCCTGATCACGCTGATTGCCAATCGCGATGTGCATTGGCTCTGGGCCTTGGTTGACGAGGATACGCAGTTGGCGGAGCACAAGGCATGAGCCTGCCGCCGCGCGCCAGTCAGTTGCAGGTCATGGCCTGTCATGCCTGCGGCTTGGTGCTCGAAGACCGGTTTGCCGGCCATGGACGCTGTCCGCGCTGTGCCGCCAGCCTGCACCGGCGTCGCCCCAACAGCATCGCCCGCGCCTGGGCTTTGCTGATCGCCGGCATGATCTTCTACATTCCGGCCAATCTCTTGCCGGTGATGTACACCAGCCTGCTCGGCAGCGGCAGCGACAGCACGATCCTGCAGGGCGTGGTCGAGTTCTGGCACGGCGGCTCCTACGGCATTGCACTGGTCATCTTTGTCGCCAGCGTGGCCGTGCCGTGCTCGAAATTCCTGATCCTCGGCTTGTTGTTGCTGACCGTGCAGCGCCGCAGCACCTGGGCGAGGCGCGAGCGGGCCCGACTCTATCGCCTGGTCGAAGTGGTCGGCTACTGGTCGATGCTCGACGTGCTGGTGGTGGCCATCGTTGCAGCACTGGTCAAGTTTCAAGCGCTGAGCGACATCGAGCCGCGCAGCGGCATCCTGTTTTTCGGCATGGTCGTCATCCTGACCATGCTTTCAGCCATGCAATTTGACCCACGCTTGATCTGGGATAGTGAGGAGACATGAGCGAGACGTCTGAAATACCGCCGATGCCGGGGCGGCCCGATCTGCTTGAGCGGCGCCGATTCCCATCGCTGATCTGGCTGGTGCCGATCGTCGCGGCGCTGATCGGCATTTCCATGCTCGTCCATGCCTGGCTTTCGGCCGGGCCGGAAATCGCCATCGTTTTCCAGGCGGCAACCGGTCTGGAGGCCGGCAAGACGCCGGTGAAATACAAGGATGTGACGGTTGGCCTGGTCTCCAAGGTGAGCCTGAGTGAGGATGGCTCGCATGTCGTGGTCACCGTCGCCATGGAGAAAAGTGCAGAAAGTCTGGTCCGTGCCGACTCCCGCTTCTGGATCGTGCGTCCGCGTATCGGCCTGGCCGGCGTGTCGGGTATCGATACGCTGTTCTCCGGCGCCTATATCGGCATCGATGCCGGACATGCCGAGCAGTCGGGCAAGCAGTTCGACGGCCTGGAAACGCCGCCGACCGTCATCAACGGCACCCCGGGTTCGAGCTTCGTGCTGCATGCCGACGACCTCGGCTCGCTGGATATCGGATCGCCGATTTACTATCGCCGCATCCAGGTCGGGCGGATCGCGTCCTATCAACTCGATACCGACGGCAGTGGCGTCAGCCTGCAGATTTTCATCGATGCGCCATACGACCGCTTTGTGACGGCCCAGACGCGATTCTGGAATGCCAGCGGGGTCGATGTCTCATTGGGGGCCAACGGTTTGAAGCTCAATACGCAATCGCTGTCCACCCTGCTCGCCGGCGGCATCGCCTTCGCCACGCCGGCCTTCGCCGCAGCGGACAAAGCGGGCGCCGAGCCGCAGACAAGGTACGAGCTGGCCAAGGACGAGCAGACCGCACTGGCGCCACCCAATGGCCCGCCGCAGTATGTCGAGCTGCATTTCGAGCGTTCGCTGCCCGGCTTGTCGATCGGCGCGCCGGTCCAGTTCGCCGGCCAGGACCTGGGGCGCGTCGTCTCGATCAATCTCGATTACGACGTGGTCAAGCAGCGCTTTCCGTCCGTGGTTGGTGTCGAGCTTTACCCACAGCGGCTTGGGCGGGCGCTGGATAAATTGCCCAAAACGCGAGAAGGGACCGATCCCGCCTTGTTCATGCGCCGTCTGGTCGAGCATGGCTTGCGTGCCCAGGCTCGCTCGGGGAACCTGCTCACCGGACAGCTCTATATCGCCATCGATTTCGTTTCGAATGCGCCGAAGGTCAATTTCGATGTGACAGCGAACCCGCTCGTTTTGCCGACCATCAACGGCGATTTCGATCGCATGCAAGAACAGGTCGCCAACGTCGTGACCAAGCTCGACAAGCTGCCCCTGGAGTCGATCGGTCGTCATCTCGATGCCAGCCTGGGCAGCCTCGATCAGGCATTGAAACAAACCAATGCCGAGGTCTTGCCCGAGGCGACGCGCACGTTGCAACAGGCGCAGCACAGCCTGGGCGGCGTGCAAGGCCTGCTCGCCAACGATGCCCCCTTGTCGCGGAACCTCAACCAGACCCTGCAGGAAGTCCGTCGTGCCGCCCGTTCGGTGCGCGAACTGACCGATTTGCTGGGGCGTCATCCCGAATCGTTGCTGCGCGGCCTGCCTGACGATCCGGCGCCGCCGGCCGCGGCGCAGGGGAGTCGGCCTGGCGCCGGGGAGGCCGCGCCATGAAGGGCGCAATCCCGACCCTGCTGCTGGCCGCCAGCTGCCTTGCCCTGAGCGCCTGCGTATCGCCGCCGGTGCAGTACTACACGCTGGCGGCGCCGGAAGCAGTCGGGCCGGTCGAGCCAGCGGTCGATTTTGCCCTCGATCTGCTGCCGGTCGACTTGCCGGCCGCCATCGACCGCCAGTCGCTGGTCGTCCGGCTGGGCGAAAACGACCTGCGCATCGTCGATGGCCAACGTTGGGCGACGCCTTTCAGCGAGGAGTTCCAGGCCGCCATGTCGGCGGCGCTCAGCCGTCATCTCGGTACCGGCGATATCGGCGGCTACGGCTCGGCCGGCGGGCGTCGCGTCCTGCGCATCAAGCTGCAGCTACGGCGTCTGGATGCCGTCCTCGACCGCCAGGTCCGCCTGGAGGCGGATTGGAGCATGCGTTTTGCCGACGATGCGTCGGCGCAGCCGGTACGTTGCGGCACTCGTTTCGACTTGGCGGCAGCGGGTGGCTACCCGCAACTGGTCGCGGCGCAGCAGCAGGCGCTCAGGCTGCTGGCCGGCGTCATCGCCGCCGATGCCCGACGCTTTGCGGCAGCGCCGTCCGGCCGTTGCCCGGCGCCGCAAGCGCTGAACGAGGCCGGCCAGCCAGTCGACTAGCGAGCCCGCAGCCGGCTTAGCGGATAGACCCAGGGACCGCCGGCGGCACGGTCGATGGCAACCAGGTCGGCCTGGCCGCGCCGGCTGAGCAGGTATTCGGCGAGCTGGTGGGCGGTGCGGCGCCGGGCCGGATCGGCCGGATGCAGCGGACCAGGTTCGACCACGACATAGACCCGGCTCATTGCCGGATCGCCCTTGAGCAGGACCCGCATGCCGTCGCTCGGCATCTTGCCGAAGGCCATCGGGATATGGCCGACCACGGCGTAGGCGTTTTTCGCCAGGGCGGAACGCAGCACCTGTTGTGGCGCTTCGGCATCGTCGAACAGTTGCTGGCGAGGGCCGGGATGCAGCCCGGCCGAGCGGAACAGGCCATGCACGATGGCAAAGCTGCCCAGGTCGCGGTAGCCGATCAGCGGCGCATCGGCGGCGATGATGCGGCGCAGCGCCTCGGTGGCGTTCTCCGCACCGGCAATGCCGGCCAGATCGTCGGTCGGCCCGACGATGACATGCTCGTTCATTGCCCAGGCCCGCAGCGGCGCGGCCAGCCCGGCCGCCAGCAGGCCATAGGTCTCGTCGCTGCCGTGGATCAGCAGCAGGTCGGCCTCGCCCTGGCGAAAGGGCGGCACGATGCCCTCCTTGGGGGCGGCGGCAACGGTTTCGATGCGCAGGCCGGTGGCCGCTTCAGCCTTTTCGCGCAAGGCCGGCCAGATGCCGGAAAGCACCAGGCCGCCGACCACGGCGACACGAACGCCGGGCTGGGGCTGAACCTTTGTTGTGGCTGCCGGCTGGCGGCTGTCGGCCGCGCTGGCGCAGAGGCTCAGTAACAGGCCGATGGCGCCGGCCAGGCGACGAAATCTCATCTTCTGCCACCTCGTTGAATTACCCGGCGGCTGGCCAGCAGGCCGCCCAGGCCAAGGAGCAGCAGCGCCAGCGAAGCCGGTTCGGGAACCTGGCTGGCGGTGATCGTGCCGGTATTGAGCAGGGTATAGGTCGGATTCAGGTCGAGCATCTGGAAAGTGGCGGCGCTGGCGCCCTTGGCGTAGCCGACGACGAACATGTCGGGCGGGTAGCTGCCGGTCAGGCTGCCCGAACTGCCAATGAAGCTTTCGCTGAAATAGCCGCTGGAAGCGCTGGTCAGGCCGTTGGTGCTGCGCCAGTAGGCGACCGGGTCGGTAAAGAGGCCGTAGAACAGCGCCCCGACCGAGCGGGCGCTGCCCGGGCTGTAGATCGTCCGGCTCAGGGCGCTGTCCTTGAAGCTGCCGCTGCCTTCGGCAAACTGCCAGGTGAAGCCGGTCATGGTCGAGGTCGTGTCGTTCCAGACGAAACTGCCCGAGCCGTTGTCGCCCGATGTCGAGTTGAAATTGACGGCGTAGCTCAATAGTGCAGCCTGTGCCGAGAGCGTCGTCCACAAGGACAGGGCGATGAGGGTCTTGAGCAGCAGCGTCAGGCTGCGGCAATTCTGGAGGGGCGTTTTCATGGCGGTTTCCTTTGGCGATGGGCGGATTCAAGCCTGGACCGGCGTGGCAAAGCGTTGGCGGGCCAGGGCATAGGGCAGGCGGATCGGCTGCGCCTTGGTGGTGCGGCGATTGATCATGCGGATGGTGAAAGGCTCCATCCAGGCCCAGTACTCCTCGTGCAGTTCCGGGGGGAAGGCGGTTTCGTCGATGGCCTGCAGCAGTTTTTCCAGCCAGATTTCGCGGCCGCGTTCGTCGATGGTGAAGGGGAAGTGCCGGGTCCGCATGCAGGTGTTGCCGTGCAGCGGCGTGAACAGGGCCGGGCCGCCGCAGACTTCGACGACATAGTCGGCGATGCGCTCGACCAGCGCCGTGAATTCGGCCTCGTCGGCCGCGAACAGGTGGCCGATCGGGCTTTGCCGCAACAGGCCGTGGTGGTGGCGGACCAGCCGGCGCAGGCCGTCGGCACCGGCGGTTTCCAGCACGCGGGCGCTCGGGAAGGGGACTTCCGGCATCTCCATCTCGGGGTGGGCGGCAACCCGGCGGCCGACGGCCGGTGGCGCACCGGCGGCGGCATGGTTGCCACAACCGCAACCGGTGGCGGCTGGGGGATGGGGACCTACCGGAGCAAGATTCCCACTCTGGAAGC
>DAIMCQ010000215.1:0-7476 GCA_036726285.1 Azonexus sp.
GGCTGCGTATTCGACCGGAGCCGCCGAGGGCGGCAAATTCAGTTCGCGACGGACACGCGCATCGAAATTCAGCGCCCCGCCGGCTTCGGTATTGGTCTCGGTCTGGATCGACAGCATCGGCAGGTCATGCCGCACCGCCTCGAATTGAGGAAGAGGACGCCCCCCCACCCGGCGGGTCGGCGAATCAGCCAGCGCCAACTCGGGGTACGCCGCCTCGATCTCCTGCAGTTCGCGAAACAGCCTGTCGTACTCGGCATCCGGAACAATCGGTGCATCCTGCACATAGTAAGCAAAATCGAGACGCTCAATCTCGGCGCGCAGCCAGGCTGCGCGCTGCTCCGCTTCGGCTCCCTGCATCAGGAAAACAGCCGACGGGCCTGCGGCGAACCGGCCGGCAAACCGAAGCTGGCCATGGTCGCCTGCGGCTTACCGATGAATTCGCGCCGGATGTGGTCAAGCTGCGCGTCGGACAGCGGTTGCCGGTTATCGTCCACCAGCTGGCCTTGCAAGGTATCGGCAAAGCGCTTGGCCAGTTCGCTCATCTGCATGAAAACCCGTTCGCCATGATCGACGCGCGGCACATCAAGCAGGAAAGTCAAGCCATGGGTGCTCAACGTCCGCACCGTTTCGGCGGAAAATGCCATGCTTTCATAATTCTGCAGGCTGAACTGGGCACGTCCCTCATCGTCGTAGCGTGTAAACAGTCCATCCACACCGAGCACCATGCCCGCTGCCTCGGCCAGAGCGCGAATTTTGGTGCCGGAGAAGGCGGCACCACGACTGACCAGGTTGATCCCGATCTCGAGATCGACCGCAGCGCAGAAACGATCGATTTCGGCCGCCTGGTCGAGTACGCGCGACGGCGGCATATCTGCTACCGCCATCAACTCGTCGGCCAAGGCCCGCATCGCATTGGTGAAGATGGTCAGATCGCCTTCGGAAATCGGCCCCATGCGATTGACCAATTGCAGTCCAACCCGCAGACGACGCAGGAACAGATCGCTATCGCCGGCGAGTCTTTCCCATTCGCGGGCCCGTTCATTGAATCCCAGCCAATGTACCGGCTTATTGACCCGATGCAGGATTTCACGCTGCGAATGCAATATCTGCTGAGCCGCTACCGGCTCGACCAGTTCCATGGCCACGACGTATTCGATGCGCGGATCAAGCATATCGCCCGGCACGGGGACCAATTGGGTCTCATGCCCCTCGTCGCTCCTGTTGCTGGCTGTCTCGCCAAACGTTCCGCCAATCCGGCCGACTCCGGGTACAGCCGGTTTGGCCGCCACCGGTGGCGCTTCGACGAAGGCGGGAACGGGCGCTGGCGCAGGCGCCGGACTCAGTTCGGCATGCTGTTCGATCGCCCTGTCATCGGAGAGCACCGGTTCAAGCTCCGGCTCGCTCCACACAAGCTCGTCCGTCGTCATGACTGACTCGTCAGCCGGTTGCGTCGGATTGTCATCCACCAGGACGGGCTCCAGGCGCTCCGTCGCGGCGCCAACGTCCTCGACCCGGAGTTCAGGTTCGCTGCGCTCGGCCGGTTCCTGCTTGCTCACCGGCGGCTCGCCATCTCCCAACAGGACATCGTCGTGCTGCGGCTTCATCACGGCCTCGGCCAGCTTGCGATGGCGATATTCCTGCCACTTGTTGTAGGCCACTACGCCGACTACCGCCGTCGTACCCAGGCCGATCAATCCTAACTGGAGTTCGGTCATGCATCCCTCATCTTCAAAGCTTCTTCAATATCCACTTCCACCACGCGCGAGACGCCGGACTCCTGCATCGTCACGCCGACCAGCTGCTCGGCCATTTCCATGGCGATTTTATTATGGGAAATGAATAGGAACTGTGTATTGGCGGACATTTTCTGCACCATGCCGCAAAAACGCTCGGTATTGCTGTCATCGAGCGGCGCATCGACCTCATCGAGCAGGCAGAACGGCGCCGGATTCAACTGGAACATCGAAAAGACCAGCGCAATCGCCGTCAAAGCCTTTTCGCCACCGGACAGCAGGTGAATGGTCGAGTTTTTCTTGCCCGGCGGCTGCGCGATAACCTGGACGCCGGCATCGAGGATTTCCTCGCCGGTCATCACCAGTTCGGCCCGCCCGCCGCCGAACAACTCCGGGAACAACTGGCCGAAATGGCCATTAACCGTATCGAAAGTATTCTGCAGCAGGTCGCGCGTTTCGCGGTCGATCCGGCGGATGGCGTTTTCCAGGGTTTCCATCGCCTCATTCAGGTCTGCTGCCTGCATGTCGAGGTAACCCTTGCGCTCGGTTGCCGTTTCCAGTTCCTGCAAGGCGGCCAGATTGACTGCACCGAGCTCGGCGATGGCATTGCCGAGACGGGTGATTTCACCTTGCAGGGCTGGCGGGCGCGCATTGCCCAGCTCGGGCAGCAAGGCTTCCTCGTCGGCGCCGGCTTCGAGCAATTGCTGGGCAAACTGCTCCGTATTGAGCGCCGCCGCCTGCTCCTTCAGTTTCAGATCGCCAATCCGCACGCGCAGCGGCTCCAGGCCCTGCTCGATACGTAGACGCTGCTCCTCGAAGCTACGCAGGGCGTTGGTCGCGGCTTCCAGCGCATCGCGCTTGTCGGCCAGCAACTTTTCCTTTTCCTGACGCAGTTCCAGGGCGGCCTGCAGATTGTCTTCCATGACATCGGGCGGCGCTGCTTCGACCTGCTCGGCACAGAGCGCCCGATCCTTTTCGATGCGGTTCAGCTCGCGCTGGGCGGTCGCCTGCTGGGCAAAGATATCCTGCAGCTTGCTTTCCGATTCGCGCAAGGAAAACTGGGCTTCGCGCAGTGCCCGGTCGAAATCGGCGTTGCGTTCGCGTTCGGCCCGTACCGCACGCTCGGCCTCGTCGAGCCGCGACTGGGCACCGGCGACCAGCACCCTGATCCGGGCCAGGCCGTCGCGAATCTCGCCAATCCGCTCATCGGCCGACATTTCGCGTTCGCGTTCGCTTTCCTCTTCTTCGGCCAATTCGGCCATCTGCTCCTGCAGCCGTTCTTTCTGCTCGCGGTAACGCTCGATGGCCTGGCTCAGTTTCAGGACTTCAAGCTGAACCGAATGGACGCGCTGTTGACGGTCAGTGATGTAATGCCGCGTCTCGGTAATCTCTTCGCGCTTGTCGTCGAGTTGCTCATCGAACATCACCGCCTGCTCGCGCACCGCTTCGGCTTTTTCCTCGAAATCGGCGATACCCTCGGCCAGGGTTTCGATCTCGCGCTGACGTTCGAGCAGGCCGTGCTCGCTTTTATCCGGTGCGAAGAAGGTCAGGCTGGAGCCGGTCAGGATATCGCCGGCCAGCGTCACCAGAGCCATCCCGGGCGCCAGCTGCGAGCGCAAGGCGAGGGCTTCGGCCAGGGTTTCAGCCGTCCGCACGCTGCCCAGCCAGTCGGCCAATACAGCCGCCAGTTCGGGATTCTCGCTGCGCACCCGTCGGCCGAGATGTTCGCCAACCGCAGGCGCTGTAACGCTTTCAGCCGCCGCGGGCAGCATGACGCTCAAGCGCGCATCGGGTCGGTCGTGCAACCACGCATCGAGCTTGGCCGGATCGTCGCAGGCGATCGCGCTCAGGCGTTCGCGCAATACAGCTTCGACCGCCGACTCCCAGCCGGCCTCGACATGAATCTGCTGCCATAAGGGCAGCGCCGCATCCAGCCCGTGTCGCTGCAGCCACTCCGGCAACTTGCCGCTCTGCTGTGTCCGGGCCTGCATCTGCACCAGCGCCGCACGGCGCGCCTGTCCTGCGGCCAGTTCGCGCTCGATACGCTGCAGTTCCTCCTGGATCTGGCGGCGGCGCGCTTCCATCTGCGGCAATTCCTGCTGCAGTTGCTGCAGATGATCCTGGTCACCGGCCAGCTCCTCGCGCAGCAGGGAGAGCTCCTCTTCCTTTTCGGCGAGATCGAGTGCGTCCGGGGCATCCTGTCCGCCGGCCTCGTCGCGCAAGCGTTCGCGGCGCTGGGTAATGGCCTGCAAGGCGCGCTGGGCGTGCGCCTTGTTGGTCAGTTCGACCTCCAGCTTCTGCTCGGCATTGGTCGTCCGCGCCCGCAAACGTTGCAGTTCTTCCTGTGCCTGGGCGTGGCTTTCCTCGACCTGCGGCGCGATGTTCATCTGCTGATGCAGGCGCTCCTCGGCCTCTTCGACCCGCAGCCGGGTGATTTCCTGCGTTTCTTCCCAGCGCAACCTATCCTCGGCCAGCTTCTCGGCACTGGCCGACCACTGTGCCAACTCGCCTTCCAGCTGCGCCAATCGCCCTTCCAACTGGCGCTGCGATTCGCGGCGATGACGGATTTCCGCCTCCAGCCTGGCCACTTCGGCATTGGCGGCATACATGTCGCTCTGCGCCAGATGCAGGGCATCACCCGCGGCAAAATGGGTTTCGCGCATTTCCTCGGCGCGGGCCTCGGTTTCGCGCAGGGCCGCGCTCTGCGCCTCAAGCTCGGTCACCGCCCGTTCGACTTCGAGCGACAGGCGCTGCCGCTCGGCATCGGCCTCACGCTTCCGGAGCAGCCAGAGCACTTGCTGGCGCTGCACCAGTTGTTCGTTCAAGGCGTGGTAACGGCGGGCGACTTCGGCCTGCGCCTCCAGGCGCTCCATCTGGTGGCCGAGTTCCTGCCGGATGTCCTCGACCCGCAGCAGGTTCTCGCGCGTATCCTCAAGGCGCCCCTGGGTTTCCTTGCGCCGCTCCTTGTAGCGGGTGACGCCGGCCGCCTCTTCGAGAAAGATGCGCAGATCGTCGGGCTTGGCCTCGATAATCCGCGAAATCATCCCCTGGCCGATGATGGCGTAGGCACGCGGCCCCAGACCGGTCCCGAGGAACAGGTCGGTAATGTCCTTGCGGCGGACTTTCTGGTTATTGATGAAGTAGTCCGACTGCGCCTGGCGGGTCAGCACCCGCTTGACCGACAGTTCGGCATACTGCGACCACTGCCCCATCGCCCGCCCCAGCGAGTTGTCGAAGATCAGCTCGACCGAAGCCCGCGACACCGGCTTGCGGTTCGACGAGCCGTTGAAGATGACGTCCATCATCGACTCGCCGCGCAACTCGGACGCTTTCGACTCGCCCAGCACCCAGCGTACGGCATCCATGATGTTGGATTTGCCGCAGCCATTGGGGCCGACGACGCCGACCAGTTGCCCGGGCAGGGAAACAGCAGTCGGATCGACGAAGGATTTGAAACCGGCGAGTTTGAGTTTGGTTAGACGCATGCGTAATTTCCGGCTGGCGCGCGCCCTTTCAAGGCGTTAGCCCGCGCCTGGACGGGGGCCGTATGATAGCACCGAGCCCACAACCTTGATGCCACCGCGGTAATCGGCACGGCGGAAGACGCCAAACAGCTCCGGTCAAGGCGCTCTTTCCTCTCGTCGCCTGACAATGGGACGATGGCCGGCCTTTCTCGATGCAACAAGAGCGACAGCCTCGCGAACGACCGGATCAGTGCCGGCCAACGCTGAATTCGAGACGATTACCGGCGGCGTCAACGCCATCGCCGCGCCATGAACGACAGGTGATGGCTTGCCAGCGGAAGGGAATTTCCCGCCCATCGCTACAACGCAAAATGCCCGCCCCGCCTTCGCCCTGACAAGTATCCGGCCCATCGGAAGCTGTCGCCAGCAGCGCCTGACCGTCACAATTCAAGCGTCCATCGCGATCCTGAAGAGCAAAACGGCCGCCACCGGCATTCCCCGGATAGCCCTTGCCACGCAATTCGCCGGCGACATCGCTCAAGCTGCCACGTGCCTGATAACCAACGGCACAGCCGGCCAAGGTGGTGGCCAAGAAAAACACGACAAGTAATCCGGATTTGTTCACAAGGCAGCGCGGGCGTTTTCGGGGATAATCGATATTTTTACACCCATTCGACGCTCGCCGTGAATCCGCATCTCGCCCAACTCCAGCCCTACCCCTTCGAAAAACTGCGCGCCCTGTTCGCCGGCGTCACCCCGAACCCGCAATACAAGGAAATCAAGCTGTCGATCGGCGAGCCGCAGCACCCGACGCCGCCCTTCATCATGGACGCCCTGGCCAACGGCCTGAAGGGCCTGGCCAATTACCCGACGACGGCCGGTATCCCGGCCCTGCGCCAGGCCATCGCCGCCTGGTGCGAACGCCGCTATGGCCTGGCCTTGAACGCCGAAACCGAAATCCTGCCGGTCAATGGTTCGCGCGAGGCGCTGTTCTCCTTCGCCCAGACCGTGATCGACCCGAGCCGCGGACATGTTCCGCTGATCGTCAGCCCGAATCCCTTCTATCAAATCTACGAAGGGGCCGCCTACCTGTCCGGCGCCGAGCCGCGCTTCCTCAACAACCTGCCGGACAACGATTTCGCCTTCGACTACGGCCAGTTGTCGGACGAGGAATGGTCGCGCGTCCAGCTGTTCTACGTCTGCTCGCCGGGCAACCCGACCGGCAAGGTGCTGTCGCTCGACGACTGGAAAACGCTGTTCGCACTGTCCGACAAATACGGTTTCATCATCGCCTCCGACGAGTGCTACTCCGAGATCTACTTCGACGAAGCCAATCCGCCGATCGGCGGCCTGCAGGCCGCCAAGCTGCTCGGCCGCTCGAACGAGAGACTGGTCATGTTCTCCAGCCTGTCGAAGCGTTCCAACGTGCCCGGCATGCGCTCGGGCTTTGTTGCCGGCGACGAGAAAATCCTCAAGAAATTCCTGCTCTATCGCACCTACCACGGCTGCGCCATGGCACCGCCGGTGCAGACCGCCTCGGTTGCCGCCTGGAACGACGAGGCGCACGTGCTCGACAACCGCAAGCAATATCGCGAAAAATTCGCCGCCGTGACCCCGCTGATCGCTGAAGTCCTGGGCACCGGCATGCCCGATGCCAGCTTCTACCTGTGGGCCAAGACCCCGATCCCGGATACCGAATTCGCCCGCGGCCTGCTCGAACACTATAATGTCGTGGTCCTGCCCGGCAGCTTTCTCGCCCGCGAAACGCAAGGCGTCAATCCCGGAGCCAATTTCATCCGTATCGCGCTGGTTGCCTCGCTCGAGGAATGCCTCGAAGCGGCCCAGCGCATTCGTCAATTCGCCCAACAACTGTAAACAGAGAGAACCACTCCATGAGCCATCCGCTTCAAGCCACCATCGACGACCTCTGGGAACGCCGCACCGAGCTTTCCACCCAATCCACCGACGCCATCAAGATCATCGAATCGGTGATCGGCGACCTGGATGCCGGCAAGCTGCGCGTTGCCGAAAAGATCAACGGTGAGTGGGTCGTCAACCAGTGGGCCAAGAAGGCCGTGCTGCTGTCCTTCCGCACCCGCGACAACCGTGTCCAGAGCGCCGGCGACATCAATTTCTACGACAAGGTCGATACCAAGTTCCAGGGCTGGAGCGAAGAGCAGTTCAAGGCCGGCGGCTTCCGCGTCGTGCCCGGCGCCTTCGCCCGCAAGGGTTCGCACATCGCGAAAAATGTCGTACTGATGCCCTCCTTCGTCAATATC
>DAIMCQ010000216.1:0-7475 GCA_036726285.1 Azonexus sp.
GATCGCCTTGTCGCTCAGACCCGGCGCCTGCCACCACCAGCCATCGGCCTGCATCTCCTGCGCCGCCGCAACGAAACGGTCGGCGACGGCATTGAAATCGGCTTCGCTGTAGTTCAGGCTGAAAATGAAGCGTCCGGTCCCCACCCACGACAAGGCCAGGCCCTGCACCCGCAGGTAATACTGCAGCATCCAGTTGTAGCGGCCGGGCTGCGTGTAGGTCACGGTCCAGATGCTCGACAGGTTGGCCACCCGCACCGGCAGGCCGGCCTCGGCCAGGCGCTGGTTGAGCGACTCGGCACGGCGGTTCCAGGTTTCGTCCAGGCCGACGTACAGATTCTGGATGGCCGGCGAAGCCAGCTCTTCGAGAAAGACCTGCATCGCGCCCATCACGTAGGGATGCGAATTGAAGGTGCCGCGGGCGAAACAGATGTCGGCCGGGCGTTCATCGCGAAAACGCTTCATCAGCTCGCGCCGGCCGCAGACGACGCCGACCGGCAGGCCGCCGCCCAGCGTCTTGCCATAGGTCACCATGTCGGCGGCGACGCCGAAATATTCCTGCGCCCCGCCCGGCGCCAGCCGGAAGCCGACGAACACCTCGTCGAAAATCAGCACGATGCCGCGCTCGCTGCACACCCGGCGCAACTGCTGCAGCCATTCGGTATAGGCAGCACGGTCGAAACCGGCCCGACGCCCGCTGTCGACCAGCGAGGAATCGCCCGGCGCACCGGCATTCGGATGCAGCGCCTGCAAGGGATTGACCAGCACGCAGGCGATATCCCGGCGCGTTGCCAGCACCTTGAGGCTGTCGCCATCCATTTCCTTCAGCGTGTAGGTTTCGCGCGGCGGCAAGGGATTGCCGATGCCCGGCTGGACGTCTTCCCACCAGCCGTGGTAGGCGCCGCAGAAGCGCACCAGGTGGCGCTTGCCGGTGTGGTAGCGGGCCAGGCGCACGGCCTGCATCACCGCTTCGGTACCGGACATGTGAAAGGACACTTCGTCGAGGCCGGAAATGGCGCACAGCCGGCGGGCATTGTCGGCGACGACCGGATGGTAGGCGCCGAGTACCGGGCCGAGTGCCGCCACCCGGGCGCTGCCTTCGGCGATACAGCGCTTGTAGAAATCGTAGCCGAAGACATTGACGCCGTAGGAACCGGTCAGGTCGTACAGCGCGTTGCCGTCAAGATCGGTCACCTGCACGCCATCGCTGGCCAGCAGGAAGCTGCCGCCCTTGAGGTGGTTGCGCACGTAACGGCTGAACTGGAAAGGCACCCGGTAGCTGCCGGTGAATTGCAGATCGGAAATCTGCGCCGCCGCTTCACCGGTCAGCGCCGCCGAGCGCGCGAACATCTCCCGGTAAAGCACGGTCAGGGCGTGGAAGCCTTCGCGCCGGCGCTGCACGACTTCGGCCGGCGCCCGGTCGGCCGAGAAAAACCGCGTTTCATCGTACTCGTAATACGGAATCAGCCGCGCCATACGCTTCGCCATCCGGGAATGCCCGGCCAGCGAGGGGTGCTTGGCCCGCGAAAGTTCGAGCCGGCGCTTGAGGCGCGGCAAGGCCGCAGCCAGGGCGCCGACGCCGGCGAGATACAAAGGCAAGTCTGGGTTCATTGAATTCTCCTTGCCCCACCTTCTACCCAAGCCACTTTACAAAACCATGACTGTCCGCCAACTGCTTGCCCGCCTCGTCCTTCAGGAAGACATCAACTTCCTGCTCACCAACCGCATTCCCCGCCAGTTGGCGACCCGCTTCATCGGCTGGTTCAGCCAGATCGAACAGCCGCTGGTCCGCGACCTGTCGATCGCGACCTGGAAGCTGTTTGCCGACCTCGACCTGAGCGATGCGCGAAAAAGCGAATTCCGCAGCCTGCACGACTGTTTCACCCGGCAACTGCAGGAAGGCGCCCGCCGGATCGACGCCGATCCGGCCGTGCTGTGCAGCCCGTCGGACGGCATTGTCGGCGCCTGCGGCCGGATCGAGGGGATCGAACTGATCCAGACCAAGGGCTTCCCCTACACGCTGCCCGAACTGCTCGGCGGCCCGGACAAGGTCGACTACTACCGCGACGGCAGCTACGTCACGCTCCGCCTGACCTCAAGCATGTACCACCGCTTTCATGCCCCGGCCGCGTGCACGGTGCATGAGGTCAACTACCTTTCCGGCGACACCTGGAATGTCAATCCGATTGCCCTGAAACGGGTGGAGAAACTGTTCTGCAAGAACGAACGGGCGCTGATCGAAACCACCCTGAGCGAGGGTGGGCAACGCATCCTGCTGGTGCCGGTAGCCGCCATCCTGGTAGCCAGTATCCGGCTGCATTTCATCGACGTGCTGTTGCACCTGCGCTATCGCGGGCCGCAGCGCATCGCCTGCCAAGCCAGCTTTCGCAAGGGCGAAGAGATGGGCTGGTTCCAGCACGGCTCGACGATCATCGTCTTTGCCCCGCCGGGTTTCACGCTGTGCGACGGGATCGCCGAAGGCCGGACGATCCGCATGGGCGAGGCGCTGCTGCGCCGCCCCTGAAGCGATCAGGCGCAGCCGGCCGCCGGCGCAAGCAACTCCGGCAAATCCCGGTCGAGCAAGGTCGGCGTACCGAGATTCATCGCCACCACCTGCTGCAGAACCTGTTGCACTTCGGCGTCGGGTTCGACCAGACGCAACCCGAGCAGGCCGTCGTCGCGCAAATGAGCGACGACCGCCGAGGCGGTACACACCGACTCCTGCCCGGCGTGGAGGATTTCCAGCTGACAAACGGCCCCCTGGCTCAAGGCCAGCGGCTCAAGCGCAGCAAACAGGACACCTTTGAGGGAAACGTCAAGGAGCTCGCCAAAATACGGCAATCCGTCAACGACAAGAAATCCGCGCGAATGAAATGGGAAACGGGGGTAGCGGCGACGCTCGGCAAAACTCATATTAATTTACAAAAATATTAAAATCGCCATTTTACACCCATAATATTTCAAAATCATTAAGCCCTTCATCCCGAGAAAAGCCGATCAGTATTCGAAGAACATCAGGTGCTTGCCTTCCAGATCGCGCCGGCTCAGCGGCCGGAATCCAAGACTGAGAAAACGTTTGGGCTTGGCTGTCGAGACCAGCACGCGGCCATGGCGGTGCTGCTCCCGCAACCAGCCCAGGCGAGCTTTGACCAACGCCCGCCCGATCCCCTGACCACGCACTTCCGGCGCGACCACCGACATGTACAGCAGATAGGTGTTTGAGGCCCAATCGGCCGACTTGACGCCCCCCGCACCGACGATCTCTGCACCGAGCAGGGCGACGAAGAAACGGCGCTCCAATGGCGGCAGCGGCGGCCGGAGTTCGAGGTCGATCCGTTCGGTCGAGTAGCGTGCCGGATCTTCGAATCCACGAAAAATCAAAGCCCGCGTGGCTTCCAGCTGCACCGGGTCGTCCCAGGACAATTCGCCGATCGAGAAATCTTTCATCATTTCCTTTCTGGACACAGGGCTGTCATTTGGCACTGCCAAAGTGGCAAGCCGATGACACGGACCGGGCAAGCTGAAACGAAACGGTAACGTACCGGCAACATAATCCCATGACCACCCGAGGATCTCAGCCATCGTGGCGCCCGCCCCATTCCCGAATTTCCGAGCCTTCCCGACATCCCTGCAGCGCAGCGGCTGGCGGACCTTGCTGGCAGGCAGCGTGGCACTCTCGCTGATCCTGCTCGCCGCCGCCTGGGGTCTCACCTGGCAGCGCCTGGATAGCGAACGACAACTCGTCCTCCGCAATACCCGCAGCCAGCAGGAAGCCCTGGCCACGATCATTTCCGAGAACCTGACCCAGGTGCTCGATCGCGGCCGCCTGCTGTCGATTGCGGCCAATGAATGGTTCGAAGGCAAGCCGGCCGATGCAGCCAAGCGCCTGTCGACCATGCGCGCGACCGACCAGGCCATCCTGCGTATCGCCCTCTACGACGCAAACCACCGCCAGGTCTATGCCTCGACGCCGGCAGCCGACAGCCTTTCGCTGAAGCGGGCCGTGCAGGATGCGCTGGCTACCGCGGCTGATGGCGGTCGTCTTCGTCTGGCGCCGCCACCGGAGGATTACGAGCAGGCTTGGCAACTGCCGCTGCTCTTCCCGGTTCTCGGCCATCGGGGGCAGGTGCACGGCATCCTGCTGGTCAGCATCGACCTTGGCTATTTCCTCGACCTCTACCGCCAGATCGATATCGGACCTTCCGGCGTCATTCGCATTCTCAACCAAGCCCATGAAATCCTGGTCGAGGCTCGCCCCGAAGGCCTCGTCACGCGGCATCAGCAGCCAGCCTCGTTGCCCACCGATCTTGGCCACGGATCAGACAGCAGCCACGTCGTCGATAACGATGGCAACGCCTATCTTGGCAGCGTTCAAGCGCTGGATCATTACCCTCTGCTCGTCAGCATCAGTCGCCAACAAGCCGAAGTCATGGCCGAACACGCCGGTAGCCGGAGCCGTACGCTCATTGTGTTGCTGACCCTGAGCCTGATCATTGTTCTTGTCACCTACTGGGTAGGACGCAGCATTCGCCGCCAGGGACAACTGCTTGCAGCACTGGCCTGTGCCGACCAGGAAAAGCAGGGCCTGATCCAGCAACTCGAGGAAGAAAAAATACGGGCTTTCGCGCTGGCGGCCCATGACCCGCTGACCGGATTGCCCAATCGCCGGATGTTCAACGAACTGGCCATCAGTCATCTATCCCGCGCCAAACGCAGTCGCAAGCACTATGCGCTGCTCTACGTCGACCTCGATCGCTTCAAGGGCATCAACGACACGTTGGGCCACCATGTCGGCGACCTGTTGTTACAGACCATCGCCGCCCGCCTGCGTGCCGCCTTGCGGGAATCCGATGTCATCGCCCGCCTCGGCGGCGACGAATTCGCCTTACTGCTGACCGGCCTCGACAATCTGTCCGACGCGGCATTGATCGCCGGCAAGATCGTCGACCAGGTCGGCCGACCTTGTCTCAATCTTGACGGCAACGATGTCCAGGTCACGCCGAGCATCGGCATCGCCCTCTTCCCGCGCGACGGTCGCGACTTCGAAGCACTGTGCCGCAATGCCGATGCGGCGATGTACCACGCCAAGCGCAGCGGTCGGGGACGCTACACTTTCTACGAACCCGCCCTCAGCCCATCCGACGACCGTCTGATGAAGCTCGAACAAAGCCTGCCGAAAGCCATCGCCGAGGATGAGCTGATCCTTCACTTTCAGCCCCGGATCAGCTTGAACGATTACCGCATCGTTGGCCTTGAAGCCCTGGTACGCTGGCAGCATCCGGAACTGGGCCTGATTTTCCCGGACGAACTTATCGCCCTGGCCGAGCGCAGCGGCCACATGATCGCCCTCGACAACTGGGTTGCCGCCGCCTGTTGCCGGCAAGTGGCTCAGTGGCGAGCCGAGGGACTCAAACTGGTACCGGTCGCCATCAACCTCTCGGCCAAGCAATTGCAAGACAGCACGCTGCCCGGCCGCATCGCCAGATTGCTGGCGCTGCACGACCTCCATGCCGGCTGGCTGAACATCGAAATTACCGAGCACAGCCTGGTTGAATCGATCGAAAGCGCCGGCCAGGTACTGCGTGAGCTGGAGAAAATGGGGATCGCCATCGCACTGGACGATTTTGGCAATGGCTTCTCCAATCTCGCCCACATTCGCAGTCTGCCGATCCACAGCCTGAAAATCGACCGCAGTTTCGTCAGCGATATCCGCAACAGCCCGGATGACGGGGCCATCGTCGCCTCGATCATCACACTGGCGCACAACCTGCATATGCGAGTCGTGGCCGAGGGCGTGGAACGTCTCGATCAACTGGTTCATCTGAAAACCGCCGGTTGCGACGAGGTTCAGGGTTACTATTTCAGCCAGCCGGTGCCGAGCGATGCCGCGCGACAACTCCTGACCGCTTCACGCTTGCCGCCACCATGAAGAATCTGTCTATCACCCTGCTGGTTTCATTCCTCTTCATGGCGAAGGCCGGCGCGGTCAGCAGCACCTGTTCCGACCCACGTCCGCTCCGGCTGGCCCTGATCCCGAAAGCCAACGCCGAGTTGCTGGCCAACCAATATCGCCCGTTGATCGAACTCCTCGCCAAATCACTCGGCCGGCAGATCGAACTTGTTCCGACCCCCTCCTACGGCGCAGTGATCGAAGGGCTGCTCGCCAACAATATCGATCTGGCCGAACTCGGCCCGGCCTCCTACGCCATTGCCATGAGCCGGGGTGCCGCAATTACCGCCTTCGCCACCGCGGCATTGCGCCGTGGCCCGTTCACCGACTCGGGCACTGCCTATCGGTCGCTTCTGATCGTCCGCCGCGATAGTGGCCTGGGTACGCTGCCAGCGCTGCGCGGCAAGACGTTGAGCCTGACCGATCCGGCGAGCACCTCGGGCGCCATCTTGCCGCGCCAGGCGATCAGCCAACTGACCGGCGTTCTACCCGAAACCTATTTCCGTCGCGTCAGCTTTGCCGGCTCGCATGATCGGGCCATCGAAAGTGTCCGGAAAAAAACGGCGGATGCTGCATTCGTCGCCAGTACCCGTCTCGATGAAGCCCTGCGACGCGGCAAACTGGATGAAGACGAAATCCTCGTCCTCTGGCGTTCGGAATTGATCCCCTACGACCCCTTCGTCCTCCGCCAACAGCTGTGCGCCCCGCTGCAGAAACGCATCCGCGACGTTTTCCTGAAGGATGCCACCAGTCTGAAAACGATGTTCGGCGAACTCGACATCAGCGGTTTTATCCCCGCTCACGACCAGGAATACGGCGAAATCCGCAGTCTGTTCGCAACCCGCCCCTGAAGACGGCCGGGACAACTCGAAACGCATCCACTCGATACGCCGCTTCGATCAAAGAGCGGCAATACACCCTATTTGTGCAGCAACTCATCCCAGAGATGGCTTTTCGGGACGACACTGACCAGAACCCCGAGCAGCAAGATCAGGGCTAGAGACGTCAAAACAAGGATTGTCGGAATGGAATCGATTTGGATGCCCCTGAAAGGCTATTCAAATGGAATGAATTTTAGCCAAGTGGAATGCACCCGGTCTATCAGACAATTCCTATTTTCAGGCTTATGCAGAACAACCGATATTACTTTGTCCGCGCAGCACAGCTAACTGAATGCAAAAAGCCCGAAATCTATAACCTGTTGAACAGATTCAGAAATCGGGCTTTTTAGTATCTTGGCGGAGCAGGCGGGATTCGAACCCGCGGTAGGGGATTACCCTACACACGCTTTCCAGGCGTGCGACTTAAACCACTCATCCACCGCTCCAAGAGCCGCGCATTCTAGCAGAAAGTTTACAGAGGTCAATTAAATTCTCTCAGCCAAGCCAAGGCCAGCCAAAAAAAAAGCAGGAGAACGAAACAAATAATGCCAACCGCAAGCCCCCCGGTTCGCTCCGGCAAGATTGAGGCAAGCAGTGAGCGCGGCCCTGAAGTAATCAAGGCGAACAGGCGATAGACCGGATTGAGC
>DAIMCQ010000217.1:0-7426 GCA_036726285.1 Azonexus sp.
CGTCCCCTTCTGCCCCGACGTGGCACGCGGCTTGCCGGTGCCCCGCCGGCCCGCCGAGATCAGCCAGGGCGCCGGCGGCGCCGCCGTATTGTGCGGCCGGGCCCGGGTCATTGATACCGGCGGTCGCGATGTCACCGCCGAATTCGTAAGCGGTGCAGAACAAGCGCTGGCCACAGCCCGCCAGCACGACATCCGGCTCGCCATCCTCAAGGAAGACAGCCCCTCCTGCGGCAGCGGCACCACCTACGACGGCGGTTTTTCCGGACACAAAATCCCCGGCGCCGGGGTGACTGCGGCCTGCCTCAAGGCAGCCGGTATCGCAGTGTTTTCAGAACATCAGCTTGCCGCCGCCCAACACGACCTGGCGACGCGCAAAGAAAGCCGATAGCGGCTCGTCCAAGCGATTGGCAAATTTGTCATTTGCCAATCGGGCATATCGCACAAAGGCAGATGGCAGAAGGTTTCAAAGTCGGCGACTATCCTATTTATTTCAAAAATCATGCGGATTACGCCAATTATTTAGAATTTTGAGTATTATCGCCACTCCGCCACCTTGAGACATGATTGCGAAACGGGTTCGCCCCGTCTTTGTCCAGTGCCAGACGCCATGAATAATGCCCCCCCTGCATTGAAGGCACATCAGCAAGGCAAGTTGGAACGCCGGCGGCGCGGGATCATCATCGGCCTGGGCATTGCAGCCCTGGCCATCTACGTCGGCTTCGGCCTGGTCAGCCTGAAACAGACGTACGACCGTGAAGTCGAATTCGCCCAACGCAGCCAGGATAATTTGGCGAAAGCCCTGGTCGACCACGCCCGCAGCAGCATCGAGAAAATCGACAACATCCTGCTGGCCAGCCAATTACGACTGGATGCTTCGCTGACCGGCGAAAAGCACGATGTCGCCGCCGTCAACAGCACGCTGGCGCGTTACCTCGAGCTGATCAAGGAATCGCAAAGCCTGCGTATCGCCGACCGCGAGGGGCGCTTCATCTACGACGCATCGGGTGAAATCTCCGGCGCAACCATCGCCGACCGCAATTACTTTCAGAGCAACAAGCTACAAAACGACGGCAAGCTGGTGATCTCCGAGCCGCTCTTTGCGCGCATCACCCAGAACTGGGTCATCACGCTAAGCCGCCGCCTGAATGACAATCATGGCGAATTTGCCGGTCTGGTCCAGGCCGCGGTGAGGGCTGACCACTTCCAAAAATTCTATGCCTCGCTCAACCTTGGGCCGTCGCAGAGCATCACACTGATCGATAGCCAGTTGCGACTGGTCGCCCGCTACCCTGAAATGCCCGAAATGATCGGCAAGACGGCAGGCAGCGCCGCCCTGCGCAGCCTGATCGGCCACGAGCAAGCGGACGGCATGTATATCACGCACTCCAGTGCCGATGGCATCGAGCGCTTGTACGCGGCCCGCAAGATCGGCGACTACCCGCTTTATGTCGTTGTCGGACAGGCCACGGCCAGCTATCTTGACAACTGGCACCGGCAAATCTTCTGGATCGGCCTCAGCGCCGCCATCCTGGCCATATTGCTGGCCGGCTGGATGAGCGTCTGGCTACGCACCTACAACCAGGCGCGCCGGCTGGCGCAGGGCATGACCCAGGCTTACGAAACCACGGTACGACGGACCAGCGCCCTGCTCGACAGTCTGCCCGATCCGGCCTGGCTGACCGACCGCGAGCGCCGCCTGATTGCGGTCAACGAGGCCTTCAGCCGGCTGTGCGAACTGCCTGCCGAGAAAATGCTGGGGCACCAGCTCACGGCGCTTTGTCCGCCATCGATGGCCGGCATCCTCGAACGCCTCGACCAGACAGCCCTCGACTCACTCTGCCAGCAGCGCCAGGAAGGCCAATTCGAACTGAGCAGTGGCCGGCAACGCCATTTCGAATGCATCTCCACCCCGGTCCTCGACGAACAGCACCAACTGGCCGGCCTGGCCGGTGTCGCCCGCGACATCACGCAGATCCACGAAGATCAGGCGCGCATTCGCCACCTGGCCGAGCACGACATGCTGACCGACCTGCCGAATCGGGCCTTGCTCGGCAATCGGATGTCGCTGGCCCTGGCCGACGCGCTCGGCGAGCAGGTCCAAATCGCGCTGATCTTCCTCGACCTCGACCAGTTCAAGAATATCAACGACACGCTCGGCCACGACGTCGGCGATCAATTGCTGCTGCAAGTCGCCCAACGCATCCGCGAGAATCTCGACGAGCGGGATACGATCAGCCGCCAAGGTGGTGATGAATTTGCCGTATTGATCCAGGACTTCGGCAATCTGGCGCGACTGGCCTTCATCGCCCAACGCCTGATCGATGCCATCAACCGCCCTTTCCTGATCGGCGGACACGAGCTGCGGGTCGGGGCGAGCACCGGTATCAGCGTCTATCCGCAGGACGGCAGCGATATCGGCACCCTGCTCAAGAATGCCGACACCGCGATGTACCAGGCAAAAGGCACCGGCGGCAACGCCTTCCGCTTTTTCACCCCGGAAATGAACGCCCGAATTTCCGAACGCGTCGCACTGGAAAGCAATCTGCGCCGGGCGATCCAGAATCATGAATTCCGCCTCCACTATCAACCCCAGGTAGACGGTCGCAACGGCCGGCTGATCGGCATGGAAGCCCTGATCCGCTGGCAGCATCCCGAACAGGGGGAAATTCCCCCGATCCGCTTCATCCCGGTGGCAGAAGAAAGCAACCTGATCAACCTGATCGGCGAATGGGTCCTGCGCGAAGCCTGCCGCCAGAACGCCGAATGGATCAAGCTGGGCTACCCGCCAGTGATCGTGGCCGTCAATATTTCCGCCATGCAGTTACGGCAGCCCAACCTGCCCGAGCAGGTCGCCGGCATCCTCGGCGAAACCGGGCTGGATCCTTGCTGGCTGGAACTGGAGATCACCGAAAGCGCCTTCATCGGCGATACCGAGCGCATCATCGAGACCCTGGCTTTGCTCAAAACCCTGGGCATCAAGCTCTCGGTCGACGACTTCGGCACCGGCTATTCCAGCCTCGGCTATCTGAAGCGCCTGCCCTTCGACCGCATCAAGATCGATCAGTCTTTCGTCCGCGACCTGCCGCGCAACGAAGACGACATTGCCATCACCCGCGCCATCATCGCCATGGCCCACAGCCTGCGCAAGGAAGTGATTGCCGAAGGCGTCGAGCAGCCCGCACAGCGAGACTTCCTGCTGGCCCAAGGCTGCGAACTGATGCAGGGATTCCATTTCGGCCGCCCAATCGCGGCCGATGCCTTCACCGCCCTGCTCGAACGCCGACAGCCGCTGCCCTGAGCCCCGGGCAATACCCGCTTATTGCGGCGCCTGCCGCAAATGACGGTGCACTTCGCTGATCGGCGGGTTGCCCGGCAACACCTTGCCATTGACCTCAAGAACCGGCAATTGGATGCTGCCGCCCCCCGGAATGATCGAATGCAGCCGCTCGGCGGCATGCTGGTCGCTATCGACCGAATAGAGCGTGTAATGCAGACCGTTGGCACTGAGCCAGCCGCGCATCTCGTCACAATCGGTGCAGCCGGCGGTCACGTAAATATCGACTCGGTTGTTGCTGGCGTAAGTGACGGCCACCTCCGGCAGTTCATCGTCTTCGTCGTCGGCCTCCTCGGCGAGCGCCTTGCCTTGCATGGCACTCAATGCCGTTACCAAACGCTGCACCTTCTCAGGATTTGAACTCATGCCGCGCCAGGCAATCGAGAAAACAATGACGATCGACAGCAATACCACCAAGGCCCGCCGCCCACCACCTTTCGCCGGCATGGCACCGTATTCGTTGTCATCGTCCTCGCCACCGACAAACAACAACAATAAGCCCATCAAGGCCCCCAGCACCGGTACCAGGGCGACCAGTGACAGCCAGCCGGTGCGTCCAGTGTCGTGCAAACGCAGGGCAATACAGCGAAGCGCATAGACAAAGGAGACAAAGAAGCCGAAACCGATCAGCGACAGTTTGCCGGTAAGCGCCGCGAAAACGATAAATACCAGCCAGATCATAGTGCTGAGCATCGATCCGGAAAAATAGTCGAGCCGCCCCAGGCGACCGGAAAAGCCGATTCCGAGCAAGCGCGAAGAGGTTTCTTCGGCCGCCTCCCCGGCGTTACGCCCCGCCGACGGCTGGCGCAACTCCCGCTCCTGCTCCCGTTGTTCGCGCGCTTCGCGCTCGGCGGTCTGCTGCGCCGCCAGATAACGCGGCATATCGAGACCGCATTGGCGGCAAAGGGTCCGCTTCGGCTGACCTTCGCCACATTTCGGGCAAACCACCTCGACCTCACCCGAAATGACCGACGCCGCTGCCCCACCTTGCTCACCGGCCGAGGAGGCCGATTGCACCTTTGCGGCAGATGGCGGCGCTCCGGCTGAAACACTGGGCGGCGTCAATGCGAACAACTCGTCGGCGGCGGCATCGCCCGCCTTGCCGGGCGCGACCGCGACACGCGGCGAGACCTCGGGGGGCACGGCGGCGGCGACCTCCCCGAGCGGCTCGATAACGGCCTCCAGGCCCAGCCCTTGCAGCTTTGCCTGCAGCTTGCCCGCCGCCTCCAGCGGCGCATTGCGCAGGACGACGACCGGCTTGCCGCACAGCATGCGGTCGAGCTGTTCGCCCTGCAGTCGAAAGACCTGGCCAACCGCTGCCCTGACCTCATCCAGCGAACCGCCCGAAAGCGTTCGACCGGAAATCACTACCCTGTATTCCTGCGCCATGATTCAAAACGGATATCCGAGAAGCTGGGCATTCTGCCTTCATTCCGCAGCCTTGGCGAATCCAGAAACATGACCACCGTATAATGGCTGCATATTCCGCCTCCGCACCGACACCCACATGCTCATCCTGCCACTTCCGGCCCGCCCCGACTGGAGCCGCCCCCCACTGGTCACGCTGACGATCATGCTGCTCTGCCTGATCGCCTTTCTGATGCAAGGCAGTGACCAGCAACGCTACGCGGAGGCCTGGCGCTTCTATCAGCAATCAGGCATCGCCAAGCTCGAACTGGCGGCCTATCAGGCAGACCTCAAGCAGCGCAACAAGCCGCTCCCGGCCAGCCAGGAATTCGGCGAGGCGCGTACGGTGGCGCTTCTTCATGCCATGGAGGCCGACCGCGATTTCATGCAGCGTCTGCGCCGCCAACAAGTCATCACCCCGAACCAACCTGAGTTCGAAACCTGGCGCAAGGCGCGTACCCGCTTCGATGCGCTGCGCGCCCGCGTCGTCACCGAAAACTATGCCCTGAACGGCCAGGAGCCACGGCTGGTCAGCCTGTTCAGTCACATGTTCCTGCACGGCGACATCATGCACCTGAGCGGCAACCTGGCCGTGCTTTTCGTCGTCGGCTACACCGTCGAGTCGGCCCTCGGCCCGCTCGGCTTCCTCGGTCTCTACCTGCTCGGCGGCCTCGGCGCCGCCCTGCCCGACCTGCTGTTCGCCGGCAACCATCGCCTGTCGATCGGTGCTTCGGGCGCCATCTCGGCCGTCATGGCGGCTTACCTGGTGCTATTCGGGCGCCGCCAGATCAACTTCTTTTACTGGTTGCTCTTCTTTTTCGGCACCGTGCGCTGGCCGGCCCTCGTCATCCTGCCACTCTGGCTGGGCAACGAACTGCTGCAATACTTCGTGCTCGACCGCGACGGCCACGTCAATTACCTGGCCCACTTCGGCGGCCTGCTTAGCGGTGCCCTGCTGGTCGGCATCTATCGCTGGCGCCGCCAGGGCAAGAGTGCAGACAGCGTGCAGAAACAGGATGTCGAGCAAGCAATCAATAGCATGCGCGCTCAAGCCGAAAAGTACGTTGCGGACATGCAATTCGGCCATGCCGCGCTGCATTACAAGAAGCTGCTCGACGAACACCCGCAAGCCAGCCCCGACCTGATTGAGGAATACCTGCGCATCGCCCGTCTTTCGCGCCAACCCGAATTGCTCAGTGATGCCGAGCAGCGCCTGCTCCTCGCCGGCAGCGAAAGCGGCAACCGCATCAATCCGGTACTTCTCGCCGAAACCCTGCGCCACTGCCGCCCCAAGCTCTCGATCCGGCGTTGGGACAATCTGCTGCGCCGCCTGATCGACGGCAAGCAACTTGATTGTGCCGAAGGTGTCGTGCTGCGCCTGCTCTCCCAGAACGAGATTGGCCAGCCTACCCTGCAACAGGCCAGTCGCCTGGCCGAAGCGTTCTTTGCCGCCGGCCAGATCGAACGGGGCGAACCCCTGCGCCGCCTACTGGCCAGTCGGGCAACAGCCGCCTAACTCGACAATCAGCCGGTACCGCCCGCCGGGGTGGCCGCGGCAAGGCGATCGAGCAACTCGCGCAACCGCCCGGCCTCCACCGCGGCCGGCGTATCCGGGTAGTGCTGGCACACCGCATCCAGGACCCGGCGCGCCTGCGCCTCGTCACGCTGATGATCGATCAAGAGCCGCGCCCCCAGCACATAGATGGCGGGAATATCGGCGTGCGCCGGGAATCGCCGGTCGAAACCCTTGATCAGGCGGGCGGCGCTGCTGAAACGACGGCTGGCCAGCATCGCTTTGGCCAGGGGCAGATAGCTGCCGGCCAGCGGCGGCCGGTAATCAGCCTCCTGCTGCCAGATCGTCTCCAGCACCTCGCAGGCCTGTTCGGCTCGTTCGGCGCGCAACAGCGCACTCAGCCATTCGCGGGCATGTATCAGCATGGCCGCTTCCTGTCCGGGCACAGCCTGCAACAGCCGATGCAAGCGCTGGTTGGCGGCCGGATCGGCAGGATTTTCCGCCAGTTCGCTACGCGCCAGCGCGATCGCCTCGTCGTAACGTCCTTCTTTCAACAAGGCCGCATTCTGTGCCGCCCGCCGCTTGATCGGGTCGTCGCGCACCCCGACCGTCGCCTGGCGCTCGAAACCGATATCGACACGCAGGCCAAGGACATCGTGATACTGGTAGAGGGCATAACCCATCAGCCGGAACATGACGACAGTGAAATAGGCACTGACAAACCCCACCACCACGCTAAGCAAGGCTTGTGGAATGATCGGCAACAACAGGCTGAGCAGCGCACCGCTACTCGACGTCAACAGCAACAGGCAGGCACACAAGCCGAGATAGGGTAAGCCGATGCCATGCATCAGCCCCCACAGGCGCGGCGGCGAAATCGACTCGCCGAGATCGTCGCTGACCGCCAGCAACATGGTGTTGGCCGGCAAGGCAATCCCCATGACGACGAGCAGCACCATGGCCAGGTGCGGCCCGGCAAAACTGCCGACATATCCGCTCAGGGTCAAGCCGATGGCGATCACCACGAACTGCTTGTACGGCAGGTACTTGCCACCATGTGCCGAATCGACGAAAACCTGTCCATCGTCGAGATAACCTCGCGCCGTACGCTCCAGCACCTTGTAGCCGTAGCGCCGCGTGCCGACCAGCAGGACGGCCCCGCGGTCTCCACC
>DAIMCQ010000218.1:0-7355 GCA_036726285.1 Azonexus sp.
AATATCGCCCTTCATGGTTTCGATTGTCGCAATGTAGCCAAGTCGTTGCAGTTGTTCGACCCAATTTTCGGCATCGGGATAGGCCGGCAGCCAAGGCCCCGACTCGACGAGCCATTTGCCTTGATGATCCAGGCATTTGGTCACGACGCGATACACGATGCCAACCTTCCCTCATTCGCGCACAAGACCTTGCTTTCCACCGGTTGAAAATCACAGACACTCAGGCAAGCAACCACCATCAAAAGTTTCATTGCACCGCAAACCGAACAATATCAATCTGATTAATCGGCTATTTTCTCAAACCCGATAGCTGAATGACTACAACAATCGGCGAAGCGATTTCTATAGATCCCAAGCAGCCTGAAATGCAGCATCAGCTGACTGAGCAAGCTTGTCGCCCCGACTCCCAGCAGGCAAGTGCGTTCACTTAAGAAGTCGCGGACGGAATTTGCGCAAGGACCTGGCAAATCCGTTCAATCACCTTCGCTCGATTTGCCGCACCTGGAGTCAATATTCAATCAACATATTTCACATGGCATAATACGTAGCCAGGAAATCTTCCTGACATACCGGGCAAGCCAACGAAACAATGCGCATTGTTTGGCCTCAAGCAATTCCGTACCCGGAATATTACGTTTCCAATTAACGTTGAATAAGCGGGAGAAACTAAATGTCCATGGTCGTGGTTCTGATCAAATTAACCTCGGATTTCCACCGTCGAATCGTCGAAAGTGAGGGACAACTGCTTAGCGACGTAGGCGATGGCTTGAATGAAGAGGGCTTCGATCCGGCCAATGATACGAATGACCAACTGGATTATCGAGACATCTCGCTATTTGCCGAAAATGCAGAGCACCCTCTGTATGAGCTATTTCACGACGGTGAAATCCTGCACGAAGACTACGAATGGGAATACGGCCACCCAGCCTATTTTGAGCCAGATCAGGTTGTAAAACTGTCGAATGAACTCAGACAAGCAAATGATGAGGAGTGGCAGATAAAACTTGTAGCAGATTTCCTGGGCCGTGCCGCTCACGAAAACAAGGGCGTAATTCTCGGCGTGACCTGAGTAAGGTCGACTTGACGCAAAGAGATGACTGGCCACTTTCGGCCAGACACCGGAAATTAAAAAGCCGAGACCATCTGTATGGTTTCGGCTTTTTTCAATACGGCACAATCCCGAAAGGATCGATTATTTCTGGCCGGATATATTTTTGGTGGACCGAATGAGGATCGAACTCACGACCTCCGCATTGCGAACGCGGCGCTCTCCCAGCTGAGCTATCGGCCCGTCGCCCGGATTATAGCAGCGGATCGCCATAGCCTGGCAAGGCTAGAGAGGAGATCCGCCGCTGGCTTCAAGCCTGGCCGGCGCCGGCGACGGCGCGCCGCAAGCGGTCGGCGACGGCTGCCCAAGCCAGTCCTTCAGGCAGGGCTTCGACGGCGATCAGCGCAACGCCGGCATGGTCCATGTCACGCAGCGCGCCATACAGGTCATGGGCGTAACCGACCGGATCGGCCGGCAACATGCGCCAAACATGCGGCATGCCGGCTTGCGGCGGCTGGCTGTGGCCGATGACGCCGCAACGGTCGCCCTTGTGACGCTGGGCATTGAGAAAGTCGAGCAAGCGTTCGCTGGCTACCAGACGCATCGGCGTCTGCGGTGCATAGTGCGCTGCCAGCGAACCGGAAACACGCGGCGCCCCCTGTGCCGTTTCAATGGCGGGGATGCGCCCGAGCACCGCTTCGAGATGGCTCGGTGCGATATGACCGGGGCGCAGCACGACCGGTTCGGCCCGCGAGCAATCGACGATGGTCGACTCGATGCCGACGGCACAGGCGCCGCCATCGAGGATCAGCGGCACGCGCTCACCCAGTTCTTCGGCAACATGGGCTGCCGTGGTCGGGCTGATCCGCCCGAAACGGTTGGCCGAAGGCGCGGCAATGCCGGCATGCTCGCCACTTGCCGCGGCAAAGCGGCGCAGCAATTCGAGCGCTACCGGATGCCCCGGCACGCGCAAGCCAACGGTGTCCTGCCCGCCGGTCACGGCATCCGGTACCCAGGCCTGTTTTTTCAGGATCAAGGTCAGCGGACCGGGCCAGAAGGTTTCCATCAATTCCCAGGCAACGGCCGGCACCTGCTCGGCCCAGTGGTCGACGGCGTCATGGCCGGCCAGATGGACGATCAGCGGATGGTCGGCAGGGCGACCCTTGGCAGCAAAGATCTTGGCTACGGCAGCCGGATTGGCCGCATCGGCGCCCAGGCCATACACCGTCTCGGTGGGCAAGGCGACCAGTTCGCCAGCACGCAGCAGTTCGACAGCGCGCTGGTAGTCGGCTTCGCTGGGCGTCATCAGTCCTTGATACCGATCGCGGCACGGGCTGCCAGCGCGGCCTTTTGCACCGCCTCGGCATCGTCGCCGATCACCGTGAAATGCCCCATCTTGCGTCCCGGGCGAGCATGGTGCTTGCCGTACAGGTGCAGCTTGAGGTTGGACATGGCATGCAGTTTCAGCCAGTCCGGCTCGCGGTAGGTGTCACCCTCATACCAGAGGTCGCCCAGCAGATTGACCATCACCGCAGCCGAATGCGCCCGCGCCTCGCCGAGCGGCAGGCCGCACAAGGCCCGCACCTGTTGCTCGAACTGGTCGGTGACGCAGGCGTCGATGGTGTAGTGACCGCTGTTGTGGGGCCGTGGCGCCATTTCGTTGACGATCAACTGGCCACGACTGATGAAGAATTCGACCCCCATGGTGCCGATGTAGCCGAGCTTTTCGGCAATCCGCGCAGCGACTTCTTCGGCATCGCTGCGCACGCAGGCGGACGCCCGGGCCGGCACGATGGAAACGTCGAGAATCCCGTTGGTGTGCTGGTTTTCGCCGGTCGGGAAGCACTGCACACGGCCTTGCTCGTCGCGCGCCAGCACCACCGAAACCTCGTAATCGAGGCTGAGGCGCTGCTCAAGCACGCAAGCCTCGCCCTTGAAGCGACCGAAGGCGATCAAGGCTTCTTCAAGATTGTTGACCGTGGCCTGCCCCTTGCCGTCGTAACCGAAGCGGGCGACCTTGAGAATTGCCGGGAACAGCGCAGCCGGCGCCTGCCTCAGGTCGTCCTCGTTGCGGATGGCGGCAAACGGACCATGCGGCAAACCGTTGTCGCGCAGGAAGGACTTTTCGGCAATCCGGTTCTGGCAGATGGCCACCGCCGCGGCCGAGGGACGAACCGGCACGAACTTGGCCAGGTAGTCGAGCGTATCGGCCGGGACGTTTTCAAATTCGGTGGTGATCGCCGCGCAACCGGCGGCGAATTCGTCGAGCGCGGCATAGTCGTCGTAGGCGACACAAAAATGCCGCTCGGCAATTTGCCCGGCCGGACTATTGGCATCCGGGTCGAGCACCCAGACCTGGTAACCGAGTTCGTGGGCGGCCGTAACGAAAAAGCGGCCAAGCTGGCCGCCACCGAGCATGCCCAGCGTCGCGGGCGGCAGGATCAGGGTCGACGACATGCGGTTCATACTTCCGGCAGTTTCATCGCCAGCACCTTGTCGGTCTGGGTCTGGCGGAAGGCCTGCAGCTTGCCGTTCAGTTCGGCATTCTGATTGGCCAGCATGGCGACGGCAAACAGGGCGGCATTGGCGGCCCCGGCTTCGCCGATGGCGAAGGTGGCAACCGGGATGCCCTTGGGCATCTGCACGATGGAGTGCAGCGAATCGACCCCCGACAGCGCCTTGGACTGCACCGGCACGCCGAGCACCGGGACAGTGGTCTTGGCCGCCAGCATGCCCGGCAGATGGGCGGCACCGCCGGCACCGGCGATGATCGCCTGGAGGCCGCGCGGACCGGCCGTCTCGGCATATTCGAAAAGCAGATCGGGCGTGCGGTGGGCGGATACGACGCGGGCTTCGAACGGGATGCCGAATTCCTTGAGGATCACGGCAGCGGCCTGCATGGTCGGCCAATCGGAATCGGAGCCCATGACGACGCCGACCAGGGGTTGCGGGTTGCTCACAGTCCGGCCTTTCTTTCAGCAGCTTCGATGGTGTTGGCCAACAGCATGGTGATGGTCATCGGGCCGACCCCGCCCGGCACCGGGGTGATCTGGCCGGCGACTTCGGCGCAGCTGGCGAAATCGACGTCGCCGCACAGCTTGCCGTCCGGCAAACGGTTGATGCCGACGTCGATGACGACGGCGCCCGGCTTGATCATGTCGCCGGTCACGAACTTCGGCTTGCCGACCGCGGCGACGACGATATCGGCACGGCTGGTGTGGAACTTCAAGTCGCGGGTCCGCGAATTGCAGACAGTGACGGTGGCACCGGCATTGATCAGCAGCAGCGCCATCGGCTTGCCGACAATATTGGAACGGCCGATGACGACGGCCTCCTGGCCGTTCAGGTCAACCTTGCCCTGTTCGAACATTTTCATCACGCCGTAGGGCGTGCACGGGATGAAGCGCGGATTGCCCTGGGCCAGCGCGCCGACGTTCTCGGCGTGGAAACCATCGACGTCTTTCTCGGCGGAGATGGCTTCGAGCACCTTTTCTTCGTCGAAATGTTTGGGCAGCGGCAGTTGCACCAAAATACCGTGGATGTTCGGATCGGCATTGAGTTCGGCAATCTTGGCCAGAACCACGGCCTGATCGACCGACGCGTCGTAGGTGATCTTTTCGGAATGCATGCCGATGGCCAGGCAGCCATTGACCTTGTTGCGGACATAAACCTCGGAGGCCGGGTCTGCCCCGACCAGGATCACCACCAGACCGGGGCGATGCCCCTTGGCGGCCAGCGCTTCCACGCGGGCCTTGAAGCTCTGGCGCAGCGTTTCAGCCAACGCCTTGCCGTCGATAATTTGTGCCGTCATCGTCGCATCCAACAAAAAAGAAAAGGGGAAAGGCGGGCGCCTTTCCCTTTGAATTGGCGAATATTTTACCAGATTACGCCGCCCCGGCCCGCGTTTGGCCACACCGAACCGCATGCGCCGCCTCACCGGATGAGAAATCGCCGCGTCATGCGCCTGTCGAGCGCCTGCAGAGAGTCATCGTACGACCCCGGGTGAACGATTGTTTTTAAGGGTTTCTCCTAGATAAAAAAGCCATTCACGATATTGCACGATGCGAATTTTGTTTTTACAATGCGAAATACTAAGTAGGTTGTAGGTGTAAACGCGGGGTCGCGTAGCGCCTCGTAAAGAGCTAGAGTTGTTTTGCTCAACAGGCAAAACAAAACGGAATCAAACCTAGGAGACAAATCATGGCCGACCAGCCGAATGCACTGCCTGACCCTGCTGACATCGATCCGCAGGAAACCAAAGAATGGATTGATGCGCTGGAGGGCGTGATCACCCAGGAAGGCCCGACCCGGGCGCATTACCTGATCGAGAAAGTCATCGGCCAGGCCCGTTACCAGGGTGTCGATATCCCCTACTCGGCCAATACCGAATACATCAACACGATTCCTGCCGACAAGCAGCCCAAGTACCCGGGCAACGCCGACATGGAAATCAAGATTCACTCCTACATCCGCTGGAACGCCATGGCCATGGTCGTGCGTGCCAACAAGGACACCAACGTCGGCGGCCACATTGCCTCCTTCGCCTCCGCCGCCGCCCTGTACGACGTCGGCTTCTCGCATTTCTGGAAGAGCATCGACCATGAAACCGGCGGCGACCTGATTTTCTTCCAGGGCCACTCGGTTCCCGGCGTTTATTCCCGCGCCTTCATGCTCGGCCGCCTGACCGCCGACCAGATGGACAACTTCCGCCAGGAAACCGGCGGCAAGGGTATTTCCTCTTACCCGCATCCCTGGCTGATGCCGGACTTCTGGCAGTTCCCCACCGTTTCGATGGGCCTCGGCCCGATTCAGGCCATCTACCAGGCCCGTTTCATGAAGTACCTCGCCTCGCGCGGCCTGATCGATGCCGCCAAGGCCGAGCAGCGCAAGGTCTGGGCCTTCCTCGGCGACGGCGAGACCGACGAGGTCGAATCGCTGGGCGCCATCGGCATGGCCGGTCGCGAAAAGCTCGACAACCTGATCTTCGTCATCAACTGCAACCTGCAGCGCCTCGACGGCCCGGTGCGTGGCAACGGCAAGATCATCCAGGAACTCGAATCCGAATTCCGCGGTGCCGGCTGGAACGTCATCAAGCTGATCTGGGGCACCCACTGGGACGCACTGTTTGCCCGCGACAAGAAGGGGATCCTGAAGAAACGCATGATGGAACTGTGCGACGGCGAGTACCAGACCTTCAAGGCCAAGAACGGCGCCTACGTCCGCGAGCATTTCTTCAACACCCCGGAACTGCGCGAACTGGTTGCCGACTGGACCGACGATGAAGTCTGGGCGCTGAACCGCGGCGGCCACGACCTGTTCAAGATCTTCACCGCCTACAACGCCGCCGTCACCCACAAGGGTGCCCCGACCCTGATCCTGGCCAAGACCATCAAGGGCTTCGGCATGGGCCAGGCCGGCGAAGCGATGAACATCTCGCACCAGCAGAAGAAGATGGACAAGGAGCAGATCGGCCGTTTCCGCGATCGCTTCAACCTGCCGATCACCGACGACCAGCTGGAAGAACTGCCTTACCTGACCTTCCCGGAAGATTCCGAGGAATACAAGTACATGCGCCAGCGCCGCATGGACCTTGGCGGTTTCCTGCCGCAACGCCGCCGCAAGGCCGAGCCGCTGGCCATTCCGCCGCTCGATAGCTTTGCCGCGCTGCTGAAGGCATCCGGCGAAGGCCGCGAACTGTCCACCACGATGGCCATCGTTCGCATCATGAACATGATGTTGAAGGACAAGAACGTCGGCAAGCACGTCGTGCCCATCGTGCCGGACGAATCCCGCACCTTCGGCATGGAAGGCATGTTCCGCTCGGTCGGTATCTGGAACCAGCAAGGCCAGAACTACGTGCCGGAAGACCATGACCAGCTGATGTTCTACAAGGAATCGAAGACCGGCCAGGTGCTGCAGGAAGGCATCAACGAGTCCGGCGCGATGAGCGACTGGATCGCCGCCGCCACCTCGTACTCGGTGCATAACGTCCAGACCATTCCGTTCTACATCTGCTACTCGATGTTCGGCCTGCAGCGCGTCCTCGACCTGTGCTGGGCAGCCGGCGACCAACGCGCCCGCGGCTTCCTGATCGGCGGCACCGCCGGCCGCACGACGCTGAACGGCGAAGGCCTGCAGCACGAAGATGGCCACAGCCACATTCTCTCCAACCTGATCCCGAACTGTATTTCCTACGACCCGACCTTCCAGTACGAAGTCGCCGTCGTGACCCAAGACGGCATGCGCCGCATGTTCGCCGAGCAGGAAGACGTCTTCTATTACCTGACGGTAATGAACGAGAACTACG
>DAIMCQ010000219.1:0-7300 GCA_036726285.1 Azonexus sp.
ACGCGTACCTTGACGTTGTAATCAATGACCCGTTTGACGGGAACGAGAATCTTCATGGTTTTTCCTTTTCCGGACGATTCACCCCCTGCCCGCCACGGCATGGCGACAGGGGGATGGCGGATTACTCGATGGCGAGCGCGGAGTTGGCGTGCTGGCGCAGGACGTACTTCTGGATTTTACCCGTCGAGGTCTTCGGCAGCTCGCCGAAAACGACCTGCTTGGGCACCTTGAAGCGGGCCAGGTGGGCGCGGCAATGCTCGATGATTTCGGCTTCGGTGGTGTGTACGCCGTCCTTCAGCTCGATGAAGGCAGCCGGCACCTCGCCCCACTTCTCGTCGGGCTTGGCGACCACGGCGGCGGCGATCACCGAGGGATGACGGTAGAGCACGTCTTCAACTTCCAGCGAGGAAATGTTCTCGCCACCGGAAATGATGATGTCCTTGGAACGGTCCTTGATCTTGACGTAGCCATCGCTATGCACCACGGCCAGGTCGCCGGTGTGGAACCAGCCGCCGGCAAAGGCTTCCTCGGTGGCCTTGGGATTCTTCAGGTAGCCCTTCATCACCAGGTTGCCGCGGAACATGATTTCGCCCATCGTCTCGCCGTCCCAGGGAACCGGCTGCAGCGAAACCGGGTCGAGCACGGCGATCGCTTCCTGCATGTGGTAGCGCACGCCCTGACGGCCGTTGCGGGCGGCCCGCAGGTCGATCGGCAGGCGATCCCATTCCGGGTGCTTGGCGCACACCGAAGCCGGACCGTAAGTCTCGGTCAGGCCATAGACGTGGGTGATGTTGAAGCCCATCTGCTCGCAGCCTTCGATGATCGCGGCGGGCGGTGCGGCACCGGCGATCAGGCCGCACACCTGATGCTCGATGCCCTGCTTGAGTTCGGCCGGGGCGTTGATCATCATGCCGTACACAATCGGCGCGCCACACATGTGGCTGACCTTGTGCGCCTTGATCAGGCCGAAGATCAGCACCGGATCGACCTTGCGCAGGCAGACGCTGGTGCCGGCATTGGCCGCCATGGTCCAGGGGAAGCACCAGCCGTTGCAGTGGAACATCGGCAGCGTCCACAGGTACACCGCGTGCTGCGGCATGCCCCAGGAAATGATATTGGAGGCCGAGTTCAGGTAGGCGCCACGATGGTGGTAAACGACGCCTTTCGGGTTGCCGGTAGTGCCCGAGGTGTAGTTCAGCGCAATCGCATCCCACTCGCTGGCCGGCAGTTCCCAGGCGAAATCGGGCTCGCCCTCGTTGAGGAAGGCCTCGTAATCCTTTTCGCCGAGCGCTTCGCCGCCGGTGAAGTCGGGATCGAGCGAGTCGATGACCAGGGGCTGCGGCCCTTCGAGCAGTTCCAGCGCCGCCTTGATGGTGGCCGAGAACTCGGGGTCGGTGATCAGCACCTTGGCTTCGCCGTGCGCCAGCTGGAAGGCAATGGCTTCGGCATCGAGACGGGTGTTCAGGGTATTGAGGACGGCGCCGGACATCGGCACGCCGAAGTGGCATTCGAACATCGAATTGATGTTCGGCAGCATGGCGGCCACGGTGTCGCCCTTGCCGATGCCGCGCCCCTTGAGCGCCGAAGCCAGTTGACGGCAACGGTCGTAGGATTCCTTCCAGGTGTATTGACGATCGCCCTGGATGACGGAAATGCGTTTCGGGTAGATGAAGGCCGAGCGCTCGAGAAAGCTCAGCGGGGAAAGCGGGACGTAATTGGCCGGTGTCTGCTCCAGGCCGATGGAATACGGATTTGCTGCCACAAATATCTCCTCACGATTCTTGCGAAAGTGCTGTTCTCTTTTTTGGGCATCTTGTTTTTATTGAAGAATCGCAGAACACTCTTGCGCAACTATTGGCAGAATGTAACGAATCGTTACACGCCGGATGCAGGCTGGCTGCCTGCACTAGAATCGCCCGATGGACGCCACGCCACCGCCCCCCGAAAACGCTCCCCGCTACACCATGCTGCAGTCCGGACTGGACCTGCTCGACCAGGGCATTACCGTTTTCGATGCCGAATTGCGCCTGATCGCCTGGAACAAGCCTTTTCTCGAACTGCTCGACTTTCCGCCCGAACTGGCCTTCGTCGGCGCCCCTTTCGCCAGCTTCATCCGCTTCAACGCCGAGCGCGGCGAATACGGGCCGGGCGACATCGAAGCCCAGATTGCCGAGCGGGTGACCGCCGCCCGCCATTTCGCTCCGCATATCAGCGAGCGCCAGCGGCCCAACGGCCGGGTCCTTCTATTGCGTGGCGAACCCTTGCAGGACAAGGGTTTCGTGACCCTGTACAGCGACGTCACCGAACAGCGCTACATCGAGAACCTGACCGAATACCAGAACATCCAGCTCGAAGAGCGGGTGCGCCGGCGCACCGCCCAGCTGGAAAATGCCAACGCCAATCTCAGCCGGGCCAACATCGAGAACACTCGCATCGCCGCCGCGCTGCGCCGCAGCGAAGAACGCCTGCGCCTGATCAACGACACCATCCCGATCCTGATCGCCTACGTCGACAAGAACGAGGCCTACCAGTACGCCAACAAGGGCTATGCCGACTGGTTCGGCGTGCCGGAGCAGCGCATCACCGGCGGCGACGTCCGGGCGGTGATCGGCGAGCACGTCTATGGCCTGGTGCGCGAACATGTCAAGAAAGCCCTGTCCGGCCAGCAGGTGAGCTACGAATACCAGACCGAGCGCTACGGCCAGACCGCCTTTGCGCGCAGCACCCTGGTCCCGGAGATCAGCCCGGAAGGCGAGACCCTCGGCTTCTTCGTCTTCTCGCACGAAATCACCGAACAGAAGCAGATGCAGGCGGCGCTGATCCAGGCCCAGAAAATGGAAGCCATCGGCCAGCTGACCGGCGGTCTGGCGCACGATTTCAACAACCTGCTCACCGTCATCATCGGCAACCTGGCGGCGCTGCAGGATCACCGCCCGGACGATGCCGAGATCAACGAATTCGTCGAGCCGGCCCTGCAATCGGCCCGCCGCGGCGTGCAACTGATCAAGCGCCTGCTCACCTTCTCGCGACAGCAACCGCTGGAACCGCAAGCGGTCGATATCGGCCTGCTCATCGCCAATCTGGGCAAGCTGGTGCGACGCTCGCTGCCCGAATCGATCGCCGTGTCGACCGAACTGCCCTCGCCGATGCATGCGCTGGTCGACCCCGGCCAGTTCGAGAGCGCCCTGCTCAACTTCGCGCTCAATGCCCGCGATGCGATGCCGGACGGCGGCCGCCTGCACATCGCCGCCCGCCCGGTCGAACTGGGCAGCGATGCCGCTGCCTTCGACGTACCGCCTGGCAACTACGCGATGATCGAGGTGGTCGATAACGGCAGCGGCATGGATGCGGCGACGCTGGCCCGCGTCTACGAACCTTTCTTCACCACCAAGCGCTTCGGCCTGGGCAGCGGCCTCGGCCTGTCGATGGCTTATGGCTTCGTCAAGCAATCGGGCGGCGGTATCGTCATGCAAAGTCAGCCCGGTCAGGGCACGACGGTCCTGATGGTGCTGCCGCTGACCCGGCCGGAGCCGGAAATCGAGACGCCACTCGACGACACGCCGCAACGGCTCGACGGCGAACTGGTGCTGCTGGTCGAAGACGATGCCAACGTCCGTCGCGTCGTCCGCCAGCAACTGACCGGCCTCGGCTACCCGGTGATCGAAGCCGAGAATGGCAGCCAGGCACTGGAAATGATCGAACACATCCCCGACATCGCCATCGTGCTGAGCGATGTCATCATGCCCGGCGGCATCAGCGGCCGGCAACTGGCCGACGAAGTGATGCGCCGCCACCCCCAGATGCGCCTGCTGCTGATGAGCGGCTACACCGACGAAAACGACGTCGGCGACAGCGGCCTGCACCTGCTGGCCAAGCCTTTCGACCGCCAGGAACTGGCCCGCGCCCTGCTGAAAACGAAACGAGACCTGCCATGAAAAAACCGGAGAGCGCCGACAGCCACAAGCTGATCGCCATCGTCGAAGACGACCCCGACGTCGCCCGCATCATCGAACAGGTGCTCGGCGACTTCGCCTTCCGCACCGTCTGGTGCCGCAGCGCCACCGACCTGTTGCGCCGCATCCGCAGCCTGAGCCCGGATCTCTGCATCATCGACCTCGGCCTGCCCGACATGGACGGGATCGAGGTGATGCAGCGGGTACGCGCCCAAAGCCCGTGCGGCATCATGATCCTGACCGGCCGCGCCCACGTCAGCGACCGGGTGATGGGACTGGAACTGGGCGCCGACGACTACATGCTCAAGCCCTTCGAGCCGCGCGAACTGGTGGCCCGCGTCCGCAGCATCCTGCGCCGCCGGGAAACCGCCCCGGAACATCGCCCGGCCTTGCGCGAAATCGCCGAATTCAGCGGCTGGCGCTTCAACACCGGCAACAACACCTTGCAGGCGCCGCATGGCGAAGAACTGGTGCTCAGCACCTCGGAAGCCGAATTGCTCAAGGTATTCGTCAGCAACCCGAACCGCATCCTGCAGCGCGAACAGCTGATGGGCAGCCGCGACCTGGCGCCCACCGACCGCAGCATCGACGTCCGCATCTCCCGTCTGCGCCGCAAGCTCGAACCGAGCACCGAAAGTCCGGCCTTCATCAAGACCGTCTACGGCGCCGGCTACCTGTTCCTGGCCACGGTGAGCTGGCCGAGCGACACCGCCGGCTAAGCCGCGCCCCGGATCGGCCCTCAGCGCGGCAAGCGCGAATAGCAGCCGTCGCGAAAGGCCCGGGCGGTCGATTGCCGGTCGCAATCCGCCCGGCTGGCGGCGCCGGATTCCAGCGCCCATTCCTCGCCGGCCAGCTTGTCGTGGTTCAAGCGGCCGCCCGCTGCGGCCCGGTTGTCGGCACGCCCGACGAACCACTGCCCCAGACCGGCCGCGACAACGAGCAGCACGGCGCCGTAACGCACCGCCGGGTACTGGAACAGGCAGGCGAACAGCGCCATCACAGCGATCAGACTGAGCCAGGCGGCAACCGGCGCCAGGCCGAACAGGACGAGCATGGCGGCCAGGGCTTCATAGGCTGCCGAATCGGCATGAGGGCCGGCCACGGCCGAATAGAGTTTGTAGACGAAGAGGTCGGCACCAATTGCCAACGGGCCGAAAATCAACAGGTCCGTGATGCCGAAACGGCGTCCCCGCGAGCGGAAATAGGCCAGCGCCACGCCGACAATTGCCGCCAGCAGAATGACAATTTCGATTATCTCGTGCATCTTCCCCAAGCTCGCCGCTCCCTGAGCATTCTTCGATGTCGATGGATTATCGCATCAGCCGTCGCCCGCCCCCCAGGTCACCCGGCCGCGACCGGCCTCATTGAGTCTGCCAAGCAGGACAGCGGCCTGCGTCTCGGCAATGGCGAAGCCCATCGTCACCGCGGCGTGATGGCCGACTTCGGCCAGCACGCCGCCGGCCGCCTCGATTTCCCGCCGGAACAAGCCTTCCAGATCGTAAGGCAGTTCGCACGCCAAGTGCCGCAGGCGAACGATGGGCGTCCTGGGTGCCGACTTGAGGGCCTGGGCGACACAATCCGTGTAAGCGCGGAGCAGGCCACCGGCGCCCAGCCGGATGCCGCCGTAGTAGCGCACGACGGTGGCCAGGACGCCCTCCAGGTCCTGGTGGCGCAAGACATCGAGCATCGGCCGGCCGGCGGTGCCGCTCGGCTCGCCGTCATCGACCGCGGCGGATTGGCCGCCGGCCAGCAAGGCCCAGCAGACATGCGCCGCCCCCGGGTGCTGATGGCGCAGTTCGGCAACGATCGCCTGCGCGCTTTTTCGGTCGGCGACCGGTTGGACACGCCCGAGGAAGCGGCTTTTCTTGATCAGGAGTTCGCTATCGCCAGCGCAAGCAAGGGTTTCGGCCATGGCGCGATGTTAGTGGAAAGCCGCCGCGCGCGTCAGGTCTCGCCGACACCGCCGCCTCGTCAGGCGTGAAAGCCTTCCAGCGCGGTCGGCGATTCGCTCGGCGTCAGGGGCAGTTTCAAGGTGACGCGCGTCATGCGCTCGGGAACGCACTCGACCTCGACACCGTAGGCCGAGCCGTAACGGCTGGCGATGCGCCGCTGCACCAGATGCATGCCGAGACCGCTGCCGCCCGAAGGTTCGACGTAGAGACCGGCATTGTCCTCGACGCTGAGCAGCAGCATGTCGTCGCGCGCCCGGGCCGCGATGCGCAGCCGGCCGACTTCGAGCAACTGCGAGGTGCCATGTTTGATCGCGTTCTCGACCACCGGCTGCAGCGAAAAGGCCGGCATGCGGATATGGCGGAGGTCTTCCGGGATATCGAATTCGACGACCAGTTGCTCGAGAAAACGCGCTTGCTCGATTTCCAGGTAGGACGCGACATGCTCGACCTCGTCCTGCAGGCAGGCTTCCTCGCTCGGCCGCTTGAGATTGTTGCGAAAGAAGGTCGACAGGTTGAGCACCAGGTGGCAAGCCCGTTCGGGGTTGCGCCGGATGATGGCGGACAGCGTGTTGAGGGCGTTGAAGAGGAAATGCGGATTGACCTGGGCGTGCAGCAGCTTGATCTCCGACTGCGCCAGCAACTCGCGCTGGCGCATGTAGCGGCCGGCCAGGATCTGGTTGGAAAGCAGGCGGGCGATGCCCTCGCCGAGCGTCCGGTTGATGGTCGAGAACAGCCGGGTGCGCGGTTCATAAAGCTTGATGGTGCCGATCACCCGGCTCTCTTCGCCGAGCAGCGGGATGATCAGCGAAGCGCCGAGCGGGCACTTCGGGCTGATCGAGCATCTGTAGGCCACTTCGTTGCCATCGGCGTACACCACCTCGTTGTGATCGATGGCCTTCTGGGTCAGCGGCGAGTTGATCGGCGTCCCCGGCAGGTGGTGATCGCTGCCGAGGCCGATGAAACCGAGCAGGTTCTGGGTATCGGTAATGGCCACGGCACCGACCCCGGTTTCCTCGTAGATGATGCGCGCCACCTGCATGCTGGTATCGACGCTGAAGCCGGTGCGCAGCAAGCCCTCGACCCGTGCTGCGATGGCCAGGGCCTTGGTCGAGAAAACGCTGGATTGCTGCTCGTACAGGTCGCGCCGGTCGACCAGGATGCGCATGAACAAGCCGGCCCCGAGGGCGTTGGCGAGCAGCATGGGTACGGCGATCTGCTCGACCAGATGGGCGGCGACGGCAAAGGGTTTGACCAGCAGCAGCAGGATCGACATCTGAGCGATTTCCGCCCCCAGCGTCACCAGCGCCACCGGCAGCGGCTGGAAGATCGCGGCGACCCGGCCCTGCTGCATCATGTGGCGATGGAACAGGCCGCCGATCAGCCCTTCGACGATGG
>DAIMCQ010000220.1:0-7288 GCA_036726285.1 Azonexus sp.
GGCGGAGCGGCGCGGTCGCTTCGAGCAGGCCGAGAGCGTCACGCTGTTCCTCGACGAAATCGGCGACATGCCGTCCGAACTGCAGACCCGCCTGTTGCGCGTCCTGTCGGATGGACACTTCTATCGCGTCGGCGGGCATTCGCCGATCAAGGCGAACGTCCGGGTAATTGCCGCGACGCATCAGAATCTCGAAACCCGAGTCAAGGAAGGCCTGTTCCGCGAGGACTTGTTCCATCGCCTGAACGTCATCCGCATTCGCCTGCCGTCGCTGCGCGAGCGGCGCGAGGATATCCCGCTGCTCACCCGTCACTTCCTGCAAAAGAGCGCCCGCGAGCTGGGCGTCGAAGCCAAGCGTCTGTCCGAGCCGGCCCTCAAGTACCTGAGCGGCCTGGACTTCCAGGGCAACGTCCGCCAGCTGGAGAACCTCTGCCATTGGCTGACCGTGATGGCGCCGGGGCAGCAGGTGGAAATTGGCGACCTGCCCGGTGAGCTGCGCGAAGCGACGCCGACCGCACTGGCCACCGATTGGGAAGGTGCCCTCGAAGGCGAGGTCGATCGCATGCTGGCGCGCGGCATCGCCGACGTGCATGGCGTGCTCGCCCAGACCTTCGAGCGCATCCTGATTTCCCGCGCCCTGGCCCATACCGGCGGCCGGCGGATCGAAGCGGCCGTGGCGCTGGGCATCGGTCGCAACACGATCACCCGCAAGATCGCCGAATTGGGGATCGACGGCGGCAAGGACGTGGCAGCCGAGTAAGGCGGCCGACGGCGGCACGCTTCACGGCATCTGCCGGGGCGCCTGCCGCCGCATCGCCGTTCGCGCTGGCGAACTGGCTTACAATCCGGCGCATGACGCTGATTGATCCCATTCTTCTCAAGTCACGGCTTGGCCTCCTGGCCGGGCGTTTCGATGTCGATGCGCTGGGCGAGTGCGACTCGACCAGCAGCGAGTTGATGCGTCGGGCCGATCGCGGCGCACCGGCCGGTACCGTCGTTGTCGCCGATACGCAATCGGCTGGACGTGGCCGGCGCGGGCGCAGCTGGCTGTCGGCGCCGGGGGCTAGCCTGACCTTTTCGCTGCTTTGGCGCTTTTCCGGTTCGCCGGCGCGCCTGGCCGGCCTGTCGCTGGCCGTTGGCGTCGCCGTGGCGCGCGGTCTGGAACAACTCGGAGCGCAGGGCGTCTGCCTCAAATGGCCGAACGATGTGCTGCTGGTTCAGGCCGCTGGCCATGCCAAGCTGGCCGGAATCCTGGTCGAGTTGGCGAGCGATCGGCGCGGCACGCAGGCGATCATCGGCATCGGCCTGAATCTGCAACCGCCGGCCGAGGCTTTGCCGCAAGCGGTGGCGGGTTTGAATCAGGCGCTGTCGGGCGAGGTCGAGCGGCACCAGGTGTTGACTGCCCTCCTTGTCGCGCTGGCCGAAGTGCTCGATCGCTTCGATGCGCAGGGCTTTTCCGGGCTGCGGGCCGATTGGCAGCAGCGCCATGCCTGGCAGGGCGAAGCGGTCCAGCTGCTGGGCGAGGCCGAGACGGTGCAGGCAGGCCGTTGCCTGGGGGCGGATGAGGACGGCGCCTTGTTGCTGGAAACGGCGACCGGCGTACAACGCATTTACTCGGGCGATGTCAGCCTGCGGCGCGCATGATTCTTTGCCTCGACAGCGGCAATAGCCGCATCAAATGGGGCTTGCACGACGGCAGCGCCTGGCTTGCCCAGGGAGCGGTGGCGCAAGGCGAGGCGGCCCGCTTGGCGAGGCTATGCGATGAATGGCCGTTGCCGGAAAAAATCATGCTGGCCAATGTCGCCGGCGATATGGCGGGCCGCGAGATCGCTGCCGCATTGGCCGGTGTCGGCGTGCCGGTGCAGGAAGTCAAGGCGACTGCGGCCGCCGGGGGCGTGCTCAATCGCTACCTGGAACCGGGGCGTCTCGGGGTCGATCGCTGGTGCGCCCTGATCGGTGCCCGGGCCTTGTCTGAGCGGGCCTGCATCGTCGTCATGGCGGGTACGGCGACGACAATCGATGCGCTGGACGCCGCCGGAAATTTTCTCGGTGGCATGATCCTGCCCGGTTTCGAGCTGATGCGCCGGAGCTTGGCCCGCGATACCGCCGCGCTGCCCTTTGCCGACGGCCAGTACGCCGACCACCCCCGCCGTACCGAAGATGCCATTGTCAGCGGTTGCCTCGAAGCGCAGGCCGGCGCCATCGAGCGTGCATGGCATCGCCTGAGGGCTGAAAACCCGCTCTGCCTCCTGTCCGGAGGCAATGCCGAGAGGGTCGGGAATCAACTTGTCATTCCCTATCGGGTAGCGCACAATCTGCCGCTGGAGGGCCTGAAACGGCTCGCTTCCCAGTCCTAGTCTTGTATATGCGAAAAATGTCATGGAGATTGTTGCGGTCGCAGACCTGAAGATCGGCATGTTTGTTGTCGAGCCGGATTGTTCGTGGACCGAACTGCCATTTGCCCTGCAAGGTTTCCTCATCTCGCGACCGGAGCAGGTCGATGTTTTTCAGAAAAAGTGCCGTTTCGTATATGTCGATCGTAGTCGCTCGCTGAACGAGCATTACCGGGCGCCCGTCCGCATTCGGGATCGCGGTTTGCGGCCACCTGTCGGGATGGAGTTTGGTCCTGTCGAACTCGAGCCGGAGCGAGCCCGGCAGCCGCTTTTTTCGGTTTCCAGTCTGGAAGAAAGAAAACATCTGCGGCGGCGGCGCTTTCTTGCGTTCCTTCATCAGCAGGAAGATACCGAGCATTCCCGGGCACTGTCGCGCGAACTGACTTATATCGAACCGCGTTTCGACGGTTTGCAGTTGGCTTTGCAGAAGACCTTCCAAAGCATCATGGCCGAACGGGAGATTGATTTCATGTCCGTTCGCGAGGGGATTCGCGACCTGAGCGGCAGTCTGCAGCGGAATCCCGATGCCTTGATGTGGTTGCTTCGGCTCAAACGCAAGGACCAGTACAGCTTCGACCATGCAATGGATGTTTCGGTGTATCTGCTCATGCTGGGCAGTCACATCGGCTGGCGGGGCCAGCCTCTGATCGAATTGGGTATGGCCGGCATGTTGCAGGATGTCGGCAAAATCCAGTTGCCGGTTGAGTTATTGGCCAAGACGGAGCCGCTGAGTCCGGACGAAATCGAATTGATGCACTCGCATGTTGCCAGCTCGCTGGAAATTCTCTATACGCAGGCTCATTTGCCTTCCGACGTGCTGCTGACCGTATCGCGTCACCACGAGCGTTGGGATGGCAGTGGCTATCCGCGAGGCATCCAGTTCGATCAACTGGGCATGGCGGCCGAGATGGCCGGGCTGGTCGATTCATTTTGTGCCATGCTGAAGAACAAGCCTTACCGCACGGCCTTGGGGCACCAGGAAGCATTGGAAGAACTCTACAAGTTGCGCGACCGAAAGTTCAGTTTGGCGCTGATGGAGCAGTTCGTTCAATGTGTCGGCCTCTATCCGATCGGTACCCTGGTCGAATTGAGCAGCGGCGAAGTCGGACTCGTCATCCAGCAAAACCGCGTGCAGCGTTCGCGCCCCCGTGTTCTTGTCTTGCTGGATGCGAATAAAGCGCAGGTGGATGGCTACCGAGTCGTCGACCTGCGCAGTGAAAAATTCAGTGATTGCCGGGTTCGCAAGGCCTTGCCGCACGATGCCTACGGGTTGGACGCGCATGACTATTACCTCGACTAGCCGCAACGGTTACATCAATCTCGACGCATTCGGCCTGGCCCGCGACGAGCTGGCTTCGCTGGAGGCGCTGGCCGGGATATGGCGGCCAGCCGTGGAACAAGCGCAGGCCGAGGAGGTGGCCGACTCGGCGCTGGCTGAATTTACCGAATTGACCATCGATCTGGTCGGCAGTCTGGCCGACCCCGTCTGGCAGCGCCGTTGGCTCGCCTGCTGGCACCAGCTCTATGGTCGAGGGTTTTCCTTGCCCGATTTGGCGGTCTATTTTTTCCGCATTGTCGGGAATTGCGAACATCGTCTGTTTGCACCCGACGTCCCGGTCAGTCGGGCGCAATTGGATTTGTTTTCAATTTTGCGGCGCAGCATTTTTGCTGCGGTCAGTTGTGCCATCGAGTTGAGCGAGGAGGCGCGTCGCACCGAGCATGGCGTTCCCGGCGAACTGGCCGCCTTGCATTACTTGCGGGAGCAGATCTGCCTGGGGGTGCCGCTGGCGGTGCTCTCGATTGCCTTGGTGGCCCGGAGCCGCTTCGGTCATCTTGCCGCGACCGACTTGCAGAGCTTGCCGGGCCTGTTGATCGAACGTCTTGACCGGCCGCTACGTACGGAAGATCGTATTTTTGCCGGGCGCGAAGGCGAATGGATCGTGGTCTTGCCGGATGTTCAGGCCTTGGTTCGGCCCAGTCTGGTGGCGGCGCATGTGCGTCGTGTCTTCGAAGAACCGGTGCACCTTTTGAGCGGCCGCAGTTTGCCCATGCAGCCCTCGATCGGCGGTGCAATGATGCCGGCCGATGGCAAGGATGCCGAATCGGTCCTGCACGCCGCCCGGCTGGCACGTTGGGCGAGTGGGGAAAGCCAGCATCCGCTGGCCTGGTTCCAGGCCGACATGCGGCGGGATTGGCAGATGCACTTCGAAATGGGCGAAGAGTTTCGGGAGGCTCTGGAAAATGAAAAGCTCTGCCTTTTTCTGCAGCCGCAAATCGATGTGCCGACCGGGCAGTGCACCAGCGCCGAATTGTTGCTGCGTTGGCAGCGCGAGAGCGGGGAATGGGTGCCGCCTTTGCAGATTATCGATCTGATCGAGGAGCACGGTTGGGGGCGGCAGTTTACCGATTGGCTGGTGCGTAGTGCCATGCGCATGGCGAGCGACCTGGGGGCACGTGGAATCGAGATCCCTCTGGCCTTCAACTTGACCGTCGACGATTTGCTCGATGTCGATCTACCGGAGCTGATCGCCCAGCGTTTGGCCACCTGGCGTTTGCCCGGTAGCCGATTCATCATCGAGTTGACCGAATCCGCCATGATGACCGATCCCGAGCGTTGCCTCGAGGTCATGCAACGCTTGCGGCAACTCGGGCTGAGCCTGGCGCTCGATGATTTTGGCACGGGGTATTCTTCACTGAGCTATCTGGTGAGCCTGCCGCTCAATGAAATCAAGATCGATCGCTCCTTCATTCATGCCATGAGCAGTTCCGAGGAGAATCTGCGTGTCGTCCGCACCATCATCGACCTGGCTTGGGATCTGGGTATGATGCCGCTGGCCGAGGGGGTCGAAGAGGCCGCTCAGATTGAGCGCCTGCGCCAATTGGGCTGTAATCACGTGCAAGGTTTTTTCTATGCCCGCCCCATGCCGGTGGCGGATTTCGTTACCTGGTTTTTGCAACGTCAGGCTTGAGTTAATTTGCGCCAACGCGGAGAATCGCGCGCTGTCGCCATATGCCCGGGGGATTTTATGTTTGATCCAGTAATCAGCAGTCTGCCCGCTTTCGCCAGTTTTTTCGTAATTGCCGTCATATTGCTGGCAGTTTTTCTTTGTCTGTATGTTTTCGTTACCCCATACAGCGAAATCAAGCTGATTCGCGAAGGCAACGAAGCGGCTGCGGTCAGCCTGGCCGGGGCCGTCATCGGGCTGGCGCTGCCCATCGCGGTGGCCGTCGCAACCAGTCACAACCTGTATGTGATGATCGGCTGGGGCGTGGTGGCCGGGGTCGTGCAACTGGTTACCTTTACCGCCGCCCGTTTCATCCTGCCCGGCATCAACCACAGCATTCCGCAGGGGCGGCTGGCCTCTGGAATCTTTCTCGCTTCTCTCTCAATCGGCGTCGGCATCCTGAACGCCGGCTGCATCATCTGATCTCCCGGAGATAATCATGGCTTTGATGGACTTCATCAAGAAACAATTCATCGACGTCCTGCAATGGACCGAGGATGCCGACGGGACGCTGGCCTGGCGTTTCCCGATGCAGGACATGGAAATCCAGAGCGGGGCCAGCCTGACCGTGCGCGACTCGCAACTGGCCGTCTTCGTCAATGAAGGCGTCGTTGCCGATGTCTTCGGGCCGGGGCGCTACACGCTGACGACGCAGACCCTGCCGCTGCTGACCAATCTGAAGAACTGGGACAAACTGTTCGATTCCCCGTTCAAGTCCGACGTCTACTTCTTCTCGACCCGCCACCAGCTCGATCAGAAGTGGGGGACGCCCAATCCGATCACCATTCGCGACAAGGAATTCGGCATCGTCCGGATGCGTGCCTTCGGGATCTATTCCTACCACCTGAGCGACGCCAAGACCTTCTACCAGAAGATTTCCGGTAGCCGCGAAAGCTATGGCCGCGAAGAGCTGGAAGGCCAGCTGCGCAATACCATGGTGGCCGGCATGACCGACCTGTTCGGCGAATCCGGCGTGTCCTTCATCGACATGGCCGGCAATCAGGACGAGTTCGGCCAGGCGATGATGTTCAAGATGAAGCCGATGTTCGCCGAGTACGGCTTGACGCTCGATACCCTGGTCGTTCAGAACGTCTCGCTGCCGGAAGAACTGCAGAAGGTTCTCGACCAGAAGATCAGCATGAACATGGTCGGCGATATGCAGCGTTATACCCAGTACCAGGTCGCCAACAGCATTCCGGATGCCGCAAAGAATGAGGGCGGCCTGGCCGGTATGGGCGTCGGCCTGGGGGCCGGCGTCGGTTTCGGACAGATCATGGGGCAAGCCATGACGCAAGCCATGCAGCCGACGGCCAGTGCAGCGGCTCCGGTTGCCAGCATCTCGGCCGACGAGGTCGTGGCAACGCTGGAAAAGCTGCACGGGCTGGTCGGGAAAGGCATTCTCAGCCAGGCCGAGTTCGATGCCAAGAAGGCGGAACTGCTCAAGAAACTGACCTGAGCCATCGCCTTTGGCCCTGACTGCCAACTGTCCTTCCTGCGGCGCGCCGGTTGTCTTCAAATCGGCAGCCTCGATTTTTGCCGTCTGCGAATATTGCCAGAGCACGTTGGTCCGTCACGACCAGGCGCTGGAGGATGTCGGCAAGATGGCGGCGCTGGTCGAGGATCGCTCGCCGCTGCAACTGGGTACTGAAGGCAGCTACAAGGGCGTGCATTTCGCGCTGATCGGGCGCATCCAGCTCAAGTATTCGCAAGGCCTGTGGAACGAGTGGCACCTGCTTTTCGACGACATGCGCACCGGCTGGCTGTCGGAGGCGGGCGGGCAGTATGTGCTGACCTTCCTGCAGCATGTGCCGGATGCGCTGCCGGCCATGGACGCGTTGAAGATCGGCCGGCGTTTCGTGCTGGCCAGCCAGACCTGGACAGTGAGCAATATCG
>DAIMCQ010000221.1:0-7282 GCA_036726285.1 Azonexus sp.
AAGCGCAATAAATGGCGACTCTGTGAAATCAATAAGTCTGGTTGGCACCCCATGATGCTGCATCAACGATAGCCATCCCAACTTCGTTTTTGGGAGCATGTCTCTAGATATATAATGATGAGCTCGCGCACGAAATTCACACAAAAAATAATCTTCGAGTTTTCGTGCAAATTCTGAGAAACCAATCGGCTTCAAAAAGCGCTCCAGCGACGATTCAATATTCCATTCAGAATTCATTTGCCCTCTAAAAATCCAACTAGAGCCAAATTCGCGAAAAATGTTAATTAACTGACCAATAGACGATATGTGAATTATTTCATATTCTATATTCATGATTCATCCTTAAGTTCATTGTATAAATCCATCATCTCATGATAAACAGCGTTAATTGACACACCGTCATCTGTAGAAAACCCCAATAGTGAACTTTTGTTTTTATGCCAACGCAGCCCACTTTCTTCCGGTAGTTGCATTTTCGCCCTGACCTCGTCACCTGTTGCTGAAAAGGCTTTGGCAATAGAGGTCAGCACCTCAGGATTTAGATTTTCCCCATCAAACCCAACACTACCCCTTTCACCCTCAGCAAGTGCCAGTGCATTTTGCAAAGGCTCTTGAAACCACCTATTAATATCCGTTGGATTAGGCCGTCTAAAGTTAACTGAGAATAATTTTATTCTATTGGCACTGCGAAGTTTTTCAATAAAATCCGATGGATCATAAATCTCCCCAACATGGATATTGTAGGACGACTCGACCACGGGGCCAGATACTTTTAATAAGGCATCAAATCGTTTCCCCAAAAGCTCCGGGCTTGGCGCAAGCGAGCTACGCATTGCTATTGCAAGCACTCCCAAAGAAAGATCCATTACCGCGAGAGATGATGGACCAGCTGGCTCATTAAGTTTTCTAAAATCATGACTTACTGGGTCAAATGATTCTTTAATCGCTGGTGACTCTCTACCAATTCTGAATGCGATAGCACTCTGAGAAATTTCAACAACATTTCCGATGTGCCATTCATTTCTCCCTCGCCCGACTAAACTTGGCTTGGAAAAAATAGCCTTCTTTAAAACAGTTGCTCGATCTTGACCCTCCCAAAATCCACGTTGAGACGATTCGAAAAGTCGTACTCGGTATAAATTAAATGCATTAGTAGCCATATTTATCCAACTCATTTAAAAAATGATTAACTCTTTGGTTGCCCGCGTCATCGCCACATACAACAACCGCGCCTCCTCATTCTTCCGCCCGTCATCCATCGCCCTGCCCGCCCCCGGTATCGCCACCAGCGGGAACTCCAGCCCCTTGCAGCTATGCATGGTCAAGAACTTCACGGTGTCTTCCTTTTCGGCGAAGGTGATGTCGTCCTGGTAGGTCACCGGGATGCCGGCTTTTCTTAGCGTGGCGAGAACCGGTTTGCCGATGCCGTAGTCGCGGTAGATGACCGCCATGTCGCTCCACGGGGTGCCGGTTTTGTGGGCTTCCTTGAGGTGTTTGGCGATGTAGTCGGCTTCTTCCTGAATGCTCGGCAGCTTGATCAACAACGGTTTCGGGCCGTGGCGGCCGGCGCTGATCGGGGCGACGAGCGGGACGCCGTCTTCGTCCGAGGCGCTGGGCTTGAGCAGGTCGCTGGCGATGCCGCTGGCCAGTTCAAGCACTTCCTGCGTGTTGCGGTAGTTGATCTTGAGGATGGTGGTACGGCCCTGGGCCTGGATGCCGAGGCTCTTGAAACTGATCTTGCCGCGCTTGTCGCGGCCGTAGATGGATTGGGCGTCGTCGTAAAGAACGAGCAGCGAGTTGGTGCTCGGGTTGACCATCTGGGCGACCAGCTTGAGCCATTCGGGCTGGAAGTCGTGGCCTTCGTCGATCAGCACGGCGTCGTACTGGCCGGCCGGGATGATGTTGGCGTCGACGGCGCGGATGATGCGGTCGACCATTTCGGCGAAGAAGGCGTTCTTGTCTTCGTTGCTGGCGGGCAGCCCGGCGTTGTAGGCCAGCAATTGCGCCCGGCACCATTGGTGGAAGGTCTGCACCACCACCTTGTCGGCCAGGCCTTTGTTTGCCATGGTCCGCCCCAAGCGCTTGGCCAGGGTCTGGTTGTAGCAGAGCACAAGAATCGGCCGGGCGCAGACCCTGGCCAGATGCTCGGCGCGATAGCCGAGGATCAGCGTCTTGCCGCTGCCGGCCACGCCGTGGATGACGCGATGGCCGTCGCCGAGGCTGCGCGCCAGTTGTTCCTGCTGGATGTCCATGACGCGCAGGATGTCGGGGATTTCCGGCTCCGCTTCGTCGAACAGGCCGTTTAGTGTCGGGGCGGCGATACGGATTTCCGGGAAGAGGTGCCAGCGGATGCGGTCGATCTGCGGCAAGGCGAGCGGCACGCTGCGGGAAAAGGGCAGCATCGCCCAAAGGCGCTCCTGGAAGGCTTCGGCATCGACCGTCTCGGTCATTTCATCCTGGCAGATGACGCGGTGCGGCTCGATCACTTCGCCGAGGTTGGTGCTGTCGAACTGCTTGCGGCTGATGTTGCTCAGTACGATGCCGTAACCCCACGGGAAGAGCAGCGTGCCTTGCTGGCGGCCGCTGTTGATGGTCAGCTGCGGGTCGCGCTTGAGCAGATCGACGGTTTCGTGGGCATATTGCCGGGCCTGTTCAAGCGGGTTGACCTGACGCTTGAGGCCCTGCGGGGTGAGCAGACAGACGCTTTGCCGATCGACCTCCTGGATGGTATCGAGCCGCCAGTCCTTGACCTCCAGCACCAGCAGACCGCGCCGCGGGTTGAAGACGACAAAGTCGGGATGCACGTTGCGCGGGCCGAGCGGTACGTCGTACCAGAGCAGCCAGTCATCTTCGAGTTTGCTTTCCAGGCGGTAAGCCAGACGCTTTTCGCCACCGGTCATGCGCGAAACGCAGCTACCGATTGCCGGAATAAGTGAAGCCACGACGCCCCCTGTTTTTATGACTGCATGGTTTTTTGATTATGCCATGAGCAGATGCCGGCGTACTTACCTGAAAGCGCCGCAGCACAGGGCTTCGTGCGTTATCGAGCTTTTTTGTGCCAACCTCGGCATGCCTGCCGGTAAGACGCTGCACAGCAGTTGTCTCGCCCCTCCGCCCCGCAGCCGCCAGCACCGCCGGTTTATTGCGTTTCAGCGCAAAGCACGCTGGCGCCACAAGACGGTTCCGACATAACAGCTTCGGATCGTGCCTCGTCTGCAAATGCTTCTTGCCAGCGCCGGAAGGTAAAAATGCCCGACTTTTATGGGGCCACCGCGTGCGACCGCGTTACCCGCAACGGCGGCGCGGTGCGAAAAATCGCCGCCGGGCAGGTTCGATTCAATATATTTAACAAAATCACACGTTATTGATACGGCATATTTTGCCAATTCTGCCGTGGCGGCTCCCGGCATGTGCAGAAAATCAAGCCCAAGCCCGCTCCGTTCCGCCATTTGCCGCCGAAAAGCTGTCGGTTTGATTTACACCGAGGCGAAATAGCGGAGTAAAAAATATGACAGCACAGGCTTAATTACCTGAATTAACAAAAAAGTCATTTCAAAACCCAACACTGGTCCGCTTTGTGCTCCATCAGAGGAAACTGATAGGAGGGTTCGACATGACCACGCACACATCACTACGCCAATACTGCAAGAGCGGCCTGCTGGCTGCCTCCATGCTGATCAGCGCCAGCTCTTATGCAGCCAGCTTGCCCTCGGTCAGCAGTTGCAGCTTCGGCCCGGGCAATCTTCTTTGCTACACCACCTCGACCAATGCCGAGCTTTATGTCGCCAGCGCCCACGACGATTTCATCTCCTACGGCGTGAACGCGATCAATACCTTTGTCGGTATGGGTTACACCGGCCTGACCAGCTTTTCCAACGGTCTGGGCTCGGGCAATCTGCTGAAACTGTTTACCTACAACAACTCGACCAACGGCGGCTTCCCGGATGCCAACTCCGGGACCCCGACCGGCAACGGCCCGGGGAGTTCGACCTTTAGCGGCTGGTGGCCAACGGCAACGACGACGACGACGTTCAGCATCGCCCAGTTGAAAACCTATCTCGGCACCGGCACCACACCGGTCTTCGGCTTCGATCTCGGCGAACCGCAATCGGGCGATTACCTGATGCTCAACGGCTATTACAACGTCCTTGATGCAAATGGCAACATCAAAGCGACGTTTTCCTTCGATAACGTCTTCAACAACCAGTTCGACCCGGCCTCGCTGGTTCAGGCGCTGACCAGCCAACCGATCTATTGGCGCGACCCGGCGGGCTGCGGCGCCTATGCCACCGCCCCCGGTGACCCGAATCTCTGCATGCGGACGATCTCGAACGACATTGGCAGCGGTTCCGCCGAGTTCTACGCCTATGCACCGGGCTTCAACGTCAATAATTTCTCGGACAGCGATACGCTGAGCTTCTTCCTGAACATGACCAACCTGAACGGCACCGGAGAAGAACTCTTTCTCAACCAGGCAGTCACCCCGCCCTCGACCTCCGTTCCCGAACCGGGCACGCTGGCCCTGCTGGGTCTCGCCCTGCTTGGCTTGAGCCGCCGCCGGACAAGCCGCTAAGAAGCCGGTGGGATAAGAGAAACAGGGGCATGTCCCCTGTTTTTTTTGCAATATTTGAGGCGGCGCTTCGACAAGATTGCCGACCAACTCACCGGCACCGGCCGAACGCCGCAGCCAAGCGCCTGGCGCGGCTATTCCCGGACGGGATGGATACCCAGCACCAGCCTGACCAGATCTTTTTGATTGGTCGTTGCCGTTTTGGCAAAAGCGCAGCGCAGTTGGGTACGGACCGTGGTTTTCTTGACGCCTTCCGCCTCGGCATGGGAATCCAGACTCTCGCCACCGGCCAGCGCCCGAGCCAAGCGCGCCTCGGCCGGCGTCAAGCCTAGCAGTTGGATCAACTGCCGGACCGACGCCAGACGGCGCCAATCGTTGGTTGAAACCACCGCCAGCAGCGCTGCCCTGGGTTCGGGAAAAATCGCATCAGGCACGCCATGCGTCAAGCGCATCAGCGTCAGGCAACAGTGCGCCCCGGCATCCGGCATTCCTAAATTGATATTTGCCGGACGGCCGGTGGCAATGGCGCTCCGTAAAGCCTGTTGCAAGATCGGATCGCGCTCGGGGTTTTGCGCATGCAGGCAACCATGACGCTCGTACAAGCCTTTCGAGGCCTGCAACAAGGCTCGCCCCTGACGATTGCACCAAAGCAACTTGCCGGTCGCCGAAATGGCCATGGTCGCCAGATTCGATTGCTCCCAGAACGAATCGGTACACGCATGCAAGTCGGCGAGGACCTGCACTTGCCGACGCAAGCGCAGCGTTCGCCGCAAATGCGGCAAAACGCATTCGAGCAGCGCAGCTTCCTCGTCCGAAAATGCCGCATGGCCGACATAGCGATGAAATCCGATCATCACCAACTGGTCGTCCTCGGGCAGCAAATCTCCGGCGCCCAACAGGTATTGCACGCCAACATCCGGAATCAGGTAGTCCTGGTAGAACTCGTTGTTCTGGACGAAACGCGGGTCGAAGTATTTGTGGCAATTCAACACGAAGCCCGGTGGCTTCTGGATTGCCAGGCGCCGACGCGGATCGATGGCGGCATAGTGGGCTGCATAATCAGGCCCAACCTCGACCGGCAAGGCGTGGGAAAGACTCAAGGTCGGCAGCCCCGAGCAACGCTCCCAAGCTACGAGATGGCAGGTGTCGCCATCAATCAGCCGGGTCAGTTCGGCCAATGCCATGGCCAGGGACTCCGGCACCAGTACCGATTCGTACAGTAGCTCAAGCGCCCGATCGATCCCCGCAGGCGAACCTCTCTTCTCTCCCATCTGCCCCCCCCAACAGCGATCCAACAGACATACGGCATGCACATTCGATCATCCATTTGGATGATGAATAAATACACGAGTTCCTGCAGATTGGATGTGTCGTCGAATAGGCATCGTGGTCGCACCCCATTCATCGAATGGGTAATCGACGAGTTGAACCAATCTCCAAGGAGGAAAAAATGAGTTTCGTATTGAAAGCAGGATCGACCGATCCGTTGGTTGCGGACTTGCAGAGCAAGCTGATTGCCAAAGGGTCGATGCCGGCCAAGGATGCGGCCGGCAACAGCAACATCGATGGACGTTTCGGGCAAATCACCCGGGATGCGGTCATCAGCTACCAACAAGCGCACGGCCTCGCACCGGATGGCGTCGTCGGCCGCAGCACGGCCAATAGCCTGGGCCTGGAGCTATCGCCCCCGGCGCAACTGCCGAAAAGCGAGCACATCCTCTCCGCCGCTCAATTGCGCAAACTGGCCGAGGCCGTCGATGCGCTGATTCCAACCGGACCGGTCGATTATTTCGACGATGCGGCAATCGCCTGGCTGGTCGAAAAGATCGATAGCACACTGGCCGGCGTACTCCCCCCGAAAATCGCCAACTACCTGAAAGACCTGGCGCAAGGCATCGAGCTGGGCGATCTGGGGGCATTCAAGAAACGCCTCACCAGCTCGCTCAACCAATACATCAACGTGCCGCTGCTTTCGGAAGAAACCGAAGGAAAAATTCTCGGCTTCGTGGTGGAAGTCGTCGCAGAGTCGCTGCAGCTCGGCAGAAGCCTGGACGATGCGCTGAGCAAGCTGCTGCCGAAATTTGTCCGCACCTAGTCGTTCCTGTCGGGAGAGATGCCATGCGATTCCACCCATCCAATATTCTGACGACGCTTGGCCTGGCAATCTGCATGTCGAGCCAGGCATCGGCCGCCGTGGTCAACAACCTGCCGGTTGCGATCATTTCGGATGCACCGCTCAGCATCTCGCCCAACAGTGTGCTGAACATCAGGGTCGGCGAGTCCTTCGACGCCGATCCGCTGGATGGCATCAGCGCCTACCAGCTCGACCTCAACAACGACAATATCTTTGAGTTGCTGGGTACGCCGGGGCAAAGCGGCCCCGTTTTCTACGGCATGCCGGGTAACGAATATTTCCGCATTACATACGCCATGCTGTTCGACAATCTGGGATTGGGCGTTGGCGATCACATCATCCGCCTGCGCGTCACCGACTTCTACGGCGCCATTGCATCGACCAGCACGACCCTGACACTGCGGGATGCGCCCGACAATCAACTCCCCGAACCGCCAACAGCCCTGCTGGTGGCATTGGTCGCCAGGCGAGCAATTCGTCCTCGGCGCGAAATCAAACCGAAAGCCAGGAAACAAGGCTAAGTCAGCAGGTTGCAGACATGGAAAATTACCTATCCCTCCTGAACGGTCAGGTTTTCT
>DAIMCQ010000222.1:0-7263 GCA_036726285.1 Azonexus sp.
GCCAGCGGCCTGCCGGCGGGGTGGGGGGAGCCGGTGTTCGATCGACTGGATGCCGAAATTGCTTATGCCATGATGGGGATCAATGCCGTCAAGGGGGTCGAGATCGGAGCGGGTTTCGCCTCGGTGGCGCAAAAAGGGAGCGAGCATGGTGATGAAATGACACCGCAAGGCTTTGCCTCCAATCACGCCGGTGGGATTCTGGGCGGTATCTCTACGGGCCAGGACATTGTGGTCAATATGGCGATCAAGCCGACTTCGTCGATTGCGCAAGCCCGGCGCTCGGTAGATAGCCTGGGGCAGGCGATCGAAGTGGCCACCCAGGGGCGCCATGACCCTTGCGTCGGCATTCGCGCCACGCCGATTGCCGAGGCCATGCTGGCGCTGGTCCTGATCGACCATGCCTTGCGTCACCGTGCCCAATGTGCGGATGTCGTATGCCAAACGCCATACATTCCGGGTTCGATCGCGTAGAATCAAAGTGGTTTGCCGCCGTGTCGGCGGGTATTTGTATCAAGGGGAGAGAACTATGCAAATCGAACATCACGACCTCCATCACGAGTTTCCGGAGTTCAATGACGCCATTCACGTGCTGAAGACGGGGAATGCCCACTTCGCCAAACTTTTTGCGACCTATCATCGCCTGACTGGCCGGGTCGAAGATCTTGAAGAAAATGACATGCCGGTTGCCGATTTCACCATCGAAGACATGAAAAAGCAGCGTGTCAAATTGAAGGACGAGCTCTATCACATCCTGCTGGCCTATCGCGCCGGCCAGGAATCCGCCAAGGCCTGATTGGCGGCTTGATCCGGGAGTGCATCCGGTAGAATCGCCGGATGCATGCATTGCCATACTGGCGCCTGTCGGCTTACTACTTTTTCTATTTCGCCTTTATAGGCGCCTTCTCGCCCTATTTTGGGCTCTACCTCCAGTCATTGAGCTTTTCTGCCTGGGACATCGGTCTGCTGATGTCGCAGATGCAGTTGATGCGCTTGTTCGGGCCGAATATCTGGGGGTGGGTCGCGGATCGTCACGGTCATCGCATGGGCATCATCCGGCTGGCTGGGGCGGTCGGGCTGGCTGGCTTTGTCGCTTTTTTCTGGCTTGACCGGCTGCCCGCCATGCTTGCTGCAATGGCCATTCTGGCTTTTTTCTGGAGCGGGGCATTGCCTCTGGTCGAGACGCTGACCTTTGACCATCTGCGCGAAGAACGCTCGCGCTACAGCCGGATTCGCCTTTGGGGGTCGGTCGGTTTCATTGCTGCCGTCATGGGGACCGGTGCCGTGCTTGACTGGGTGCCGCCGGTTGGTGTGCTCTGGGCCTGCTCGGGGATACTGCTGGGGATACTTGTTCTGGCGCTGACCTTGCCGGAGGTTTCGGTCACCCACCTGCCGCGAGAGAACCCGTCGATCGGCAGCATCCTGGCGCAGCCGCAGGTGCGGGCGCTAATGCTGGCTTGTTTTATGATGTCGGCAGCCCACGGCGCGTTCTACGTTTTCTTTTCAATTCACCTGGCCGACCATGCCTACAGCAAGACGGCGGTCGGCAGTCTGTGGTCGCTCGGCGTGCTGGCTGAAATTGGTGTCTTCATGCTGATGGCGCGGTTGTCGCGCCGATTTTCGCTGCGCAATATCCTGCTGCTCTGTTTTGCTGCTGCGGTGCTGCGTTTCTTGTTGATGGGCTGGGGAGTTGGCTCACTCGCGGTGATGATTTTCGTTCAACTGCTGCATGGTCTGACCTTCGGGGCTTATCACGCTTCGGCCATTGCAGCGGTGAATGAGTGGTTTCCTGGTCGAGCGCAGGGGCGGGGGCAAGCGTTGTATTCCAGCCTGTCGTTTGGCGCCGGTGGTTTGCTGGGCGCCTTGATCAGTGGTCGAACTTGGGAACCCTGGGGCGCTGGCTGGACCTTCTGCCTGGGGGCGGCTTTCGCGTTGGTCGGTTTCTTGCTGATTTGGGGCTGGGTCGGACGGGCTGCGGTTCCGGGGGCGGAGGATGGGGTAAAAACGCGCGATCCTGTGCAATAATCTGACGCTTTACGGCCCTATTTCTGCTCCATGCCGAAGACACTCTACGATAAGCTCTGGGAGAACCACGTCGTCCATCAGGAAGAGGACGGTACGGCGCTTCTCTATATTGACCGCCATCTGGTGCACGAAGTGACCAGCCCGCAAGCCTTCGAAGGCCTCAAGCTGGCCGGACGCAAGCCGTGGCGAGTTTCCTCGATTGTTGCGACGCCCGATCACAATACGCCGACCGATCATTGGGAAGAGGGCATCAAGGACCCGATTTCGCGTCAGCAGGTCGAGACGCTGGATGCCAACATCCGGGAGGTCGGTGCCTTGGCCTATTTCCCGTTCAAGGACCAACGAATGGGGATTCTCCACGTCGTCGGCCCGGAAAACGGCGCCACCTTGCCCGGCATGACGGTCGTTTGCGGTGATTCGCACACCTCGACGCACGGCGCATTTGCCTGTCTGGCGCATGGCATCGGTACCTCCGAGGTCGAGCACGTGCTGGCGACCCAGTGCTTGTTGCAGAAAAAATCGAAAACCATGCTGATTGCCGTCGAAGGCAAACTGGGCAAGGGCGTCACCGCCAAGGATGTGGCGCTGGCGATCATCGGTACGATCGGTACGGCTGGCGGCACCGGTTACGCCATCGAGTTCGGCGGCAGCGCCATTCGCAGTCTTTCGATGGAAGGGCGCATGACCTTGTGCAACATGGCCATCGAAGGCGGTGCGCGCATGGGCTTCGTGGCGGTCGATGAGACGACGATCAATTACCTGCGCGGCCGTCCGTTCTCGCCGAAGGGTGAGGTCTGGGATAAGGCCGTGGCTTACTGGCGGACCCTGCATTCGGATGCCGGCGCCCAGTTCGATCGCGTGGTGAACTTGAAGGCCGAGGACATCCGTCCGCAGGTGACGTGGGGGACGTCGCCGGAGATGGTCGTGGCAATCGATGCTGTCGTACCGGATCCCGCCAAGCAGGCCGACCCGGTCAAGCGCGAGGGCATGGAGCGGGCCTTGCAGTACATGGGCCTGAACCCGAATACACCGATCAAGAACATTCCGGTGGACAAGATCTTCATCGGTTCCTGTACCAATTCGCGGATCGAGGATTTGCGCGAGGCGGCAAGCGTTCTCAAGGGGCGGCACGTCGCGGCAACGGTCAGGCTGGCCCTGGCCGTGCCGGGGTCGGGGCTGGTCAAGCGCCAGGCTGAGGCCGAAGGCCTCGACAAGGTTTTTGTGGCTGCCGGATTTGAATGGCGTGAGCCGGGTTGCTCGATGTGTCTGGCGATGAATGCCGACCGTCTGGAGCCGGGCGAGCGTTGCGCCTCGACCTCGAACCGTAACTTTGAAGGACGTCAGGGACCGGGCGGGCGCACCCACTTGGTCAGCCCGGCGATGGCCGCAGCGGCGGCGATCGCCGGTCATTTCGCCGACGTACGGGACGTGCTTTAAGGAGTCGGATCATGCGCGTGTTGCTGTTTGCCTTGATGGCGATGTTCCTTGCTGCTTGTAATACGGCGCAGGGGGTCAAGAAGGATGTTGCGCATGGTGCAGAAGTGACCGGAGAGGCGCTGCATAAAGGTGGCGAGGCCGTTGGCAGCGCCTTGAACAAGACAGGAGAAGTCGTCGGCGGTGCCCTGCAGAAGGGTGGCGAGGCGGTTGGCGGAGCCTTGAAGAAGTCGGGTGAGGCCGTGCAGAAGGTGGTGGAATAATGGATAAATTTGTTCGTCTGGAAGGCTTGGTGGCGCCGCTCGACCGTAACAACGTCGATACCGATGCGATCATTCCCAAGCAGTTTCTGAAGTCGATCAAGCGCTCGGGTTTCGGCCCGAATGCCTTCGACGAATGGCGTTACATGGATGTCGGTCAGCCCGGGCAGGACAATTCCGGTCGGCCGAAAAACCCGAATTTCGTGCTCAACCAGCCGCGCTACCAGGGGGCTCAGGTCCTGCTGACCCGAGCCAATTTCGGTTGTGGCAGTTCGCGCGAGCATGCGCCTTGGGCGCTGCTCGATTTCGGTTTTCAGGCCATCATTGCCGAGTCCTTCGCCGATATCTTTTTCAACAACTGCTTCAAGAACGGCATCCTGCCCATCGTCTTGCCGGCAGCCGAGATTGAGACGTTGTTCCAGCAGGTCGAAACAATGCCGGGCTACAAGCTGGTGGTCGATTTGCCGGCCCAGGCAGTGGTTCGTCCGGATGGCTACGGCATTCCGTTCCAGATCGACGCCTTCCGCAAGGAGTGCCTGCTCAATGGTTGGGACGACATCGGTCTGACCTTGCGTCATGCCGAGAAAATTCGCGAATTTGAAGAAATGCGCCGTATCAACCAGCCCTGGCTGTTTGCGTAATAAGGAAAAGCGATGAAAATCTGTGTTCTGCCGGGTGACGGCATCGGTCCGGAAATTACCGCTGAAGCGGTGCGGGTGTTGAATGCCCTCGATCTCAAGTTCGAGATGGAAGAAGCCCTGCTGGGCGGTGGCGCAGTAGATGCCACTGGAAATCCCTATCCGGAAGCAACCCAGAAGCTGGCCCGCGAAGCCGACGCCGTATTGCTCGGTGCGGTCGGTGGTCCGCAATGGGATGGCCTGCCGCGCGAAAAACGCCCGGAGCGCGGCCTGCTTGGTATTCGCAAGGATCTGAACCTGTTTGCCAATTTGCGTCCGGCTATTCTCTATCCGGAACTGGCCAATGCCTCGACGTTGAAGCCTGAAGTCGTCGCCGGGCTGGATATCCTGATCGTGCGTGAGCTGACTGGCGATATCTACTTTGGCCAGCCGCGTGGCGTGCGCGAAGAGAACGGTGAGCGCGTCGGCTTCAATACGATGGTGTATAGCGAATCGGAAATCCGCCGCATCGGTCACGTTGCCTTCCAGGCGGCACAAAAGCGCAGCAAGAAGCTGTGCTCGGTGGACAAGATGAATGTGCTTGAATGCACTCAGCTTTGGCGTGACGTGATGATCGAGATCGCACACGATTATCCGGATGTCGAACTCAGCCACATGCTGGTCGATAACGCAGCGATGCAATTGGTCAAAGCGCCGAAGCAATTCGACGTGATGGTCACTGGCAACATGTTCGGCGACATTCTTTCGGACGAGGCGTCGATGTTGACCGGTTCCATCGGCATGCTGCCGTCGGCTTCGCTGGACGACAAGAACAAAGGCCTCTACGAGCCTTCGCACGGCTCCGCGCCGGATATCGCCGGCAAGGGCGTAGCCAATCCGCTGGCCACCATCCTGTCCGCTGCGATGATGCTGCGCTATACCTTCGGTCTGGAAGAGCAGGCACTGCGTGTCGAAAATGCGGTCAAAAAAGTACTGGCCCAAGGCTACCGCACTGGCGATATCTATGAGCGCGGCACCAACAGGGTCGGCACAAAGGAAATGGGCGACGCAGTTCTTGCGGCGCTGGCGTAAGCGGATCGTCGGGTTCGCGCGTTAAACGGGATTCACTTGGAGAGTTAGTCATGAAGAAGGTTGGTCTGGTCGGTTGGCGCGGCATGGTTGGTTCCGTGCTGATGCAGCGCATGGTCGAAGAAGGCGATTTCGCCTTTATTGATCCGGTGTATTTTTCCACCTCGGCGGCCGGCGGCAAGGCCCCGGTGTTCGGTGGCAAGGAGGCTTCCCTGCCGCTGCAGGATGCATCCTCGATCGATGCGTTGAAGGCCTGTGAAATCATCATCACCTGCCAAGGTGGCGACTACACCAAGGAAGTCTTCCCGAAACTGCGTGCTGCCGGTTGGAATGGTCACTGGATCGACGCCGCTTCGTCGTTGCGCATGGCCGACGACGCCGTGATCGTCCTCGACCCGGTCAATATGCACGTTATCAAGGATGCGCTGGCCAAGGGTGGCAAGAACTGGATCGGTGGCAACTGTACCGTCTCGCTGATGCTGATGGGCCTCGGTGGCCTGTTCCAGAACGACCTGATCGAATGGGCGACCTCCATGACCTATCAGGCCGCATCCGGTGCCGGGGCGCAAAACATGCGCGAACTGATTGCCCAGATGGGCGCAATTCACTCGTCAGTGGCCGACCTGCTGGCTGATCCAGCTTCCGCCATTCTCGACATCGACCGCAAGGTTGCCGAAACCATTCGTTCGGATGCCTTCCCGAAAAAGAACTTCCGCAACGCGCCGCTTGCCGGTTCCTTGATTCCGTGGATCGATGTGCCTTATGAAAATGGCCAATCCAAGGAAGAGTGGAAGGGCGGCGCCGAATGCAACAAGATCCTCGGCAAGCCGGCTTTCCGTACGGCAGGCTCGATCCCCATCGATGGCCTGTGCGTGCGTATCGGTGCCATGCGCTGTCATAGCCAAGCACTGACCATCAAGCTGAAGAAGGATGTGCCGCTGGATGAAATCAGCGACATGTTGGCTAAAGCCAATCCTTGGGCCAAGGTCGTGCCGAATGACCGCGAGATTTCCGAGCGCGAATTGACGCCTGCAGCAGTGACCGGAACCCTGACGGTGCCGGTCGGTCGTCTGCACAAGATGGCAATGGGCCCCGAATATCTGGCCGCCTTTACATGTGGCGACCAGTTGTTGTGGGGGGCGGCCGAGCCGTTGCGCCGCATGCTGCGGATTTTGCTCGACGCCTGATCGTCAAGTTCTCAGCAAAAAGCCGGGGTTTCGACCCCGGCTTTTTATTTGATCAAAATATGCCGCGGACGTGCTGTGGCAAATAAGTTGGCTTACTTTCTCTGGCCTTCGGCCATGGCGGTGGGGGCGGTAAACGTAGTTAGCGGCCAATGCCTGGTTGGGGGGGGGCTGTATTTGGGATTTCAGCTGGCGTGTGTGAAAGAGTTCATTATTTATGTCGTTTTCATTGAATAGAATGCCTGCAGGAGGAAGCATGCATGTCCATTGATGAGCGCGACTATATTCGGGAAGGAAGTCTTTACAACCTCAAGAGCACCGAGAAGGAAAAGAGGCTTTCCTCAATGCGGCAAAGATTCGCGAATAATTACGAATCGGGAATCGTCATAAAACAACCGATGCCAATTGAGTCTGGATCTGGCTATATTGCCGCGTGGAAATTGATTGTGGGCGCGCTTGTCTGTTTTGGTGTCGTAGTTTGGGTTGTCACAACCGGCGAAATAGGGCCTAAAAAAGTCCCTCCTCCAAAGACTCGCAACGCACCAACACCCGCCGTGAGCGTTCAGCCGCAGTTTGGTTTGCTGCCCGAAATCGGCAAGGCAGAAAATGAACGTGCTCCACGCGCAGTGAATGTTGGGAAAGACTGCATTCATCCCG
>DAIMCQ010000223.1:0-5701 GCA_036726285.1 Azonexus sp.
TGGCGTCGTCGATGCCTTCGTGCATATCGTCGAGCAGTACCTGACCTATCCGGTGCAAGGCATGGCGCAGGATCGTTTTGCCGAAGGCCTGCTGCAGACTTTGATCGAAATCGGTCCCAAGGCGCTGGCGACACCGGAGGATTACGATGTCCGGGCCAACCTGATGTGGGTGGCGACGCTGGCCCTGAATGGTTTGATCGGTGCCGGCGTGCCGCAGGATTGGGCGACCCACATGATCGGCCACGAAATCACCGCGCTGCACGGGGTCGATCATGCCCGTACGCTGGCCATCGTGCTGCCTTCCTTGCTCAACATCCAACGTCAGGACAAGCATGCCAAACTGCTGCAGTACGCCGAGCGCGTCTGGCAGATTCGCGACGGCAGCGAAGAGCAACGGATTGATGCGGCCATCGAGCAGACCCGGCTGTTCTTCGAAGGCCTGGGCATCAAGACCCGTCTTTCGGGCTATGGCATCGGTCCGGAGGCGATCGAGCCGATCGTCGCGCAACTGGCGGCGCATGGCATGTCTGCGCTCGGTGAGCGGCAGAACATCACGCCCGAGGTCAGCCGGCGGATACTGGCTGCCGCTGCCTGATCGACAGAGGTAAAAGAGGGCGCTTTCCGGCTATTTGAGTGCGGCCAGGAAGCGCTTGCGGGCGCGTTCGAGTTCAGGCCGGTCGGCTTCGCCGACCAGTTGCGAACAGGTCAGGTAAAAAGCCTGAAAGGCTGACTTGACCGTGGACTCGGCGAGTTTTCCCGGCGTACCGGCCTCGTTGTCGGTGCCCGGGAGGTCAAGCGGCTTGAGAATGGCGTAACGGGGGATGATCCGCTGCCCGCCCTGTTCGGAAGACGCCGTCAGCGGCCCGGTTTTGACGAAAACGAGACCTTCGTATTCAAAGCGTTCGCCGATGGCGAAATGTTGCAGTTTCATGGCTCCGACGTGATCGTGGCGTGTTGCCCGATATTAGCAGTTTGTCGGGAATGGCCGGATTCTTCACTTGCCAAAACACGGATACTGTATAAAAATACAGATACCGGTTTTTAGTGGAGCAGGCCATGAAACTCACGCCACGGCAGCAGGAAATTCTCGACTTCATCAAAAGTACGCTCGAGGTCCTCGGCGCGCCGCCGACCCGCATGGAAATTTCCAGCGCTTTCGGTTTTGCCTCGCCCAATGCGGCGGAAGATCATCTCAAGGCCCTGGCCAAGAAGGGGGCCATTGTCCTCGAGCCGGGCTCGGCCCGGGGGATTCGCCTGGTCGAGCAGCTTGGCTTGCCCCTGATCGGCATGGTGGCTGCCGGCTCGCCCATTCTTGCCGTTGAAAATGTGCAAGGGCGTTATGCGCTGGATGCCGGCCTGTTCAGTCCGCGAGCGGACTTTCTGCTCAAGGTGCGTGGCTTGTCGATGATCGACGTCGGCATTTTCGACGGCGACCTGCTGGCAGTGCACAAGACCAATCAGGCGCGGGACGGGCAGATTGTCGTTGCCCGCCTGGACGAAGAGGTCACGGTCAAGCGCTTGCAGCGCAGCAACGGGCAGATCCGCCTGATTGCCGAGAATCCGGATTTCGAGCCGATCATCGTCAATCCTGAAGAAATCGACTTTGCCATCGAGGGGATTGCTGTTGGCTTGATCCGCGGGGCGATCAGCGCTTTGTCATGAGCCTGGCGCCGTTGCCGACCGCTTTGGCAGAGGTTCTGGCCAGGGGCGATGTCTGGCGCGGCGATACCTTGGCCAGCTTGGCCGGGGAGGCGATACCGAGCGGACATGCTGAACTCGATGCCGAACTGCCGGGCGGCGGTTGGCCGCGCGGCAACCTGACCGAGTTCCTGGTTGAGCGCAGTGGTCTGGGCGAGGTTTCGCTGCTGCTGCCGGCCCTGGCTCGCCTGTCGGCAGACGGCGGCTGGCTGGCACTGGTCACGCCGCCTTGTTTGCCGCACGCACCCGCCTGGGCGGCGGCCGGATTGGCGCTGGAACGCATTGTTGTCTTGCAGGCCGGTAAGCAGACCGCCTGGTGTGTCGAGCAGCTATTGGCTTCGGACGGATTTGCCGGCGTGCTGGCCTGGCCGGAGGCCGGGATCGATGCGCGTAGCCTGCGCCGTCTCCAGGTGGCGGCCGAGGGGCGATCCACCCTGGCTTGCCTGTGGCGCCCGTCGGCCGCTGCTCATGCGCCATCGCCGGCGCCATTGCGCATTCAATTGGCAGCGGGCGAGGCGGGGCTGTCGGTACGTATCATCAAGCGGCGTGGTCGCCCGGCGGCGCGCCCTCTCGATTTATCCTTGCCCCGTCCCGGGAGATTCACGCGTGCTCTGGCTGGCCCTGCACTTTCCCTTGTTGCCGCTCGAAGCGCTGCCCCTGAGGCAGTCGCCTAGTGCTGTCGTCAGTCGGGGACGGGTCCTGTGCTGTGATCGCCTGGCCGCTGCGGCCGGGGTGTTGGGCGGGCAGCGGCTATCTACGGCACTTGGCCTGCAGCCGGGGCTGGCGGTTTTCGAGCGCGATGCCTTGGCCGAGCAACGGGCGCTGGATAGCCTGGCCTGTTGGTCCGGCACCTTCACGCCGACGGTCAGTGTCGTTGCGCCCGCCACGCTCCTGCTCGAAATAGCCGGCTGCCAGCGCTTGTTTGGCGGCCTGGAGGCGATTGTCGAAGCGGTGCAGAACGGTTGCTCGGCGCAGTCCTACAGCATTGCCTGGGCAGTGGCGCCGACGCCATTGGGGGCCGAGTGGCTGGCCCGAGCCGGTGCCGGGCAGATTTTTTCCGATGTTGACAGCATGCAGCGGGCCCTGGCCTGCTTGTCCTGCGCCATCCCGGATTGGGGCAACGAAGCCGAGGCTCGGCTCGAAGCCTTCGGCCTGAAACGCCTGGGTGATCTGCGTGCCTTGCCCTCGGCCGGCCTGCGTCGACGGATTGGGAATGCCGCCCTGGAGGCCTTGCTGCGGGCCTGGGGGGAAATGCCCGACCCTCGGCAGGGTTTCGTGTTTCCTGAGCAGTTCGCGCAGAGGGTTGAACTGCCTGCCCGGATCGAGCATGCCGAAGCCCTGGCTTTTGTCGGACAACGCCTGTTTGCGGCCTTTGCCGGCTGGCTGCAGGGGCGGCAACTGCTGGTCCGCGCTTGCCGTTTGCAGCTGACGCACGATGATGCTTCGCTGACCGATCTGGCTCTGCGCTTTGCCGAGCCCGCCGCCGATGAAAGACGTTTTTCTCGTTTGCTGCGCGAGCATCTCGGGCGTTTGCAGTTGCGTGCGCCAGTGGAGGCCATGGCCTTGCTGGCCGATGAGTTACAGCCTTGTTCCGGCGCAACGGCCAGTCTGTTCGAGCAGCCCCGGCTCGGCGAAGGCACGCTGGTTTGCCTGGAACGCTTGCAGGCTCGCCTCGGCGGTGCCGCCGTACAGGTGTTGGGCGCGAAGGCGGACTACCGTCCGGAATGTGCCAGCTCAGGCCATGCGCCGAATGCCGCGTTGCCGGCCAGTGATCCTTCGCTGACTGGCTTGCCTGGTGGCGCGCAGCGACCGCTCTGGTTGTTGCCGGTGCCGCAGGCCTTGATCGAACGCCATGGCAGCCCGCACTGGCATGGCCCGCTGAAGTTGCTGTCGCGGGCCGAGCGACTGGAAAGCGGCTGGTGGGATGAGGGCGAGGCATGGGGGCCGGGAGCGGATGTTGTACCGGGAGGGAAGGCGGGTGCGCCGGCGGCCGGTGATGTCCGGCGTGATTATTTCGTGGCGTGCAATCCGCTGGGGCAGTGGGCCTGGATTTTCCGCGATGCGGAAGGCTGGTTCCTGCACGGCCTGTTCGCCTGACTTGGGGGGGAGTGAGCCATGTCCTTGCCGGAGTACGCCGAACTGCACTGCCTGTCCAATTTCAGCTTCCTGCGCGGTGCGTCGCACCCGGATGAATTGGTCGAGCGTGCCGTCGCCCAGGGCTATAGCGCCCTGGCGCTGACCGACGAGTGTTCGCTGGCCGGTGTTGTTCGGGCTCATCTGGCAGCCCGGCAGCACCCGCTGAAATTGATTGTCGGCAGCGAGATGACCACGGTCGATGGCATGAAACTGGTCTTTCTCGCCTGCAACCGGCACGGTTACGGCAATCTTTCGGCCTTGATCACCCTTGCCCGGCGGCGTGCCGGGAAGGGCTGCTATACCCTGCGGCGCAAGGATCTTGAAGCGGTCTCGCCGAGCGGTGCGGTGCCCGATTGCCTGGTGCTCTGGCTGCCCGGTAGCGCGCCGGCCGAGGACGACGGGCACTGGCTGGCGCAGCGGTTTCCCGGGCGGTGCTGGATTGCCGTCGAATTGTTGGCGGCTGCCGACGATGCCGCCCGTCTGGAAGCATTGCAGGGGCTAGGCAGCGCTTGCGGTTTGCCGCTGGTGGCGGCGGGGGATGTCCATATGCATGTCCGGGCCCGCCGGCCGGTACAGGATGTGCTGACCGCGTTGCGTCTGAAAACCTCGGTTTTCGAAGCGGGTTACAGGCTTTTCCCCAATGGCGAGCGTCACCTGCGCTCGCGTTTGCGCCTGTCGAGGCTGTATCCGCCGGCCTTGCTGGCCGAGACGCTGAAGATTGCCGGTCAGTGCCAGTTTTCGCTGGATGAGCTGCGTTACGAATACCCGGAGGAAATCGTGCCAGCCGGCGAAACGCCGGCCAGCTGGTTGCGCCACGAGACGGAGCAGGGCTTGCTACGGCGCTATCCGGCGGGTGTGCCGGACAGTGTCCGGGAGCGTGTCGAGCATGAATTGGCCTTGATTGCCGAGATGGGCTACGAGGCTTACTTTCTGACGGTGTACGACATCGTCTGTTTCGCCCGAAGTCGGGACATTCTCTGCCAGGGGCGGGGCTCGGCGGCCAATTCAGCGGTGTGTTATGCGCTGGGGGTGACGGAAGTCGATCCGGCCAGGTCGTCCCTGTTGTTCGAGCGTTTCGTTTCGAAAGAGCGCGGCGAACCGCCGGATATCGATGTCGATTTCGAACACGAGCGGCGGGAGGAGGTGATCCAGTACATCTATCGCAAATACGGCCGCGAGCGAGCCGCCCTGGCGGCGGCCCTGATTACCTATCGTACCAAGGGCGCTTTGCGCGATGCCGGCCGGGCGCTCGGTTTCGGCATTGCCCAGATCAATGCGCTGACGGCGTCGCTGGCCTGGTGGGACAAGCGCGAGCAGCTGCCGGAGCGCTTTGCCGAGCAGGGGTTGGATCCGGCTTCGCCGCGGGTCGAGAAATGGCTGGCGATTGCCGAAGCCCTGCGTGGCTTTCCCCGACACCTGACCCAGCACGTCGGCGGTTTCGTCATTTCGCGCGGGCCGCTGTCCCGGCTGGTGCCGGTCGAAAATGCCGCGATGCCGGAACGCAGCGTCATCCAGTGGGACAAGGATGATCTCGACGCCATGGGCTTGATGAAGGTCGACGTGCTGGCCCTCGGCATGCTGTCGGCGATTCGTCGCATGCTGCAGGTCGTCGGCGCGCAGCGCGGTCAGCCCATGCGGCTACAGGACATTCCGGCCGAGGACCCGGCCACTTACGCGATGCTGTGCAAGGCAGACAGCATGGGCGTCTTCCAGGTCGAGTCGCGCGCCCAGATGGCCATGTTGCCGCGCTTGCGGCCCCGCAATTACTACGATCTGGTGGTCGAAGTGGCGCTGGTCCGACCCGGGCCGATCCAGGGCGACATGGTGCATCCCTACCTGAAGTGCCGGCGTGACAAATCCTTGATCG
>DAIMCQ010000223.1:5711-7255 GCA_036726285.1 Azonexus sp.
AGATCTTCCGACCCTCCGTATATGAAAACCTTTGCCTTTCTATTTGCTGCCATCCTCCTGCTTGGCTCGGGCGCCTCGGCACAGGTTCCCGTCGTTGTCACCGCGCGCAACCTGAAGATCGAAAAAATCTCGCCGGCCGTCGATGCGGTGCTGGCGCGTACCTTCGGCGTCCCGATCTTCCAGGAGCAGGTCATGCAACTGGCCGTGGTCGCCGCCGATTTCACGCCGGGCGAGGCCGACCAGTTGCGGCGGGCGATGGCCGCCTGGAAACGCAAGGGCGGGCTGGAACCCTTCGAGCAGAAACTGCTTGCCGGCATGGCCGCCAACGGCCTGCCGGAAAGCTTCGCCCGGCGCATCATTGCGCAGATCCAGGGTTTCGGCGAGTACGGCTTTCCGGAGTCTCACGCCGCCAGTTTCGCGCTGCTGGTCTATGCCTCGGCCTGGCTCAAGCGGCATCATCCGGCCGCCTTCCTGTGCGGTTTGCTGAATAGCCAGCCGATGGGGTTTTACTCGCCGTCAATGCTGATCCAGGATGCGCGTCGCCACGGCGTGCTTGTTTTGCCCCCCGATGTGACGGCCAGCGAATTTGATAGTCAGGTCACCGATTCAGGGGCGGTGCGTCTGGGCTTGCGGGAAATCAAGGGGCTGGCCCAGGGGGCGGCCGAACGCATTGCGGCCTGCCGTGCCGCGGGCGATTTTCGTGATGTCGCCGATCTGGCGGCACGCGCGGCGCTGCAGCGCCGCGACCTTGACCTGCTTGCCGCAGCCGATGCCTTGCGCCAGTTGGGCGGCCATCGTCGGCAGGCTGCCTGGCTGGGTTCGGTTGCGGTCAGGCAGGGCGACCTGTTTGATGGCATGTCGCCCGTCGAGTCGCCGATTGATCTTCCGGAGCCGACGCTGGCCGAAAATTTGCTCGCCGATTATCGGCAACTGGGCCACAGCCTGCGTCCCCATCCCTTGCTCTTGCTACGCCCACAGCTTGAGAAGCGGCGTTTCGTGCGGGCCGTGGACCTGTGCGCCGCACCTGATCGCAGCGTGATTCGCGCCGCCGGCATCGTGGTCGGTCGGCAGCGTCCGGGGACCGCGACCGGTGTCGTATTCGTGACCCTGGAAGACGAGAGCGGCTGGTCGAACATCGTCGTCCAGCCCTGGTTGGTTGAAAAGCAACGTCAGGAACTGCTCGGCGCGAGATGTCTGGGGGTTTACGGGCAATTGCAGAAGGAGGGCGAGGTGGTTCACCTCGTCGCCAAGCGCCTGATCGACCTGAGCGGCTGGCTGGGGCGCCTGGAAACCAGCAGTCGGGATTTCCATTAAGTCATGCCGGCGCAATTCGGTCTCGAAGGAAGCGGGGGCGACAATACGCTTGTCATTGCATGCAATCACGTTCAATCTTCTCCTTTGCAAGCACTGGAGTGCTTTGCAGGCGGTGGTTACGGATCGATGCCGGGGCGGGAGCCAAGCGAAGGAGAAACGCATGTTACAGAATCAACCGGCACCGGATGCCGCCGAACTGGAACGCATGGACGCCTGGTGGCGCGCCGCCA
>DAIMCQ010000224.1:0-7249 GCA_036726285.1 Azonexus sp.
CGGGCGGCGTTTGTCGGGCGGCGGTGCTGACCGGCAACGACTTTTTTGATTAATGTTCAAGCCGGCCCGCGCCGGATTGCGATAATTGGCAACCTGTCAGGAGATATCCATGCGCTTGCTGCTTTTGCTCTGTTCGCTGTTCTGTCTGCTCAATGCGCCTGCCCGGGCACAAGCCGGCGCCGGAGAATTGCCGATTCACCTGGCGGCTCGTGAAAGCAGCGGCAAAGAGGTCAGTCGTTTGCTCAAGGCCGATCCGGCTTTGCGCGATGCGCGCACGCAGCTTGGCTCGACGCCGCTGCACCTGGCGGCGATGAATCCGGATACCTCGGCCATGGCTGTGCTGATTGCCGCCGGCGCCGACCCCAATGCCCGCGACCAGGACGGTTCGACACCCTTGCACATGGCGGCCTATGCCAGTCGGGCCGAGCATTCCCGCAAACTGCTCGAAGCCGGTGCCGATCCGGCACTGAAGAACAACCAGGGGCGCGATGCGACGGCGATGGCGCGCAAGGTCAAGGCCGACGAAGCGGCCGGCGTGATTTCGCTGTGGATACTCAAGGGCTGCAAGCCGGGCAAGCCATGCTGAAACCCCGTCTGCTGCTCGCCTTGCTGCTCTCCAGTAGCGCCGCACTGGCCGAAAGCGGGCCGGCCATGGTGCTCTATACCCCGACCGTCTGCCTGGCCTGTATCGATTATGCCGAGCATCTGCGGGCCAACGGTTTCAGCGTCACGGTCAAGCCGGTCGACGACATGGTCGCCGTCAAGCGCCGCCTGAAAGTGCCGAAAGGGCTGGAGGCGGAGCCGACCGCAACGGTGGCCGGTTATTTCGTCGAAGGCCATGTCCCGGCCGACGACATCAAGGAGATGCTGCGCGACAAGCCGAAGGCCCGCGGCATCGCGGTACCCGGTTTGCCGCTCGGCGCGCCGGGCCGGGAGTATTCCAACCCGACCTGCGATACCGCCTGTACCGTGCTCGATGGCGATACCGGTCAGGAAGACCGGGTCCGTCGCGAGTTGTACAACACCCTGCTGGTCAAGCCGAACGGCGATACCTCGATTTACGCCCGGCACTAGGCCCGGGCCGTTTCAGCCCCGGACTGCCGGGCCGAACAGCGTGCCGTGCCAGGCGTCGAGCCAGGCATCGTTCTCGCCCTGCGGGTTGTTTTCCTGTTGTTGCTGGATGCTTTGCAGCAGCACACCATCGCCGCGCAGGCGATAGCGTGTTTCGATCCGGGTAAAGCGGGGCGGTGCCAGGTGCAGGTAGGCAAAGCAGGTGCTGTCCGGCAGCGGTGGCGCACCGCTCTCACCGTCGATCTGCCGGGCGATGACGCCGGCGACGATCTCGCCCATGCGGGCGGCCAGCTGTCCGGTCTTGGGGTAGTGCCCGAAGACCGGCGAGACGGTGCCGACGCTGTCGCCAATTACGAAGACCCGTTCGTCGTCGCGGGCGGCAAAAGTCCGCGGATCAACCGTTGCCCAGGCGCTGCCGGTTGCGGTCAGCCCGGCCGCCCGGCACAGCGGCGCGGCGCCCTGGGGCGGCATCAGGATGGCTTCGTCGAAATGCAGGTCGTCGAAATCCAGCGTTACCTGGCGCTTGAACGGGTCCAGCTGGCGTAGGCGGGTATTCGGCAGATAGCTCACCTCGTCGCGGAAAAACTCGCTGAAGATGCGCTGGTAGCCGGGCCACGGCGCATTCGGGTCGATGATCGTCAGGTGGGCTTTCAGGCGCCGCGACTTGATGGCGTGGGCGACGATCACCGCCCGCTCGTAGGGGGCGGGTGGGCAGCGATAGGGCGCTGGCGGGATAGTGATGAGGAATTCGCCGGCACTGAAACCGGCCAGCTTGTCCTGCAACATCTGCACTTCCTTGCCCGGCGTGTTGGCACTGGCGAAATGCCGGCGCAGATGGCGGGCCGCTTCCGGGTTGCCCTCGACCAGTTGCGCATCCTCTTCGGCGATGCCGGCGGCGATGATCAGCCAGTCGTAGGCGAGTGGGCCGTGCGAGGTATTGACCAGCCGGCGTTCGCGCTCGATGCCCAGCACTTCGCCCTGCAGGTAGCGGTAGGCAAAAGCATCGGCTGCGGCCCGGTAGTCCTGGTGCAGGCGGCGGCCGTCGTCGAGACCGGCCAGCACCCGGTTGGCCAGCGGTAGCGAGATGAAGCTCGGATTGCGTTCGACCAGTACGACGTCGCAACGGCCGGCTAGATGCCGGGCGACACTCAGGCCGCCCCAGCCGCCGCCGACGATGACGACTTTGGGACGCCTCCCGGCTGCCTTCAGCCAGGGCGAGCATGTTGCGGTAGCAGCGGCGAGCAGGAATTGGCGGCGGGTAATCGGCATGGGGCGAGGATAGCGTGAGGGCCACGACGGAAAAATGATCGAAAGCAATTTTGCGCCCGCGGCCTGCTTTGCCGGCGGCGCGTAGAATTGCCGCCGAAGTGTCATCAAAAATCAATATTCGTTCAGGGAGCATGAACATGCCGGTCAAACTTGTCCAGGCCACACCGTCCGCCTATCCATATCCGCTGCTCATCAAGCAACTGTTGCTGACGCCGCTGGCCATCGCGCCCGAGCAGGAAATCACCTACCAGGGACACCTGCGCTACAACTACCGCACGCTGAAGGAGCGCATCGGCCGTCTGGCCAACGGGCTGAGCAGCCTGGGCGTCGAGGCCGGGCAAACGGTGGCGATGATGGACTGGGACAGTCATCGCTATCTCGAATGCTTCTTCGCCGTGCCGATGATGGGGGCGATCCTGCAGACGGTGAATGTCCGGCTCAGTCCGGAGCAGATTCTCTACACGCTGAACCATGCCCAGGCCGACGTCGTGGTAGTCAATAGCGAGTTCTTCCCGATCCTGGCCCAGATCGCGCCGCAATTGCAGACGGTGAAACATTTCGTGCTGTTCACCGACGAGGCCGCCATGCCGGCCGCGCCGGTGGCGATGGCGGCGGAGTACGAAGCCATGCTGGCCGCGGCGGCGAGCCAATACGATTTCCCGGATTTCGACGAAAACGCCCAGGCGACGACGTTCTACACCACTGGCACGACGGGCAATCCGAAGGGGGTCTATTTCAGCCACCGGCAGCTGGTGCTGCACACGCTGGGCTGCGCCTCGGTGTTCGGCGGCGCCAACGGCCAGGGGCATGTTCATCGCGAAGACGTCTATATGCCGATGACGCCGATGTTCCATGTGCACGCCTGGGGCTTTCCTTACCTGGCGACCATGCTCGGCTTGAAGCAGGTCTATCCCGGGCGTTACCAACCGGAGGTGATTTGCCGCCTGGTGGTAGAGGAGGGGGTCTCCTTCTCGCATTGCGTGCCGACCATCCTGCACATGGTGCTCAGTCACCCGCGGGCCAAGACCACCGATTTCAGCGGCTGGAAGATCCTGATCGGCGGCTCGGCCATGCCCGAGGCGATGGCCGTCTCGGCCCAGAAGCGCGGCATGGACCTGTTCACCGGCTACGGCATGTCGGAAACCTGCCCGGTGCTCACCGTGGCCCACCTCGACAGCGTCGCCCAGGGGGCTTCGCTGGAGGAACAGGCGGTGATCCGCGCCAAGACCGGCCTGCCGTTGCCGCTGGTCGACCTGCGTATTGTCGATGCGCAGATGGCCGATGTCGCCCACGACGGCAAGACGACCGGCGAAGTCGTGGTGCGCGCCCCCTGGCTGACGCAGGGCTACCTGGCCTCGCCGCAGGAATCGGAAGCCTTGTGGGCGGGCGGCTACCTGCATACGGCGGATATCGGCAACATCAACCCGGCCGGCTATCTCAAGGTTACCGACCGGATCAAGGATGTCATCAAGACCGGTGGCGAATGGACCTCCTCGTTGCAACTGGAGGACATCATCGCCAAGCATGAGGCGGTCAACGAGGTGGCGGTGATCGGGGTGCCCGACGACAAGTGGGGTGAGCGCCCACTCGCGCTGGTCCTGCTCAAGGAAGAGTTCGTCGGCCAGATCACCGAACACGCCTTGCGCAATTACGCGGCGCATGCCATCGAAACGGCCGGCATCTCGCGCTACGGCGTGCTGCTCCAGGTCAGCTTCGTCAAGACGCTGGTCAAGACCAGCGTCGGCAAGATGAACAAGCGACTGATGCGGGCCGATCCGGGGGCGCTGTGCATCTAGGCTAGCGGCGGGGGGCGGACAGTCGGTCCGATAGTCTTGATCTGGCGCCGACCGTGAATGAATTAACGGTGTTTTCCGCCAGGCCATTGCTATAAAGCAACTGCAATGCATGTGTCCGCCTGTTGCGGGACGATGCAATCCGTCTGTGCAAATTTTTGAAAATCCATCATGAAGAAAACTACTTCCAAATTGCTTGCCACCGCGCTGCTGGCATCGGGCGTGCTGGCCGCTTCGGCAGCCAATGCCTCGCTGATCACCTACGAAACCCGGGCCATCACCAATGCCGGTTTCGGCGACTACCAGGCCGGTTGGGCGAGCCAGGGGTCAAGCATCGCCTCGACGTCGCTGGCCGATTTCAATGGCAGCGTCGGCATCAACGCCAGCTACGATCACCTGCGTGTCAGCTTCAATGTCGCCTCCGCCCTTGCCGGCAGTTCCGCCATCTTCGAACTGGCGCCCGATGCCGGTTATGGCGGCGCGCTCTATCTCGACGGTGTCCTGCTCAATGTCAAAAACGGTGATCTTTGGTGGGGCGGCAACTGGGCGGCGACCAATCAGTTGCTGGTGGCCAATATCGGCAACCTGACTGCCGGTAGTCACGTCCTTGAAGCCTTTTGGGCCGAAGGCTGCTGCAATGGCAGTCAGGGCGGGCAGTTCCTGATCAACGGCGGTAACTGGCAGGCGCTGTCGGTGAGCAACCTCGATCGCCTGGCCGTGCCGGAACCCGGTTCGTTGGCCCTGTTCGGCCTGGGCTTTGCCGGGCTGGCCTTGTCGCGTCGGAAGAAAAGCTGAGTCGCTCAGGATTGAGGTCGCTTGAACCCCGCTGCGGCGGGGTTTTTTATGGGCCGGAAAACATCGGAAAACATCGGAAAACAGGCTGGTTGGGTGCAAGCGTTTTCGCCTTGCCGTGGCCGAAACGGGCACTTGGCGACGGGACAATTTGTCCCGCTGACGGACAAATTGTCCCGGGGTGAAAAAATCAGCGATTTCTAAGTCTTTGTTTTGTCGGTTCTGGCTGGCTGGCCCGATCCGTGCTGATAGGACTGCGCTTTGATAGGTCCTATTAAGCGAGCTTCCATAAAAATGTGGTGCATTTTTTATTGGTTATCAAAGCCGGAGCTCAACTGCGCAATCGTGCCGAAACGATGCGCCGGGGGGAACAGCCGACTGATGACCCGTACAGCCCAAGCCACGCTGTCATTGATCCGGTTGTTCCTGAAAGGTTCCATTTTCGAGGATCAATCTGGAGACATTTATGGAAAACAAGGAAAGTCGGAGCACTGGCGTAAAAATCAGCCGCCGGCAGTTCTTCAAGATATCGGCCGCCGGTCTGGGGACATCCAGCCTGGCCGTGATGGGTTTCGCACCCACCGCCGCCCAGGCCGAAGTGCGCCAGTACAAGCTGTACCGCGCCACCGAAACGCGCAACAACTGCACCTACTGCTCGGTGGGTTGCGGCATCCTGATCTACAGCCTGGGTGACGGCGCCAAGAATGCGCAGAAGAAGATCATCCACGTCGAAGGCGACCCGGATCATCCGGTCAGCCGCGGTTCGCTGTGCCCGAAGGGCGCCGGTGTCCTCGACTACATCCACAGCGCCCAGCGCCTGAAGTACCCCGAGGTCCGCGAGGCGGGCAGCAAGGAATGGAAGCGCATCACCTGGGACGAGGCCAACGAGCGCATCGCCCGCCTGATCAAGGATGACCGCGACGCCAATTTCATCGAGAAGAATGCCGCCGGCGCCACGGTCAACCGCTGGCTGAGCACCGGTTTCCTCGGTTCTTCGGCGGCCAGCAACGAAACCGGCTTCCTCGACTTCAAGTTCTCCCGCGGCCTCGGCATTGCTTCGGTCGAAAACCAGGCCCGCCTCTGTCACGGTCCGACGGTGTCGGCGCTGGCGCCGTCCTTCGGGCGCGGCGCGATGACCAACCACTGGGTCGACATCAAGAACGCCAACGTCATTCTGGTGATGGGCGGCAACCCGGCCGAAGCCCACCCGGTCGGCTTCAAGTGGGCGATCGAGGCGAAGACGCGCAACAACGCCACGCTGATGGTGGTCGATCCGCGCTTCAGCCGCACCGCCGCCGTCGCCGACTTCTATGCACCGATCCGCGCCGGCGCCGATGCCGCCTTCCTGCTCGGCCTGATCAATTACCTGCTGAGCAACGACAAGATCCAGCACGAGTACGTCAAGGCCTATACCAATGCCGCCTTGATCGTGCGCGAAGACTACGCGTTCAACGAGGGCATCTTCAGCGGCTACGACGCCGAGAAGCGCAGCTACGACAAGGCCTCGTGGAACTACGTCCTGGACAAGGACGGCATGGCCGAACGCGACGATACGCTGCAGCACCCGCGCTGCGTCCTCAACCTGCTCAAGAAGCACGTCGAGCGTTACACGCCGGAGATGGTTTCTTCGATCACCGGCACACCGAAGGAAGCCTTCCTCAAGGTCTGCGAAACGATGGCCTCGACCAGCGTGCCGGACCGTACCGCGACCGTGCTCTACGCCCTGGGCTGGACGCACCATACCGGCGGTGCCCAGATCATCCGCTGCGCCGCCATGGCGCAGTTGCTGCTCGGCAACATCGGCATGCCCGGCGGCGGCATCAACGCACTGCGTGGCCACTCCAACGTGCAGGGCTTCACCGATGTCGGCCTCCTCGCCAACATGCTGCCGGCCTACCTGATGCTGCCGCAGGACAAGCAGCAGACGCTGAAGGACTACCTGGAGCAACGCACGCCCAAGGCGCAGACGCCGAATTCGGTCAATTTCTGGAAGAACACGCCGAAATTCTTCGTCAGCCTGATGAAAGGCCTCTGGGGCGATGCCGCCACCGCCGACAACAACTGGGGCTACGACTGGCTGCCGAAATGGGACCGCAGCTATGACCTGCTCTCCTACTTCGATCTGGTGCACCAGGGCAAGGTCAACGGCTACATCATCCAGGGCTTCAACATCGTTGCTGCCATGCCCGATTCACGCAAGGTGCGCGACTCGCTGGCCAAGTTGAAGTGGATGGTGGTGATCGATCCGCTGCAGACCGAGACCTCTTCGTTCTGGCAGAACCACGGCGAATTCAACGACGTCGATTCGAGCCAGATCCAGACCA
>DAIMCQ010000225.1:0-7249 GCA_036726285.1 Azonexus sp.
TCAACAGCGTCGTCGCCCAGGTCGCCGAGGTGACGGTGGCCAAGGACGGCAGTCTCAAGGTCGATCGCGTCGTTTGCGCCGTCGATTGCGGCACGGCGATCAACCCGGACAACATCCGCTCGCAGGTCGAAGGCGGTGTCGGCTTTGCCTTGTCGGCCATCCTGCATGGCGAGATCACGCTCAAGGAAGGTCGCGTCGAGCAGGGCAACTTCGATGGCTACGCGCCGCTGCGCATCAACGAGATGCCCAAGGTCGAGGTGCACATCGTGCCTTCGGCGGCACCGCCGACCGGGATCGGCGAGCCGGGCGTACCGCCGGTGGCGCCGGCCGTGGCCAATGCCATTGCGGCGGCGACCGGCAAGCGTGTGCATCGGCTGCCGATCCGCCCGGCCGATCTGCTGGCCTGAACGGAGCGCGACGATGGATAGCCTGGACAAGCAGGTGCTCGATGCGGCCCGACGCTGGGCCGCCGAAGGGCGACGTTTTGCGCTGGTGACGGTGGCGCGGACCTGGGGCTCGGCGCCGCGACCGCCCGGAGCGTGGATGATTTTGCGCGACGACGGCATGGTGCAAGGTTCGGTTTCCGGCGGTTGCATCGAGGACGACCTGATCCGGCGCTGTCTGGCTGGCGAGTTTGCCGGCAGTCTGCCGCAGGTCGTGCGCTACGGCGTGACGCAGGACGAGGCGCATCGCTTTGGCCTGCCCTGTGGCGGGACGCTGGAACTGGTCCTCGAACCGGCGCCCGATCTCGTTGCGTTGGAACGCCTGGGCGAACGGATTGCCGCAGGCGAACTGGTGCAGCGTGAGCTGGACCTGGGCAGCGGCCAGGTGCGCATTCATCCAGGCTGTGCCGGCGATGCGCTGGCCTGGGACGGGCAGATGCTGACCACGCCACACGGCCCGGCCTGGCGCCTGCTGATCATCGGCGCCGGGCAGATCTCGCGCTATCTGGCGACCATGGCGCAGGCCCTGGGCTACCGCGTACTGGTCTGCGATCCGCGCGAGGAATATGCCAACGAGTGGGATGTGCCGGGGACGGAACGGGTCGCAGGCATGCCCGACGATGTGGTGATCGAACTGGCGCTTGACCCGCGCAGCGCCGTGGTGGCGCTGACCCACGATCCCAAGCTGGACGACATGGCCTTGCTGGAAGCCCTGAAGTCACCCGCTTTCTATGTCGGCGCGCTGGGTTCGATGATCAACAACGAGAAGCGGCGCGCGCGTCTGCTGCAGTATTTCGATCTGTCGGCAGCCGAGGTCGAGCGTTTGCACGGCCCGGTTGGCCTGCCGATTGGCAGCCGCACGCCACCGGAAATCGCGGTCTCCATCCTCGCCGAGATGACGGCGGTAAAGAATGCGGTACAGCCGGTGACGGCCGGCGCGGCGCGCGAAGCCGATCCCTACGCCTGTCGTACCGGCTGAGGTGGCGGTGTCGGGCATCGTCGGCATCCTGCTCGCCGCCGGCTTCAGTCGCCGCTTCGGCGGCGACAAGCGTCTGCAGCCACTGGCTGACGGCCGGCCGATGGCCGCCGTCGCTGCCGCCAATCTGCTGGCGGCCTGTGGTCGAGTCATCGCGGTCGTCCGGCCGGAGGACAAGGCGCTGGCCGACGCGCTGGACGAACTCGGTTGCACGGTCGCGGCGGCCGAAGATGCGGCGCTCGGCATGGGGCATAGCCTGGCCGCCGGCGTTGCGGCCAGCGGCCAGGCCCGTGGCTGGTTGATCGCGCTGGCCGACATGCCGCGCATCGAGGCAGCTTCGTATCAGGCGGTGTTGGCGGCATTGCAGGGCGGGGCGGCGATGGCCCGGCCGGAATACGGCGGCCGACCGGGCCATCCGGTGGGCTTCGCCGAGATGTGGCGTGCCGAATTGCTTGGCCTGCAAGGCGATAGCGGGGCGCGTGCCATCCTGCAATCGGCGCCGGGGCGGGTCGTTGCCTGTCCGGTCGATGATGCCGGCGTCCTGTTCGACGTCGATACGCCCAGGGATCTTGCTTGAGGCATGCAGGTCAAATTATCAGCAGAAAGCGCCGCGCACGGTCGATTGGTGCGCGATTACGCCTGACGGCGCCCCCGTCGTGGGCTATCATTCCACGGTTGCCACAGGATTGAAGCGTATGAACCCGACCCCCCTGACCGATTCCGATCTCGACCGCCTCGAAGTACTGCTCGAAGGCGATGTTTTTAATGGCGATTCCATGCGTCTGGATGAGATTCAGGCCATTTTGTGCGCCATCGTCAGCGGACCGGTGCCGGTGCCGCCGACCATCTGGTTGCCCGAGGTGCTGGGCGAGGGCATGGCGGAGAATGAAAGCGATCCGCTGGTCGGCGAGACGATCGAGTTGTTGATGCGCCTGAACAACAGCATCGCGGCGGCCCTGCTGGCTGACGAAACGATCGCCCCGGTACTTTACCCGCTGGACGAAAACGGCGAGGAATACGATTACGCCGCCTGGGCCGACTCCTACGTTTTCGGTGCCGGCATGGCCGGCGACTGGTACGAGTTGGCCGGCAAGCATGCCGATGACCTGTCCGAATTGCTCGAACCGATGTTCATGCTCAACGGCATGCTCAAGGAAGATGTCGAGAAAAGTGGCGAACGCTGGTTCTCGCCGGCCGAAGAAGCCCGTCTGGTGGCCGATATCCAGGAAAACCTGCCGGTCATCGTGCAGACCTTGTACAACTTCTGGCGCAACAAGCGCTCGGGCGGTACCGTCGTGCGCGAAGAACCGAAGTCCGGGCGCAATGACCCGTGCCCTTGTGGCAGCGGCCGCAAGTACAAGCAGTGCTGCGGCCATCCCGACAAATTGAATTGATCGACGCGGAGTGCCCGGCGTAGGCCGGCGCTCGGTTTTTCAGCCAGCGCGGTGCCCGGCGGGGCGTCGCCAGGTCGCTTGCTGTGGGCTTATTGGTCCGGCCAGGGATGGTTTTCGAAACGGAACAGGCTGGCGCTATCGGTATCGATGACGGCTCGTGTCCAGCCCATCAGCGGATAACCGAAGGTTTCGACCCGGATGAAGTTGTGTAGCGGGCGACCCATGGCATCGCGCAGCGGCTGGTCGATGCGGCTGATATGCGTGTCCCCGTGCACGGCGACAATTTGGCCGGAGAACTGGCGGGTTTCGTCGCGCAAGGTTTCGAGAAATGCCCGGTAGCCCTTGTGAGCGAACCCCTGGGCAAAATTCTTGAAGCTCGGGTCGGCCTGGAAGAGCAGGACGATGCCTTTGAGTTTCTGCCGCCGGGCCAAGGCGAAGCTCTCTTTCAACCAGCTCAGCAGCGCTGGATTGCGCGCCTGGAATTCGAGTGACGGCGTGTCGGTCAGGCCGTAGTTGTTGTTGCCGCCGGGCAGGTTGAGCGTCACGAACAATACCGGCCCGAGCTGGAAGCGCGAGTGTTCAACATAAGGGCCGGGCTGCCGGGTCAGTGCCAGCTTTTTTTGGCCAAGCGACTGGTTGTCCTGCCAGAACAGGCTGCGCAGTTTGTCGAGGCGTTCCTGCTGTGCGTAGGCGCCGTTCGACAGGCGTTCGCAGTCGGTCCATTCGTTGTCGCCCGGGATGAAGACGAAGGGAACCCGGCTGCTGTCGAACAATTGCTGTCGATCGACAAAAACGCTGTCGTCGCAGCGCCCGCTGCCGTGTTTGAAGTCGCCGACGTGGGCGACGAAATCGGCCTGGCTGTCGGCAATCGCTTCAAGCATACGGGGCAACTCGCGCCGCTGGTTATCGGAATACGGCACGTCGCCAATCAGTGCGAAGCTGAAAGTTTCCGCCTGGGCCAGCCCGACGACGGCCAGCCAGGCCGCCATCAGCCAGCTTTTCACTTGAGCAGACCTTTCAGTGCGTAAAGCGCCTCCAGCGCTTCGCGCGGGGTCAGGCTGTCCGGGTCGAGCGCAGCGAGTGGATCCAGTGCCGGATGCGGTTCCGGCTCGGCCGGTTCCGGGGTGCTTTGCGTAAACAGATCGGGCTGCAAGGGATCGATGGCGGCGCGTTGCTCGAATTCGCGCAACTGTTTGCGGGCGGCTCGCACCACGGCATTGGGAATGCCGGCCAGGGCGGCGACCTGGATCCCGTAGCTCTGGTTGGCCGGGCCTTCTTCGACGGCGTGCAGGAAGACGATGCGGTCGTTGTGCTCGACGGCATCGAGGTGAACGTTGGCCAGTTCGGTGTACTCGTGCGACAGCCGGGTCAGTTCGAAGTAATGGGTGGCGAACAGCGTCAGGCAACGGTTCTTCTCGATCAGGTGACGCAGGATGGCAAAGGCCAGCGACATGCCGTCGAAGGTCGAGGTGCCGCGTCCGATTTCGTCCATCAGGACCAGGCTGTTGGCGGTTGCATGGTGCAGGATGGCGGCGGCTTCGGTCATTTCGACCATGAAGGTCGAGCGGCCGGAGGCGAGGTCGTCGGAGGCGCCGATGCGGGTGAAGATACGATCGAGCGGGCCGAGCACGACGCGGTCGGCCGGCACGTAGCAGCCGATGTGGGCGAGCAGGGCGATCAGCGCGGTCTGCCGCATGTAGGTCGATTTACCGCCCATGTTCGGACCGGTGATCAGCAACAGGCGGCGGCTGTCGGCCAGCCGGACGTCGTTGGCGATGAAGGTTTCGGCACTGTTGGCCATTTCCGCTTCGACCACCGGGTGACGGCCGCCTTCGACCATCAGGCCGACTTCGTCGCTGAATTCCGGTTTGCTCCAGTTGCGCTTCAGCGCGGTGTCGGCAAAGCCGGCCAGCAAGTCGAGCTGGGCGACGGCGCGGGCAATGTTCTGCAGGGTTGGCACGACGCCCATCAACTCGTTGAGGATGCCCTCGTAGAGCAGCTTTTCGCGGGCCAGCGAGCGCTCCTGGGCGGATAGCGCCTTGTCCTCGAAAGCCTTGAGTTCAGGCGTGATGTAGCGCTCGGCATTCTTCAGCGTCTGGCGTCGGCGGTAGTCGTCCGGCACCTTGTCGGTGTTGGCGTGGGTGACTTCGATGTAGAAGCCGTGCACCTTGTTGAACTCGACCTTGAGGCTGGCGATGCCGGTGCGTTCGCGTTCGCGGCTTTCCATGTCGACCAGGAAGGCGCCGCAGTTGTCGTTGAGCGAGCGCAATTCGTCGAGTTCGGCGTCGTAGCCCGGCGCGATGGCGCCGCCGTCGCGGATTTGCGCGGCCGGTTCGGCGGCAATCGAGCGGATCAACAGGTCGAGCGTGGCCTGCGGCGTGGCCAGGTCGGTGTGCAGCGCATCGAGCAAGGACGAGGCGCTGCCCGGCAAGGGAGCGCGCAGGGGTTCGAGGCGAGCCAGCGAATCACGCAGGCTGGCCAGGTCGCGCGGCCGGGCGTTGCGCAGCGCGATGCGGCCGGCGATGCGCTCGATGTCGGCGATGCCCTTGAGTTCGCGGCGGACTTCACCGGCGGCACGGCCGTAGTCATCGAGCAGGATCTCGACGGCACCATGGCGGGCGGCTGGAATCGGGCGTTCGCGTAGCGGATGGTGCAGGGTGTGGCGCAGCAAGCGGGAGCCCATGCTGGTCACACAGTTGTCGAGCAGGGAGAACAGTGTCGGCGAGGGCTGGCCGCGCAGGGTTTCGGTCAATTCGAGATTGCGCCGGGTGGCGAGATCGAGGCCGAGATAGGCGCCCTCGACTTCGACATTCAGGGCGCGCAGGTGCGGCAGGCTGCCGGCCTGGGTGGTTTGCGCATATTGCAGCAGGGCGCCGGCGGCGGCCACGGCCGGGCGCAGGCCTTCAGCACCGAAGCCGGCCAGCGAGGCGACCTTGAAGTGTTCGCAGAGCAGGCGTTTGGCCGAATCGAATTCGAAATACCAGTCGGGTTGGCGGGTCCGCGCCGTCTCCAGCGCGAAGTCGGGCTGCCAGCTTTCCGGGTAGAGGATTTCCGCCGGCCGGATGCGCTCCAGCACCGAGGCGATCTGGTCGATGGCGGTTTCGGTCAGGACGAATTCGCCGCTCGCCAGGTTGAGGCGGGCGATGCCGGCGGTGTTGCGGTTGGTGGTCAGGGCCAGCAGCCAGTTGTCGCGCTTGTCGTCGAGCAGCGCGGCATCGGTCAGGGTGCCCGGGGTAACGATGCGGGCCACGGCGCGCTCGACCGGTCCCTTGCTGGTGGCCGGGTCGCCGACCTGTTCGCAAATGACGGCGGATTCGCCGAGCTTGACCAGCTTGGCGAGATAAGGCTCGAGCGAATGAAAGGGGACGCCGGCCATCTTGATCGGCTGGCCGTTCGACTGGCCGCGCGTGGTCAGCGTGATGTCGAGCAGGCGGGCCGCTTTTTCTGCGTCCTCGAAAAATAGTTCGTAGAAGTCGCCCATGCGGTAGAACAAAAGCATGTTGGGGGCGTGGGCAGCCTTGAGTCCGAGGTACTGCTTCATCATCGGGCTGTGGCCGTCTTTGGTCGTGCTGGTGGTTTTGCTCATATTTACAGAAGGACTTCAATCAGATGGGGGCCGCCGGCCGTGATGGCGCGGTGCAGCGTGTCGGTCAGGCTGCGGTCGGCGGTAGATTGGGCGTAGCCGATGTCGAAAGTAGCCGCTGCCGACTTGAAATCGATGTGTTGCGGCGTCAGCCAGCCGCGTTCGACTTCCGGCAGGGTGGCTTGCGGCAATTCCTTGAAAATGCCGCCGCCGCCGTTGTTGATGACGACGATGACGGCGTCGCGACTGCGGGCGTTGGCAAGGCCGCCGATGTCGTGCTGGCTGGTCAGGTCGCCAAGCAGGGCAACAACACGACCGCGTTCGAGGGCGATGCCGAGCGCACTGGAAATATTGCCATCGATGCCGCTGGCGCCGCGGTTGGCAAAGAATTCGAGGGGTCGGCTGGCGCTGCCGGAATGGCTGTCCAGTTTTCGGATGGCCAGCGAGGCGCCGACGAATACCGGCCAGCCGCCCGGTATTGCGGCCAGAAAATGGTGGATCAGGCGGGCTTCTGGGGTATCGCAGGTCGCCGGGCATTCCGCTTCGGCGGCTTGCCATTCCGCTTGCCAACCGGCTCGGGCGGGCGCCGGCTGACAGGCGAGCAAACCGGCACAAACCTGTTCCGGGGAGGCGCGCAAGAGATGCGTCAGGGCGTGGGTCGGATCGTTCCAGCGCGGCCAAGGATCGGCCAGGGCCATCAATCCGCGGTGGCCGCTGAGCAAGTTTTGCAACTTGCGGGTAACCGGGAAAGCGCCAAAACGCAGTAGCCATTCGGCTTGCCCGGCGAGTGGGCTGGTATCCAGCCACTGGTTGTAGCGAAACGCCAGCCGGTTGCGCGGATGCGGGCCAAAGC
>DAIMCQ010000226.1:0-7229 GCA_036726285.1 Azonexus sp.
GTAATCGATCTTGTTGCCGTCCTTGTCGAGCTCGGCCAGCTCGGCGACGATCATCGCGCTGGTCTGGTCGCGCGAGACCAGCGTCCCGATGAAGCCGCCCTGCCCGGCCGAACGCTGGATGCCGGCAATGATTTCCGGCGTCAGCTGGGCCGGCATCACGGTCCCCGGGATCAGCGGGTCGGCGCGGAAGCCTTCTTCGGTGATTTCATTGACGAAACTGTTCGGCGTCCACAGGGACTGCACGCCCAGCCGGTCGACACCCGGCAGGTAGATCACCGCCTGCGTCGTGTCGTACAGCCGCTGCAGGCCGGCCTGGGTCCAGATCGTGCCCTTGCGGGCCTTGACCACGACATTCAGGCGATTGGCGCCGAGCACGTCGTTGCGGTATTTCTGGAAGGTCTCGATGTATTCGTGGCCGGTCGGCATCTGCTTTTCGAACCCGGCCTCCATCCGCAGCTGGACGGCAAAATAGCCCATGCCGGCGGTAAAGACGGCGAGCCAGATCAGGAAGGGCGTCCGGAACCGGAAGCAGAAGTCTTCCAGGCCCTTGAGCAGCCGGGTCAGATGCTGGTCGACATCATTGACGCTGAAAAGATTGATCATTGCGAGCTGTTCCCTGGGGAGTACTTGTTATTGGTCTGGTCAAGAATGGGGCGACCAGCGGCCGCCCCCTGAACGATCAGAAGTTGCGCGAGACTGATACACCGAAGAAGTCGCGATCGGCATACGGCTGGTCGTAGACCCGCGAACCGCCCCAGAAACGGGCGTAATTGACCCCGATCTGCCAGTTGGCCGGATTCTGGACAAAATTGACCATGAAGTTGGCCGACTTCGCGCCTTCCATGAACAGACTGCTCGAGTTCGGGCTGCGTCCGGTCACGGCATGGAAGAAATAGACTTCCGGAATCACCTGCCAGCCCGGGATCAGGCTACCGTCGTACACCCAGCTGAAGTCCAGGTTGTAACCGGCCGACAAGCGATCACCCACCGCTTCCGCCGTGCCACTCAGGTTGTACTCCTGACCCCAGCCCCAGACACCGGATGCGATCGGCTCGCCGTTGTAGAACTTCTTCATTTTCGGGTAGTACATGGCAACGCCTTCAACCATCAGGGTTGCTGTCGACGCATTACCCAGCGCCTTGAGCAGGCCGCCGTAATCGCCCGGCCCCATGGTCAGCATCCCGGTCAGGTGCCATTGGAACTTCTTCTCATCGACCCAGCAGCGGCCGCCATTCGCAGCACAGCCGTCGAAGTTGGGATTGAGCGAGACGGCATCCTTCGGCCGATAGGACAACTCGGTACCGATCGACCAGTCACCGACCGGAAGATTGGCCGAAATGCCGTACATGCGGCGGTCTTCCGCATAGACCCACTCCGAACCGTTGGCCAGGCTGAACTGCGGCACCTTGTCGTGGTAGGCCATGGCATAGAAGCCCAGGTTGAGCTGGGTATCGGCCGGCTGCCAACGCACCGCCGCGCCGTACTGGCCGCTGTCCTTGACGCTGCGCCGGGGAATGCCGTAGGTCTTGTCGCCGACGCCCAGGCCATTCAACTGCGACCAGTAACTGCCGGTCGGCGGAAAATAGGCTTCATTCCAGTTGGTCTGCACATAGCCTTCGAAATTGAAGCCATTCCCCAGACCGGTCGCGAAGCTGATGATCGGTGCCGGCAGGAAGACTTCCTTCAACTGGGTCCCCGGCTGCGACTGGCGCATGATGTCGGAAGCGTTGGTCTGGTTGATGCCGCCGGGCAGGAAGATGCTCTCGCCCCACGAAATCACCTGGTTACCGACCCGCACCCGGGCCCGCTGGTCGCCCAGCGAAAATTCCTTGCTGACCCAGAAGTCGAGCAGGCGGGCCTTGAAGCGCAGATCGTCCCTGGCGTCGTCGGACAAGGAGGCGGCGTAGCCGTTGGTGCCGGTCGCCGCGCTGACGTAGCCGGAGGTATGGGTTGCCGAGAAATCGCGCAACCAGCTGACCCGGCCCATGAACTTCCAGTCGTCGGGCATCTTGACCAGCAGTTCGTGCGTCCCCTTGAGGTAAGTGGTGAAGGCATCGCCCTTCTTGTAGTTCAGGTTGCCCTGGTCGCCGACCCCGGCCACCGTCGTACAGCCGGCCGGCGCGCCGCTGCCGGTCGCCCCCGCGACGATCAGGTCGCAGGACGGATTCTGGGCCCGCACGCCCATACCGATGCTGATCGTCGAATCGAAGCTGCCGGAAATGCTCTCGGTTTCAAAGGTGAAAGCGGAAGCACTGCCGATGTAGCCGAGCAACACGGCGAGAACGCTTTTCTTGAATAATTTGGTCATGGAATTACCCCCGTAATTTTCAGCGCCGGATCAGCGATCGCTGATCGCCCGCAGGTTGTCTGCGGTGTAGTAGCTTTCCTTGAGCTTCGGATCGTTGGCTTCGACGAACCACTTCATGTCCTTGCCCGCCGCCAGAGAACCCTGGTCGACCAGGTAACGGTTGTCGATCAGGTTGTACTGGACGAAAGCCGGGTTGTCGCAGCTACCGGTTTCCTGCACCGGAATGACGAAACCTTCGCGGAGCTTCCACAGCTTGCCCTGGGCGTCGTAATCCTCGGCCACCACCAGCGACCAGCTGTCCTCGTCGATATAGAAGGTACGCTTCGGGGCAACGTGGCGAACCCCCGACTTGACCGTGGCCTCGACCACCCAGACGCGATGCAGCTCGTAACGGCGATGCGCCGGATCAACCGCGTTGTCCTTGGCGACATCACTGAACTTGACCTTCGGGTCGTACATGCCGAAAGCGTTGTAGCCGACGATCAGTTCCTTCTTGCCGACCAGCTTCCAGTCGAAACGCTCGATGGTGCCGTTGAACAGGCGCGGTTCGTCCATCGTGTACTGGTTCTCGAAGCCGATCTGCGGCGCATCGTAGGCATAGGTCGGCATGCGGCGGACACGACGCTGCCCGGGGAAGTAGTAGAAGGTGTCGTTGCTCTTGTCGAGGAAGTTGGTCACCGCCAGGGCCTGACCGGCCAGCGCCGTCGGCGACTTGTAGGTGAAGTAGGTGAAGTACTCGACCTGCGGCAGCGTGGACAGCTGGGTCGAGCCCTTCTTGCCCCACGGGAAGAAGTAGGTTTGCGTCGAGGTGGCGGCAATCCACTCGCTGGAACCGGCGCGCGGCGACAGCGCGGTATAGACGTTCGGATACTCGTAGCCGACGCCCATGTATTTCATCTTGGCATTCCACATCGCCTCGGTACCCGTCTTCGGCAGCGGGAAGGGAATGCCCGGCACGGTGGCTTCCTTCAGGCTCCAGCCATCGGCGCCGATCTTGGCGGAAACGGCATTTTTCTTGGTGTTTTCGACCACGAAGTCAGGGTTGCTGCAGGTACGGCGGGAGGGATAGACCTCCATCTTGTAACCCTTGGTCTGCTTGATCAGCTGGACCTGGCCGGGCGACAGCTGGGACGCGTACTTGTCCACATTGCTCGCATCGATACTGTACAGCGGCTTGTCGCTGCTGTATTTCCAGAATTCGGCGCGGCTCTTGCCGTAGGACCAGCCGGCAGTCATTGCATCGCCCTGGTAGGCCGGAATCGAACCATCCTTGTTGGCCGCCTTCTCGGCACCGACCGCGGTCAATTCCTTGCCCAGCTTGGCTGCTTCCGCCTCGGTCGCGGCCTGCACGCCGCCACTGATGGCAAACAGGGCGGTGACGAGTGCGCCCACTTTACGCATTTCAAACATGTGAACCTCCTGGTTGGGTGTGGGCCCGACCCCCGCCGCGCCCGGACTGCTTATTGATGGCTTGAGTGTAGAAACCGGGGGGCAGTCGCCGTTATCAAAAATCGGCAACTTTTCTTGATCTAGATCAGGAACAAACCCTGGTATTTAGGGCAGTCAGCTCCGCGTCAGCCGAGCCGGTAGCTGTAAACGATCGCTTGCACCTGCCGGGCCAGTGTTTCCAGCTGTAGCGCGGCTTCCGAGGTGGCGGCGGCGGCCTGGTCGTTGTCCTGCGACATGTGGGCAATCCGCTCGATGCGGCTGGCGATCTCGCCACTGGCCCGCTCCTGCTCCTGCAAGGCGGCATGGATATCGCCGACCACACCGGTGATCGCGGCGCTGCTGGCGCCGATCCGCTCGATGGCGACCCGGGCGTTGCCGGCCCGGGCGACGCCGGCCTCGACCTGACGCACCGCCAACTGCATGGCACCGGCAGTTTCCTGCGTGTTGTGGTGCATCACGGTAATGGTGGCGTTGATGGTTTGCGTCGACGCTGCCGTCCGCTCGGCCAGTTTGCGCACCTCATCGGCCACCACGGCAAAACCGCGCCCCTGCTCGCCGGCACGCGCCGCTTCGATGGCGGCGTTGAGGGCGAGCAGATTGGTCTGCTCGGCAACATCCTTGATGACCCCGACCACCTGGGCGATTTCCTGGCTCTGCCGTTCCAGCTGGCCGATCATGCCGGCGGCGTCGTGCACGGTGCGGGCGATGGCCTGGATATCCTCGACCGTGTCGTGCATCGCCGCCTGCCCTTCGCGCGAGATGCCCGCCGAATCGAGCGCCAGGCGATCGGCGCTGCCGACCTGCTGGCCGACCTGGGCGACGCTGGCCGCCATCTGCTGGACATTGGCCGCCATTTCGGCAGCCGCCTCGGTCTGCTCGGCCGAGGCGCGCGCCACCTGGCCGGCGTGGGCCGCCAGATCGTCGGCCGCCTCGACCACTTCGCTGGCACGGGCGGCAATCGCCTGCAGGTTGTGCTGGGTCTTGCCGGTCAGCGCATTGATGTCCTCGGCCAGCAAGGCCAGTTCATCGCGTCCCGGCAAGGCGATCCGGGTGGTGAAATCGAGCTCGCTGGTGATCTGCGTCGTGGCGCGATGAAAAGTCGCCAGGCTGCGGTTGATCTTGCCGAGCAAGGGCAAGGCGACGAGCAGCAGGACGGCGACGCCCCCGAGCGTGATGACGCCGGCCAGGTTGATGCCGTGGCTGGCCGCGACCAACGATTCCCGGCCGTAGTCGGCCGACAGCTGGTAGTTCAGTTTGAGATGGCTGTCGATGGCCTGGCTGGCGGCATCGCCCAAGGCCGCCCCCTGGCCGCTGAAACGGGCCCGGGCGGCCGCCTTGTCGCGCCGCGACAACGCCAGGATCGCCTCGACTTCGGCATGAAATGCCGCCGCAGCCTGACGATCTGTCGCCAGATGCTGCCGATCGGTGTCGGAGGCCGGATCGAGATAGTTCTCGTATTGCTTGAGCGCGACATCGACCGCTGCCCGGCTTTGTGCGGCACGGCGCTCCAGCTCGCCCATCGCCGCCGGGTCGGACTCGACGATATGCTGCAGCAGGGCGATACGGATGCCGGCCAGCTCGTTGACCGCGTCGGTCAGCAGGCGAATGCTCGGCACGCCGAGATTGATGATGGCGGAGAGGTTTTCACCCAGTCCGCTGGCAGCGCGATACCCCGTGCCGCCGACGACGAGCAGGGATAGGGAGGAAAGCAAGGTGATCGCCCACAGGCGAAGCTTGATGGTCATGGCGGTCGACTTCCGGTTCGTATTGGGGAGAGATGGCGTCCGATTCGGCAGACGCATGGCGTCGCCTCGGCTTCATGCCGGACATCGCGTGTCCGGCTGAAAAAATTATCTCCAGCCCACCGGCGCAGCTTTATCGAAAATCGGCAATAAAACGCCGGAAGTCAGAGCGGATGGCCATCGCCATCCGCCCGGCACTGCTTGTTACTACTTGCTGCCCGCTGCGGCGAGCGCTTCGATGCGCTTGACCAGCTCCACCCGCAGGCCCGGGATATCTTCCGGGATGCTCGCCCGATACGCCTTTACATCAGCCTCGGTATAAGACTTGAAATCGGCCGGCACGCTGCGCCCGGCGATGTTCTTCATCACCCAGTTGAGCAGCTCGGCCGTCTCGGCATCGTTGAGCGGCGTATTCAGGGTGCCCGGCACCTGCGACAGGTAGGCCCGCCCTTCCGGCACGCGCAGGAAGTGCCCGACCTCGCCGCGCATGCTGGGAATGCCATTGGCCGGCGAACCGCTGCCGTCGGCCCCATGGCAGCCCATGCAATACAAGCGATAGTTCTTCTGCCCGGCATCGGCACGGGCGGCACCGAAGCCGGCCAGGCCGGCGAGCAGCAAACAGCATGAAACAAGGGTGGTGGCACGCATGTTTTTCTCCTTGTCCTTATTCCGACTCGGCCCGCCAGGCCTTGAGCTCCTGACCGGACGGCTTGTTGGCCCGCAGCTTGGCAAACACCTCGGCCGTATAGGGCTGATGCCCGGCCGGCAGTTCGGCGGCGTTGAACTGGCTCAACACGTAATTGACCACCGCCGCCAGCTCCTCATCGGAGAACTGCGCCCAGGACGGCATGATCCCGGTGTAGGTGATGCCTTTCGAGACCAGCTTGCCGGCCATGCCGGCAACCACGACGGCCGGGACGTACTGGCGCCCGACCGGCGTCCCGACGCGTTTGCCCAGGGTACCGGCCAGAGGCGGCGCCAAACCGACCGCGCCGGCCCCATCCGGCTGATGGCAGGCGGCGCAGTTGCCGTCGTAGATGGCCTTGCCGTCGGCCGCCTGGGCCATGCCGCCGGCCAGCGCCAGGATCAGTGCGGAGAGGAGCCGCCAGCTCATGATTGCCCCTCCTCCAGACCGACGATGACCGACACCGTGCAATGGTAGAGGCTGCTCTGGTTGGCCATGCACCAGTTGATGTCGTTATGCACGCCGAGGCGGTAGCCGGGACGTTCGCGGATATTGGTGTTGCACTCGCAGCGACCGCAGGTGGTCTTGCCGCAGCAATCGTTGTAGCTGACCAGGTAGTCGCGGCCGTCGGCCGGGTTATGGCAGGTACCGACCCAGGACACGGCGGAAGGCGTCGTTCCCGGCGGGCAGGTCGTCTTGGTGCCGCCGCAGCAGGTGCAGAGGAAGCCATCGACACTGCAATAACGCCAGTAGTCGCAATCGGTATCGGTCGGCTCCGGCTTCGCCTCGGCTTTTTTCTTGCGCGGATCGCTTGCCGCCAGCGCCGAAGTGGTCCGGTCGAAAGGCAGCACCGGCAGCGTGAAGGCGGTCGCCACCAGCAGCTTGCTGACGCCGACCAGCAGGCCGCGGCGGGCCGAGCTGTGCGCCACCCGGCGCGTACCGCGCTCGGCGAAGCGGTCGAGAAGTTTGAGCAGGCTCATGATTTACACCTTTTCCGGCGTCACGTCGCCGAGCAGGCGGCGATCGAGATGCTCCTGCACCGAGG
>DAIMCQ010000227.1:0-7187 GCA_036726285.1 Azonexus sp.
TACCAGCCCCCAATCTCTCGCATTACTGCACTGAACAACCTAGTGGGTTTACACACCTAGCCGCCTGAGCGTCAGAGGAAACTTCCCACCTTCCGGTGAGCCCATTCTGACTCAAGGTTTCTGATTGACGAAGTGCTTGATCCTTAGCTTTGTCCGTGGTGACGACCGAGATTTTTCTATCAACCATTACGTCACCATCAACACCGTCGAATTTCACCTGTCGCGTTGAGCCATCAGCCATTGCCCGTTCAAGTGCTGGTGCCTGGCTACTTTGGGTGACAGGATTGGAACGTGCCTCTGTTGCGTGCGGAGTCATTGTAATCACGTGCAGCTTGGCTCATGCTGGCATTCTCATTAACCCACTTAACCTTTGATGCGGCTATGAGTGACAAAAGCGTGAAGACTGCAAGCAGCAGCCACAGGACCTTTGAAGGCCTCCGGCAAGTGGACGATGACGGCAATGAATTCTGGTCGGCCCGGCAACTCGCGAAGGTTCTGGATTACTCGGAATATCGACATTTCCTTCCTGTTGTAGAACGAGCCAAGGAAGCTTGTCGAAACAGCGAACAGAGCATCGAGGACCATTTCGAGGATGTCCTCGAAATGGTGGAAATTGGTTCCGGTGCATTGCGTCCGGTTAATGATTTTCGCCTGTCCCGCTATGCGTGCTACTTGATCGTCCAGAACGGCGACCCGTCAAAGCCGGTAATCGCTGCCGGTCAGACCTACTTCGCCATGCAAACCCGGCGTCAGGAGCTGGAAGACCAACGGCGCCTGCTCATGCGTGATGAACTCACGCAGCACAACAAGGACCTCGCCGCAGCCGCCAAACAAGCAGGCGTTGAAACCCCTCTGGATTACGCCGTCTTTCAGGACCACGGCTACAAGGGGCTGTATGGCGGCCTTGGCGCCAAAGACATTCATGCCAAAAAGGGCCTGAAGAAAAGCCAGAAGATTCTCGACCACATGGGCAGCACCGAACTCGCCGCCAACCTGTTCCGCGCCACGCAGGCCGAAGACAAATTGCGGCGCGAAGGGATCAAGGGCAAGGCGGCGGCAAACCGTACCCACCTTGAAGTCGGTCGCAAAGTCCGCCAAACCATAGAAGAACTGGGCGGCACCATGCCGGAAAACCTGCCGACCCCGGAAAAGAGCATCAAGCAGTTGGAACGGGCACAGCTGCGGCTGGAGAAGAAGGATGACGAGGGCAATGAGTAAGCAACCCGAACCCACTCCCCGCGCCGAACTGGTCATCTACGCCACCGACGACGGCATGGCGCAGTTCTACCTGCGTGCCGAAGGCGGCACCGTCTGGCTGAGCCAATTGGAACTGGCCGAACTGTTCCAGACCAGCAAGCAGAACGTCAGTCTGCACATCAAGAACATCCTGGCCGACGGGGAGTTGCTGGCTGAAGCAACTGTCAAGGAATACTTGACAGTTCAAACTGAAGGACGCCGCCAGGTCGAGCGTTCCATCCAGCTCTACAACCTCGATCTCATCCTCGCCGTTGGCTATCGCGCCCGCTCGCCGCGCGGCATCCAGTTCCGCCAGTGGGCCAGCACTCACCTCAAGGAGTTCCTGATCAAAGGCTTCGCCATGGATGACGAGCGCCTCAAGAACCCCGGCGGCTGGGACTATTTCGACGAGTTGCTGGATCGCATCCGGACCATCCGTGCCTCGGAAACGCGTTTCTATCAGAAGGTGCGCGAGCTCTTCTCGCTCTCCAAGGACTACAAGGACAATCGCGAAGCCACCGACCTCTTCTTTGCCGAAGTCCAGAACAAGCTGCTCTTCGCCGTCACCGGCAAAACTGCTGCCGAAATCGTCGTCGACCGCAGCGATCCGACACAAACCAACATGGCCCTGAAAACTTGGAAAGCCGAGCGGGTGCACAAGGCCGACGTGATCTTCGCCAAGAACTACCTGGAGCTTGAAGAGGTTGATGAACTCAACCGCCTGATCACCATGTTCCTCGACTTTGCCGAAGACCGCGCCCGCCGCCGGCAACAGATCTCCTTGGACGACTGGCGGCAATTCACCGCCAATTTCCTCGCCTTCAACGAACGTGCGCAGCTCAAGGGCGGCGGCAGCATCAGCCGCGAAAGCATGGTCAAGATTGCTCACGAACGTTATGAAACCTTCGATGCTCAGCGGCGAGGGGCAGATGCCCTGCGGGCGGATGCCGAAGACATGGCCGAACTGGAGGCGATTGAAAAGCGGTTGCCCAAGGGAGGTAAGGATGTCGCCTGAGGGGGGGAAACGAGTGCCGTTGGGTGAAATCGCTCAGATAACGTCGGGAGGCACGCCGGACAGGGCACAACCAGCCTATTGGGGTGGTGTATTCCGTGGGTGACCACTGGAGAAATACAGTTCAACACCATAACGGACACGGTAGAAAAGATAACCGAAGCTGGATTGAAGAATTCAGCAGCCACAATTTTCCCGGTCGGAACCTTGCTGATGGCGATGTATGGGCAAGGAAAGACCCGGGGCCAGGTCGCCCAGTTGGTTGAGTAGCGCCTGACTTTAGAGCCCAATCCTCCGCGACAAGGAGATTGGATATGTATTGGCTTCCTGCCGGTGCAGCGTTCTGCGATGCTTTGACCCATGTCTCGGTATAATCGACTGAAATGTTGCAGCCAATTCTGGCGGGATTGATTCTGTTGCAGTGACCTCGAGCCGCTGGTCGGTTTCCTTGTCGCTGAATGAAAAAATGAAAAATTCGTTTCGTGCCCTGTCCGCCGTTTTCACCTTTCTTTTCATCTAGCCGCTCACCAGCCGGGGATTCCGTATGCGTTTAATTCAGGAGATCCTCGGCAAACCTGCCGGGATCGGTGAACGGGTCAAGGTCCTGGCGGAATTCGACCCATCGCTGGTGCTGGTTTTTGCATCGATCGATTACTTCTCTTCGCCCGAACTGGCCGATGCGCTGAAGGCAGCCTGTCCGCAGGCGATTGTGCTCGGTTGTTCGACGGCCGGCGAAATCAGTGGCGATGGTGTCGATGACGGTAGTTGCATCCTGACCGGCGTTGCCTTCGACAAGGTTCCGCTGCGGGCTGCGACAACCTCGCTGCACGGCATGGAAGATTCCCATGCCGCCGGACAGCGGCTGGGCCAGCAACTGCTGGCGCCGGACCTGAAGGCCATCCTGCTCTTCGGGCCGGGGACGCAAATCAATGGCAGTGCGCTGGTTGACGGCTTGCTCGGCAGCGTCGGGCCGCAGGTTACCGTAACGGGGGGCCTGGCCGGCGATGGCGGGGCTTTTCGCCAGACCTTTACGCTCGGCCCGGCCGGGATCAGCGATCACGAAGTGGTGGCGGTCGGCCTGTATGGCGAGCATCTGCGGATCGGTCACGGCTCGTTCGGTGGCTGGGAGGCTTTCGGCCCGGCGCGCAAGGTCACCCGGTGCGCCAGCAATATCCTGTACGAACTCGACGGTGAGCCGGCGTTGGCGGTCTATAAGCGCTATCTCGGCGATCATGCCCGGCATCTTCCGGCCTCCGGTTTGCTGTTTCCCTTTGCCATGCTCGGTGAAGACCATGCCGCACTGGGTCTGATCCGAACCATCCTGGGCGTCGATGAGGCCGAAGGCAGCCTGACGCTAGCCGGCGAGGTTGATGCCAACGGTTACCTCAAACTGATGCATGCCAGTACCGACAAACTGGTCGGTGGCGCCGAAGTGGCGGCCGAGGCAGCCGCGACGGTACTCGATGCGGCGAAGACCAGCCTGGCCATTCTGGTCAGTTGTGTCGGCCGCAAATTGGTCATGGGCAGCCGGGTCGATGAGGAAGTCGAAGCCGTGGCCGAGATCTTCGGACAAAAGGCCTTGCTGACCGGCTTTTACAGCTATGGCGAGATCAGTCCCTTTGTTGCGGACGGGGCCTGCCGCCTGCACAACCAGACAATGACCATCAGTTGTCTGAGTGAGGATTAGCCAGCAAACAACGACGGATCACTCGGCCACCATGCAAAAAGCCCTGCTTCGCCAGTTAAAGCGTTCGATCGGTGTTGCCGATGAGGCAGCCTTGCAGGCCTTGCTGGAAAAGCTGTCGTCCGGCCGGCTCGCCGACGATCCCGAGATTGGCGCATTGCTGCGTGGCTTCGGCGATTTCATCGGGCGGGTCGATACGGCCTACGAGCAATACGAACGCGATCTGGAACTGCGTACCCGCAGCCTGGAAATCTCGTCGCAGGAACTGTCCGGCCTGAATGAAAAGCTGCGCCAGGAACTGGCCGGCCGGGAAAACGTGCTGCGTTCGTTGCGGCAGGCGATTCTTAGCCTGCTGCCCGACGAAGCGGCCTGGCTGGAAGATTCGCACGCCATTGCCGTCGAAGACATCGGTGCCTTGTCGAAGCGGCTGGCCGATCTGGTCGCCGAGCGCTCGGCCAGCCAGCGCGCCCTGGCCAACCAGAAATTTGCCCTCGACCAGCACGCCATCGTCAGCATTACCGATGTCCAGGGCCGGATCGTCTATGCCAACGACCGTTTTTGCGAAATCAGCGGCTATTCGCGGCAGGAACTGCTCGGGCAGAATCACCGTATCGTCAAATCGGGAGTCCATTCGCCGGCTTTTTTCCAGGAGATGTGGAGCACGATTACGGCTGGCCAGGTCTGGCATGGCGAAGTCTGCAACCGTGCCCGTTCCGGTGCGCTCTATTGGGTCAGTGCCAGCATTGTTCCGTTGTTGGGCGAAGATGGCCTGCCCGAGCAGTACATCGGTATCCGGACCGATATCACCGATCGCAAGCAGATGGAAACCCAGCTGTCCGACCAGTTGCATCTGGTCGAGGAACTGATCGAGGCCATTCCGCTGCCGGTTTACCTGAAGGATGTCGACGGTCGCTACATTCGCCTGAACCGGGCTTTTGAGCTGTTCTTCAATACCCAGCGGCAAAACTACATCGGGCGCACGATGCACGATCTGCTCAGCCCGGAAGACGCAAAGATCCACTTCGCAAAGGACTGCGAACTGATCGAACGGGCCGGTACCCAATCCTATGAAACCGAGGTGCATGGCCGCGACGGGCGCCGACACGACGCGATCTATCGCAAGGCGGCACTGACCCGGCGCGATGGCACGGTGCATGGCCTGCTCGGCATCATCATCGACATTACCGAGCGCAAGCAGGCCGAGGCCGAGGTGTTGCTCGCCAAGGAGTCCGCCGAAGCGGCCAGCCGGGCGAAGAGCGAGTTTCTCGCCAACATGAGCCACGAAATCCGGACGCCGATGAACGGCGTGATCGGCATGACCGATCTGGCCCTCGATACCGATCTGGACGACGAACAGCGGGAATACCTGTCGATCGTCAAATCCTCGGCCGAGGCCTTGCTCACCATCATCAACGACATTCTCGATTTCTCGAAGATCGAGGCCGGCAAGCTGCTGGTCGAGCATATCGCCTTCGATTTGCCGCGGGTCATTTCGGATAGCCTGAAGACACTCTCCTTGCGGGCGCACGAGAAGGATCTCGAACTGGTTTGCGAAATCCTGCCCGGCGTGCCCAGCCATCTGCTGGGCGATCCGAGCCGCCTGCGCCAGGTCGTCCTCAATCTGGTCGGCAATGCGATCAAATTCACCGAGCAGGGTGAAATTGCGCTGCGCATTGCGCTCAAGGCGCAGAAGGCGGGGCGGGCGATACTGCATTTCTCGGTCAGCGATACCGGGATCGGCATTTCGCCGGAGAAACAGCAGATTATCTTTGATGCCTTTGCCCAGGAAGACAGTTCGACTACCCGGCGCTACGGTGGCACCGGCCTCGGGCTATCGATTTCCCGTCGCCTGGTTGAATTGATGGGCGGCGAAATGTGGCTGGAGAGCGCGCTCGGGCAGGGTAGCATCTTCCATTTTTCGGTGAACCTGCAGATCGACGAGTATCCGGCACAGGCCCGGCAGGATGCCTTTGTCGATTTGTGCGGGCGGCGCATCCTGGTGGTGGACGACAACGACACCAATCGCCGGGTCCTGGCCGGCATGTTGGCAGCCTGGGAAATCGAGTCGGTCCTGGCACCCTCCGCTGTGGCGGCCTGCCGGGAAATCGCCCAGGCCGAACAGCCTTTCGATTGCATCATCCTCGATGCCCACATGCCGGAAATGGACGGCTACCAGCTTGCTGCCCAGCTGCAGCGTACGCTGGACACGGTGCCGCCGATGCTGATGCTGTCTTCCGGCGCCCTGCGCGGCGATGCCCAGCGCTGCCAGGAGGTCGGGATTGTCGGCTTCTTCTCCAAACCGATCGCCGCGGAAGAACTGCTCGCCGCGCTCTGTCGCGTATTTGGCCTGACCGAGGACGTCACGCTCGAAGCCGGCGAGCATCTGGTTACCCGCCACTCGCTGAACGAATTGCACCGGCCGCTGGAGATCCTGCTGGTCGAGGATCACCTGGTGAATCAGCGTCTGGCCATCGGCTTGCTGGATAAATGGGGCCACCGGACAACCCTCGCCAACCACGGCCAGGAAGCCCTCGACCATCTGGCCGGGCGGAATTTCGACCTGATCCTGATGGACATGCAGATGCCGGTGATGGGCGGTATCGAGGCAACCCGCTTGATCCGCCAGCGCGAAGCCGCCATCGGTCGGACTCCCGTCCCGATCATCGCGATGACGGCCGCCGCCATGCAGGGCGATCGCGAAGCCTGTCTGCAGGCCGGCATGAACGACTACGTTTCCAAGCCGATCAAGGCGCGGGCCTTGCTCGAAAAGCTATTGTCTTATGGGGCGCAGATCGAATTGCTCGATAGTTTGCCGAGCGATTTCGACTATCGCGAAGCCTTGCAGCGGGCTGACCAGGAAACCGTCGAGATCATCGCGGCCGTCTTTCTCGATCTCTGGCCGCAGGACATCGCCCGGATGCGCACGGCCCTGGCGGCTGACGATGCGCTGTCGGTAGAGCGGGCCGCGCATAGCTTGCGTGGCACCCTGGCCACCTTCAATGCGACACCGCCGACCCGCATCGCCGCCGATATCGAAGCCCGGGCGCACGCCGGCCATCTCGAAGGCCTGGGTAGTGAAATCGACGCACTGCAAGGCCAGATCGCGGCCCTGGCTGCGGCCTTGCAGGCACATTGCCCGACGGTCTAGGTAGAATTGCCGGCTTCATTCAAGCCGGGAGTGTCGCAATGCGGGTCGTGGTGCAGCGGGTCAGGGAGGCAGCCGTCACGGTCGATGGCCGGGTAACGGGGCAGATC
>DAIMCQ010000228.1:0-7174 GCA_036726285.1 Azonexus sp.
CGACGCCCAGCTGACGCCGGTGTTGATCGATTTTCAGCAGCAGTACCCGCAGGTGGAAATCGTGCTGTCGGTCGGCGACAAGCCGACCGACCTGGTGGCCGAGCGGGTCGATCTGGCGGTGCGCATCACCAATACGCTCGACCCGGCGATGATTGCCCGGCCGCTGGCGCGCTGCCGTTCGATGCTGTGCGCCTCCCCCGGCTACCTGCAGCGCCACGGCCTGCCGCACACCGCCGAGGATCTACGGCAGCATCAGTGCATTGCGCACGCCTTCGGTATCGGCAAGCAATACCGCCTGAGCCGCAACGGCGAGACGATCAGCGTGCCGGTCGATTGGCGCTTCCACACCAACGAAACCGCCGTGCTGCGCCGGGCAGCGCTGTCCGGCGCCGGCATCGGCATGTTGCCGACCTACTACCTGGGTGACGACCTGCGGGCCGGCCGGCTGGTGCATCTGCTGCCCGACTACGAGCCCGAGGTGCTGGGCATCCACGCCATCTACCTGTCGCGCCAGCACCAACCGCTGGCCCTGCGCCTGCTGGTCGATTTCCTGGCGGAACGCTTGGCCGGCGAGCCGGCGCCTTGGGATCAGGCGCTCGGTTTGGCGGCAGCGGTTTGAGTCGGTTGCTGAAGTACTGTCGCCAAGCCTTGTGCCTGCCGTGATAAATCTAGCGTATGAGTCAGTAGGTGTACGCGTTTGCGCAAACGCTAAGCGGTCTGGTTCCTCTAAAATGCCGCAATGCTTACCCCATATCAGTCCCGTTTCGTCGCCTGGCAACTGACGCGCCGTGCCGCATCGGATTCGATGGAATCCTTTGCCTCAACCTTGGTCGATGCGCAAGTCGATCTGAACCCTCATCAAGTCGATGCCGCGCTCTTTGCCTGCCGTAACCCACTCTCTCGCGGCGTCATTCTGGCCGATGAAGTCGGGCTGGGAAAAACCATCGAAGCCGGCTTGGTCATTGCCCAGCATTGGGCCGAAAGGCGGCGTCACATTCTGGTTGTCGTTCCGGCTAATCTGCGCAAGCAGTGGTATCAGGAACTGCTGGAAAAATTCGCGCTGGAGTCCAGCATCCTGGAAGCGCGCAGCTATAACGCCCTGCGCAAGGCCGGGCAGATGACGCCCTTTGACTGTCCGGACAAGGTCGTCATCTGTTCCTACCAGTTTGCCAAAGCCAAGGCCGACGATCTGCGGCGGATCAGTTGGGATCTGGTGGTGTTCGACGAAGCGCACCGGCTGCGTAACGTTTACAAAACCGGCAACGTCATCGCCCGTACCCTCAAGGAAGCGGTTGCCCACGCTGCCGGCAAGGTGCTGCTGACGGCCACGCCGCTGCAGAATTCGCTGCTCGAACTCTATGGCCTGGTCAGCATGATCGACGAACGGGTATTCGGCGACATCGACAGTTTTCGCCAGCAGTTCGGCCAGATCAGCCGCGAGCAGACCTTCGCCGATCTGCGTTCCCGGCTGGCGCCTGTCTGCCTGCGCACCCTGCGGCGGCAGGTGCAGCCCTATGTCGCCTATACCCGGCGGATTCCCATCGTCGAGGAATTCACCCCTTCCTCGGACGAAATTCAGCTCACCGGGTTGGTGTCCGAGTATTTGCGCCGGCCCGAACTCAAAGCCCTACCGACCGGCCAACGCCAACTGATCTCGCTGGTCCTGTGGAAATTGCTGGCCTCTTCTACCCATGCTATCGCCGGGGCACTGGGCGTCATGGCGGATCGGCTGGAAAAACAACTCGGCGCATTGCCGCCCGATGATGTCTCGGAAACCCTCAACGCCGATTACGAGGCATTGGGCGAAACCGCCGACGAATGGGATGCCGAGGAATCGGCAGAGGGCGAGCTGCCCGCCGAGCGCAGCGCCATCGAGCGCGAAATGCTTGAACTGCGGCAATTCCAGGCGCTGGCCAGCGGTATCCGGCAGAACGCCAAGGGTGTTGCCCTGATCAAGGCGCTGGACAAGGCCTTTGCCGAACTCGAAAACCTCAAGGCAGCGCGCAAGGCGATCATTTTCACCGAATCGAAACGCACCCAGGCCTATCTGCTCGAACTGCTGGCCGACACGCCCTACGGCCCCGGCGTTGTCCTCTTCAACGGTACCAACAGCGACGAACAGGCCCAGAAGGTTTACAAGGACTGGCTCAAGAAACACGCCGGCACCGACCGCATCAGCGGCTCGCGTACCGCCGACACGCGGGCAGCGCTGGTCGAGCACTTCCGCGAATGCGACAACCCGGCCGGCAGCATCCTGATTGCCACCGAGGCCGGGGCGGAAGGCATCAACCTGCAATTCTGCTCGCTGGTCATCAACTACGACCTGCCCTGGAACCCGCAACGCATCGAGCAGCGCATCGGCCGCTGCCATCGTTATGGCCAGAAACACGATGTCGTCGTGGTCAACTTTGTCGACCGCTCCAACGAAGCCGACAAGCGGGTCTACGAACTGTTGGCGGAGAAGTTCCACCTGTTCGAAGGTGTATTCGGCGCCAGCGACGAAGTGCTGGGTGCCATCGGCTCGGGCGTCGATTTTGAAAAACGTATCGCCGAAATCTACAAGACCTGCCGCAGCCACGAACAGATCAAGGCCAGCTTCGAGCAACTGCAACTCGACCTCTCCGGTGAAATCAACCAGGCCATGGTCAAAACCCGGCAACTGCTGCTGGAAAACTTCGACGAGGAAGTCCAGAACAAGCTGCGCGTCCGCGACGCCGACGGCAAAGCCACGCGCGGGCGTTTTGAGACGATGCTGCTCGACCTGACCAAAGCCGCCCTGCAAGAGGAAGCCGAATTCGACGACGCCGGCTTCCAGCTCAACACCCTGCCGGCCCCCGAACTTGCCGCCCATGTCCCTCTCGGGCGCTACGAACTGCCCCGCCGCAGCGGCGAAGCCCACCTCTACCGCGTCGGCCATCCGCTTGCCGAATGGATCATCGCCCGCGCCAAGCAGGGCGAACTGCCGCCCGCCCGCCTGCGCTTCGACTACGACGCCTACGCCAGACAGAACGGCCGCCTGAGTACGCTGGAAAACCTGCGCGGCCAGTTCGGGCAACTCCAGGTCGAACTGCTGACCGTGGAAGCGCTGGGCCGCAAGGAAGAGCGGCTGATCGTTTCGGCCGTCGATGCACGGGGCGAGGCGCTGCCGGATGACGACGGCGAAAAGCTGCTGCGCTTGCCGGCTAGTATGGAATCGGCGCTGGCCGAGAAAAATCCAGCGCCAGCGCTGTCGACCGCAGCAAATTGCCGCCGCGACGCCGCGCTGGCCGAAATCAACCAGCGCAACCTCAATTACTTTGAAGCCGAGGTGCAAAAGCTCGACGCCTGGGCCGATGACCTAAAACTGGGGCTGGAACAGGAACTCAAAGAACTCGACCGACAGATCAAGGAAGTCCGCCGTGACGCTTCGTCGGCGCTGACCCTGGAAGAAAAGATCAACTGCCAGAAACGCCAGCGCGAGCTGGAACAAACCCGAAACCGCAAGCGCCGGGAGATGTTCGACCGGCAAGACCAGATCGACGAGGAGCGCGGGCGGCTGATTGACGAGTTGCAGGCAGGCTTGCAACAACGGATCGATTCCAATGTGCTATTTTTCGTGGCTTGGGAACTTCAGTAATTGCCTTGAGGGGAGCAAGCAATGAATCCGAGCGAGGAATTGGCGACCAAGATTCTGGATCGCCTTGAAAAAGAACAATTGATTTCCGGGGGGCAGCGCAAGCGCATCGCTGACAAACTGACTCAAGGAAAAATGAAGCAGGAGGATTGGCAGACTGCCGTTGAGCTTTCCATGGTGGAGGAAGAAAAGCATGGCGGCTAAGACTCCTCTGCGCTCTTTGGCCGTTCAGGCGTTGCGTGGTGCGACCACAGCGTTTTCTGTCGGATTCGAGAAAGGCAAAAGTCTGACGCTGGTCTACGGTGAAAACGGTACCGGCAAAACAACCCTTTGCGATGCCTTCGACTTTATCGGTAACGGCAAAGTCGGTTCGCTGGAAGGGCGGGGTTTGGGAACGTTGGCACCTTATTGGCCTTCGGTCGGGAAAAACAAAAACGAAATCGTTGTTTCGCTCGAAACGTCGTCTGGAAAGTGGACCGCGTTTTATGGTCGAAAAGGTGTAGAAGTTGCGCCCACTGCCGGAGGGCTACCGAACATTTCCGTCCTGCGCCGTAGTCAGCTTCTTCAACTATTGCAGGACACGCCGGCAAACCGGTATGCCGTCATACGACCATTCATCGACATCTCTCCCATCGAGGCTTCTGAAAACGAACTCAGGAAGCTGATTATCGAAATCGACCGTCAACAGACGACGGCGAGCGTCGTAATCAGCGAAAACCGCACTGCCATAGAAGAGCGGTGGGCGGCGGCCGGAAAGCCTAGCGCGGACTACATGACTTGGGCTGAAGCCGAGTCGAAAAAGAGCACGGCTGAGCTTGATGAAAACCTGCGCCGCTTACGTACCCTTGCCTCGGCGCTTGCTCAACTGGAAAGCGACGTACAGCGGGTGCGGCAAGCGGATGAAAAGGCTATTTCCAGCCAGCGCCAGCTCGGCTACGAAGAGGATGCCTTGGCTCAAGCCAAAGCTTCCTGCCTTGCAGACGACGTGTCGACCATCGAGTTGCTGTTGGCGGCCAAAAAGCATCTGGAAGGGCAGCAACATGTCGACCAGTGTCCGCTTTGTGGCAGTGCCGAGTTTGCCGCTGGCTTGCCCGTTCAAGTGGCGCAACGGCTTGAGTTGTTACGCGCGCTTCAAGCGGCGCTTGAGGCAAGGAACCTTGCAGCAAATGCAGTAGCCCAGCAGCAATCGATTCTCGAAAACGAACGGCGCCGCTTGAGTGAATCACGCAAACAATTTCAGCAGGCCTGGGAAGGCGCACGGGAAATATTCCTGGTCAGTGGGGGCAATGACGCTCCAGTACTCCAAGCCATGGCAGTTGACGTTCCTGATTCAGACGAACTTTTTGGCATAAACCAGCAACTCAATCGCCAAACCGAAGCACAGGAAGCTTCAAAAGCCGGCATTCAGTCGCTCAAGCTGGCTTTGGATCGTTACCGATCCAACTACGAGAGACAAACGCAAATTGGCCGGGTTTTGCCCAATTTGCGGCAATCCTTGAAAGTGATGGAAGAAGAGCGCCGCGCCTATGTCGACGCCAAATTGCAGGCAATTGCGTTGGAGGTCGGGCGCCTGTACGAAAAGCTTCATCCAGAAGAAGGGCTGAACAAAATCAGCCTGAAACTTGATCCGGTGAAACGCGGCTCGCTGGAACTGGGGGCAGAGTTTTTGGGGCAGACGGATGCGCCGCCGCATGCCTATTTCAGTGAGTCACACCTAGATTCGCTTGGGCTTTGCATATTCCTCGCGCTGGCAGGGTTGCAAGGCCGAGAAAACACCATTCTGGTGCTTGACGACATTCTGGGCAGTATTGATGAGCCGCATGTGGATCGGCTGATCAACCTGCTTTATGAGGAGTCTCAGCATTTTATGCATTGCCTTATCACGACACACTACCGCCCGTGGAAGGAGAAATTCCGCTGGGGATTGTTGCGGCACGGGCAATGTCAATTTATAGAACTTAGGCCGTGGTCGCCTGCTAGCGGTGTGGCGCACGGGAAAACGAGTCTGACACCGATTGCTGAACTGGGAAAGCTACTTGCAGACGATCCGCTGAGTCCTCAATTGCTTTGTGCCAGCGCTGGCGTTGTACTGGAGGCGATGTGTGATTATCTGACTTTGCACTACGAATGTGCGGTTCCGCGGCGGAGGGGGAAGCCTACGCTGGGCGATTTGCTTCCTCCCATTGATAAGAAATTGAAGCCGGTTCTAAAGGTCGAATCGATTCAGCCGGATGGTACATATTCGACAATTGAGCTCGGCGGAATTTTCGATAGCCTTCAACAAATGGCGGCAGTGAGAAATCTGGTTGGATGCCACTTCAACGATTTGGCGATGCATTTGCCCGAGCAAGACGCAATCAAATTTGCCCAACTAGTTTATCAGGCCGCAGAAGCTTTGTGCTGCCCGGAAGAAGGTTGGCCAATGGTGGAAAAAGCCGGTTCTTACTGGGCGACGCGTTCCGAAACTCGGCGCCTGCACCCCTATAGAAAACCTTCGTAATACATGACGCAAAAACAAAAACTCGAACTCACCTGGATCGGTAAGGACAAGCGGCCGAAGCTGGAGCCGCGTATTCTGGTGGAGGAGGCGGAGAGGTCCTATCACGCCCGGCAGCGGGTGACGGACACGGATATTTTCGACAACCAGTTGATCTTCGGCGACAACCTGCTGGCCCTGAAGGCGCTGGAGGCGGAGTACGCGGGCAAGGTTAAGTGCGTGTTCATCGACCCGCCCTACAACACCGGCAGCGCCTTCACCCATTACGACGATGGGCTGGAACATTCGATCTGGCTGGGGCTGATGCGCGACCGGCTGGAAATCATTCGCCGCCTGCTGGCCGAGGACGGCTCGCTGTGGATCACCATCGACGACAACGAGGCGCACTACCTCAAGGTGTTGTGTGATGAGGTGTTTGGGCGGGCGAATTTTGTGGCGAATTTGGCTTGGCACAAGAGAGTTTCACCAGCTAATGACGCAAAATATTTCAGTGGCGATTTTGACCATGTTCTGGTGATTGCGAAGAACAAGGAAGTTTGGCGCCCTAACCGCTTAGAGAAAAATGAATCTCAGCTAGCAAACTACCGGAATCCAGATAACGATCCCAGAGGCGTTTGGAATTCGGCTGCCTACACCTGCGCTAAGACGGCAGAGGAACGGCCTAATCTTTATTACCCAATCGTCAACCCATTTTCTTTGGAAGAGGTCTGGCCCAGTCGCACCAGAGTTTGGGCATATGACCGAAAGACACACGAAAAAAATGTTGAGGCAGGGCTTCTTTATTGGGGAAAGAGCGGCGAGGCGAAAATGCCCCGTATTAAGAAATTTCTGACCCAATCGAAACCTGTGGTGCCTCGTTCAATTTGGGGATATGACGAGGCAGGGCATAATCAAGAGTCAAGGTTGGAGATTGACCGACTATTTCCTGGAGACCCGTTTACTACTCCGAAACCTGAACGGCTAATCAAGAGAGTCTTAGAGATTGCATCTGCTGATGGCGACCTCGTCCTCGACTCCTTCGCCGGTTCCGGCACGACCGGCGCCGTCGCACACAAGATGGGCCG
>DAIMCQ010000229.1:0-7162 GCA_036726285.1 Azonexus sp.
CGACGCTGGTGGCGCGGCGCATCGGCGCCATCAGTCTGGTCACCTGCGCCACGCCGGACTACCTGGCGCGCCATGGCGTGCCGCTCAGCATCGACGACCTGCAGCAGCATGTCGCGGTGCAGTACTTCTCGCACCGAACCGGGCGCAACTTCGACTGGGATTTCATCGTCGATGGCCAGACGATGCCGCTCAAGATGCGCGGCAGCGTTTCGGTCAATGACATGGATGCCTATATTGCCTGTGCCCTGCAGGGCTTCGGCATGATCCAGCCGGCCCGGTTCACGGTGCTGCCCCTGCTCGAATCGGGGACGCTGGTCGAAGTCCTGCCGGCGTTTGCGCCGTCGCCGATGCCGATTTCGGTGGCCTACATGCAGAACCGCCACCTGTCGCCCAAGGTGCGCGCTTTCGTGGACTGGGTGGCCGAGCTGTTCGGCGCCTGTCCGCTGCTCGGCGGTGTCGACCAGGGCAACGGCGAATGCAGCTACCACGCGCCGGCCGGCTACAACACGCTGCGTACCGAGGTGGAACTGCTCAACCAGGCGGAAGGGACGTTCTAGCCGGCGGCTTGCCGTCTGCCTGCATCTTTGCGCGCCAAGCCGCGAACTACCCGGTAAAATCGCGTATTCGCCAGCGATTTTGTTGACGCTGATCGGTGTCCCTGTCCGCTGCTCCCGTCAAGGCGCCTGTGCCACGGGCCTGCCCGCCGGCTGACATTTTTGTTGAGAGCTTATGAAAGACTATTACGGCCTGCTCGGCATTTCGCCGGACGCGAAAAGCGAGCACGTTAAGGCGGCCTATCGCAAGAAGGCGGCCCAGTTTCACCCCGACCGCAATCCGGCACCGGATGCGGCGGCCAAATTCAGAGACGTGCAGGAAGCCTACGAAACGCTGGCCGATGCCGAGCGCCGCAAGGCTTACGACGACACGCGCCGCAAGAGCCTGCTCGACGATCCGCTGGTGGTCGCGCACGAGCTGTGGGGCAATTACCTGGGAATTATCCAAAAATGAAGAAGTCTTACTATTTTGCCGAGCTGTGGGCCGCCTACGATGCGGAGATCAGCGACCTGCTGACCGATTCGGAAGGCAAGTCGGCCTTGAAGGCGCGGCTCAAGGAAAAGCGCAGCGAGCTGCAGGCCATCCTGCCGATGATCGACTTCAGCCCGGAGATGGTGGTGCCGGTGTTCTACGAGGCTTTCTCCTTCCCCAACAAGGGGGCGATGAACGCGGCCGTGCTCTGCGAGCCGGACGACGACGATTTCCCGACCTGGGACCGGCTGTCGCAATTGATCAAGCTGGCCGACTGGGCCTTGCCCCTGCAGGAAGCCGTGCTCGGTGAAGCGACCGGCGAGGCCTTCATGGTCACCGCCGCCTGCCTCGAATACCTGCGTTGCTTCGATCAGGGCGCCCCGAATGGCGAGATCCGGGCCAGCGACGACGACGAAGACAAGGATGGTGAAGAGGGCGAGGACGACGGTCGCGGCGACGACGACGAAGATCGCGATCTCGGCGAGGCCGGCGACGACTGGCTGGCCGAGCAGGGCTTCGACTCCTCCCGCTCCTGAGCCGCCCGGCAATTACAGAATCCGTAGTACTGAATAGGTTTAGACATGACACATCCCGTCGTACTCAAGACATCCCAGCTCATTCTGGCCGGTGACCTCAGCGGCGCCGAGCAGGCCCTGGTCGAAATCGCCGATACCGAGGGCGATACCGCCCTGGTCGAAATCCTCGACCAGGTCCCGGCCAAGGACCTGCTGGCCATCATGCGCGGCTTCGACGGTTCGAAGGAATCGGTGATCAACATGGTGGTGACGCCGGAACAGTTCGCCCAGGCCATCGTGCTCGAAGCGCGCTACCGCGACGAGACGCACGCGGCGCTGCGCGGCATGATGAATGCCGTGCTCTACCGCGACGAGGAGATGGCTGCCGAGTACCTCGAAACCATCGGCGAGCTCGAAGGCGGCTACGAAGTGCTGGTCAATTACTTCGGTGACCGCGACGAGGAATTCCTCTCCTTTGCGATGTCCGGCGAATTCACCGAGGAATACCACTGGGAAGGTGGCCTGGCGGCCCGCTCGATCACCTGGCTGAACGAAAAGATCGACGAGATCGACGAAGCGCTGCACGAAGGCAATTCGATCGCCGGTTCGCGTCCCAAGGTGCCGCGCTCGGAAATCGCCGACCACGACTGGATGGAAACCGCCTGGGTGCTGCGCTACGAACTGAGCGACATCTTCGAGCAGGTGGTGATCGCCATGCGCGACCGCATGGTGCATGACGTCGAGGAGCGCGTCGATAGCGTCGCCACGGCCGAGACCCGCCCGAAGGCGGCCGAGGACGAAGAAGAATCCGCACTGTAATGGGGGCGCCGGTGACGAACTCGATTGCCGTTCTCGACAACCGCCCGTTCTTCGACCGGGCACTGCGTTACGGCCTCGACCACGGCATCCTCGGCCAGGACGACATCAAGCGTTTCCTGGCTGACGCGCCGAAGGGCCTGGTCCAGATCGCCGACCATTTCGGCACCGCCTTCCTGCGCATCGACCTGGAAACGGCGGTAACGCGGATGGTGAACCTGGCCAGTCTCTATCTCGAACACAGCTCGAACGGCGATCTGCAGGTGGCGGCCCGCTCGCTGCGCGACAACACCTTGCTGTCGCATTCGCGCGGCGGTTCGGAAATGCTCAAGCAGCTGCACGCCATGCCGATGGCGGCGATCATGCCCAACGAGCGGCCCGACCCGGCCTTCAAGCAGATGCTGGCCAGCGATCAAAAAGCTTTCGTCAACGAACGCTCCTTCGCCTACCCGCTGACGGTGGAAGCCTACCGGCAGGAAGTCCGCGCCCGCCAGGCCAACCAGATGCAGATCGATTTCGCCCGCTGGCTGTTGCGCCGGCTGCGCGCCAATGCGGCGGAGTGCGAGATCCATGCCGCCGAGGACATCGTCCGTTCGGTGCTGCTGGTGATCTATGCTGGCGGCGAACCGCTCGAACTGCCCTCCAAGTCGCAGTTCGTCAAACTGGTCCAGACGCTGCGCGACAAGCGCTTCAAGTACCGGCCGGCCGGGCTCGATGCCTTCCTCAAGGAGGCGCCGGAGGATTTCGCCCGGCTTTGCCGCCAGGCGATGGAGGCCTTTGTCGCCGAAGACCTGCCGCGCCTGCTGGCCCGCGACAAGACGCCGGCCCAGTTGCTCAACGTCGAGCAGGACAGTTTCTTCACCCGCGATGCGCCGGAAGAGGAAATGCTCGAGTACGACAAGCTGGTGGCCGAGGAATGGGTGCGCGTCACCAAGGGCAAGGCCGGCGACCCGGCGGTGCTGGCCACCCTGTTCCTGTGCATCGCCACCGGCCAGCCGCCGAAGCCGGCGGCCTTGCTCAAGGAAGCCAAGGCGATCATCGCCGCCTTCCGCAGCCAGGGATTCGATTCGTCGGCCGTGCTCGCCTTTATCGACGAGCATGCTCCCTTCGAACAGCGCGAGGCGCTCAAGGAAATGTGGCTGCAGGACCTGATGCCGGATGCCGAGATCCATCTCGCCGACAACGACCCGCAAATGCCGGATTCGTACATGGAGCGGGCGTTGCAGTACTTCCGCCAGAATTGCGTCGCCAGCTGGAAGGGGCGGGCTTAGAACCGCAAGCCGGGCCGCGATCGGCCCGCTTCAGGGCACGGCGCTGGCCGCCGGTTGGCGCTTGCCGCGTTCTGGCCGGCTCTCCCGCCCGAAGCTGAGGGTGTAGAAAATATCCAGCGCATTGTCGCTGCCGGCCCGGCCGATCAGCGACACCTGGCGGCTCAGGCTCACGGTCAGCTTGACGATGCTTTCCGCCTTGCCCAGCGCCTGCTCGTAGGAGAGCAGCGCATTCGATGACAGGCGTTTGCCGACGCTGAGAATCTGGGCGCCGGTGGCCGAGCTGGTATCGACGCTGCCGCCGGCCACCCGGCTGCTTTGCAGGCGGCTGCCGGTGTCGCCCAACTGGCCGGTGCGCACGCCGAATTCGTCGAGGCCGAAACTTTTCTTCAACTGCTGCACGACGCCGCCCGAGTTGTTGCCGAGCAGGCCGCCGGCCGCCGAGAGCAGCACGCTGGCATCGCCCGCACCCATTTGTTCCGGGCCGTGGCCGAGGACCAGCCAGGCGAGCTTTTCCGCCTCCGGCAGTTCCGGGTCGGAGACCAGCTTGATGATCGGGCGCTGGGCGCTGCCGCTGATCTGGACGCCGGGTTCGACGGCCAGCCCCTTGCGCACGGCACGGACATCGAGCGCGGGATTGTCGAGCAGGCCCTGGAAGGTCAGCACGCCGCGTTCGATCGCCAGTTGCTGGCCGTAGGCTTCGAAGCGGCCGTCGCGGGTGCGGATGATGCCGCTGGCGCGCGGCAGGTCGCGGCCGCTGGCGCGCAGCCGGATGTCGCCGCTGAGCCGCGTCGTCAGGCCGGCGCCCTTGAACAGGAAATTGCGTCCGAGGTCGGTGGAAATATCGAGATCGAGCTTTGGCCGCAAGCTGGCCGCCGGTTTTTCCTGGTCGGGGCGCTTGACGATCACGTCGTCGGACAGGCGCGGCGCGCCGCCCGGCGCCAGTTGCCAGTAACCGGCATCGACCGTCAGCTTGCCGCGTGCGCCGAAGGTGTCGCCACGCCAGCTCACCCGGCCGTCGCCGGAAACCGCCACCCACTGGTCGGGAAGCTGGAAGGCGCCGAGGCGGTCGAGGTGGAAGTCGAGGAAGGCGTTGTCGGCGCCCCGGTTGCGGTCGATCTGCATTTCGCCGCTGACTTCCAGCCGGCCGGGCCGTTCGGTCAACGTTGCCAGCGCCGCCGTATCGCTCAGCCGCAGGGGGCGCGGCAAGGCTTGCAGCAGGCTGTCGAAGCGCAGCTGGCGGACGCGCAGCAGGTTGTCGCGCAGTTCGATGTCGAGTTCGCCGCGCGCCAGGTTGAGGCCCTGTTCGGGCAGGCGCAAGGCCAGTTTCTCGCCGCGGAACTGGCCGTTGGCGACAGGCTGGGCCGGTGTGCCGGCGATTTTCAGTTCGCCGTTGAAGCGCCCCTCGCTTTGCCAGGCATCGCCGATCAGCTCGGCCAGCCAGCCGAGATCGGTGATGTCGCTTTTCAGGCTGCCCTGCCAGGCGGCCTGCTGGTTCAGCGACCAGGCGCCGTCCATGCCGGCGTCGAGCCGGCCGTCGATCTGGCCGATGCGCGGGCCGCGGGCATTCAGGCTGGCGTGCAGCTGCTTGCCGTCGGTCTCGGCCTGCAGGCCGGCCTGCCAGTTGTTGGGGCTGCCGCTCAGGCGGGCCGGGCCGAGGCGCCAGCCGCTGGCGGCGAATTGCAACTCGGCCGGGGCGTCGAGCCGGGCGCTGCGCGGCTGCTCGGGTTCGTTGAAGCGGGCTTCGACGATCTGGCCGCGCCAACCGGGCTGGCCGGCCAGATCGACCAGACCGCCGGCCAGGCCGAGGCGGACGCTGTCCTTGCCGGCCAGGCGGGCGCTGGCGCTGAGTCGGTGGGCCTGGTTGCTGCCTTCGCCCTGCAGGCGCAGCGCCTTGAGCAGGCTGGGCTGATCGGGCAGGTCGAGGTTGTCGAGCTTGATGTCGAGGTGCAAGGGCGAGCTGGCTTCGCCGCCCAGCTCGGCTTGCAGGTTCAGTTCGCCGAGGCGGAAATGGCCGGGCCAGCCGAGCCGGGGGCTGTGCAGGCGGGCGGCCAGACGCGGCTGCTGCAGCGTGCCGGCCAGGTCGAGGCGGCCGTCTACGCTGCCGTCCAGTCCATAGGGCTGCAGTTGTGGCGCCTCGATCTCGATGTGCAACAGGTCGCCGACGCGGCCGAAAGCGCCGCTGGCGCTCAGCCGGTTGTTGCCGGCGGCGAGCCGGATATCGGCCTGCGGGATGCGCGGCCAGTCGATGTCGAGCCGGCCTTCGCCGGTCAGCGGCTGGCCGGCCAGCCGGCTGTCCTTGAGGGCGAAGGCGGCTTTGACCACGGGGTGCGGCACGAGCCGTCCTTCGGCGCTGAGGCTGGCATTGATCAGGGCGGCCGGCAGCTTGGCGAAACGGCTCGGGTCGAATTGCCGCAGCTCGCCGCCGGCCTTGAACGGACGTTCGCCGTCCAGGCGCAGTTCGCCGCTGGCGGTGAGCCGGGCCGGGCCGGCGGCGAGGTCGAGCTTGGGGACGCGCAGTCGGTTGTCGGCCAGGCTGGCTTCCGCTTGCAGGTGGAAGGCGGCGTCCTGCAAATCCACCGTCAGGGCTTGCCGCTCGGCGCCCAGGCTGGCTTGCAGCGGCCCGTTGAGGCGGGTCGGGCGCAGGCTGGAGAGCAATTGGGCGGCGTCGAGCCGGCTGGCCTGCAGGTCGAGTTCGAGCTGCTGCTTCTGCCAGCGGCCCTGGCCCCGTACTTCGCCGCCGCCGGGCAGGCTGGCCTTGAGGTCGTCAAAACGCACGCTTTCGCCCTGCCAGTCGAGACGGCCTTCCAGTTTGGCCAAGGGCAGGCGCTGGCGGTCGAGCGGCCCGGCCAGCGGGTTGCTCAGGACGAAGTGGCCGGCGATGTGTTCCGCCGTGCCTTGCGCCTGAATATCGGCCTGCAGCTTGAGCCGGGCGCTGGGCGCGCCGGCCTGCCAGGCGGCCGGGTCGATCTGGTCGAGGGCGATCTGGGCGCTGGTGAAAGGCGTCGTGGCAAACGGCGTCAGGTGCAGCGTTGCTTCGCCCTGCAAGCCGGCGCTGGCCGTCGCCTGCAGACGGAAACCGGCGAGCGGGCCGGCGGCGTGCAGGCTGAGCGCCAGCGGCTTGTCGGCCAGGCGGCCGGTGATCTCGCCGCTGGCTTGCAAGTCGAGCGGGGCGCCGGCGGACAGCGTGGCGCTGGCGTCGAGGTGGGTATCGCCACTGTCGGCCGCGAAGTCGTCGAGACGGAATTGTTCGCCGTCGCTGTCCAGCCGGCCGCTCAGCTTGCGAGCCAGTGTGCTGTCGCCGAGCTGGAGCTGGTCGAGCCGGAGTTGCGCCAGGGCGAGCTTGAACGGCAGGTGCAGGTCGGTCGGGGGCGGTGTCGGCGTGTCGCTCGGCGCCAGGTCGAGACGCAGGCGGTCGATGCGCAGTTCGGCGACGGCCAGCGTGCCGTGCAGCAAGGCGGTCGGCGACCAGTCGAGTTCGATCTGCTCGGCCTGTAGCTTGAGATCGGGACTTTGCCAGCGGAGTTGGCCGATCTG
>DAIMCQ010000230.1:0-7138 GCA_036726285.1 Azonexus sp.
TGCTGGGTGCTGTGATGGATGACCTCGGCCATGTTGCCGGAGGCGGTGGCGAAGTGTTTCTGACCGGTCTTGTGGAAGAGCGCGGTGTCCTCGACCGTCCATAGGCCGCGCAGGCTGAGGGCGCGCCAGGATTCGACCGTCTCGCCGGCGAGGAAATGCTTGCCGCTGCCACCGGCATCGCTCATCGCCTTTTCCTGGAAGGCGATGCCGCGCGGCGTGTGGCAGGCGCCGCAATGGCCCAGCCCCTGGACCAGGTAGGCGCCACGGTTCCAGGTCGCATCCTTCTGGGTGTTCGGCTGGAAGGGCGTCGCATCGAGGAAGACCCAGTTCCACAGCGCCAGGCCCCAGCGCTGGTTGAACGGCCAGCGCATGGCAGTCGGCTTGTTGGCCTGCTTGACGGGTGCGAGGCCCTGCATCAGGTAGGCGTAGAGCGCCTGCATGTCGTCGCCGGTCATCTTGGCGTAGGACGGATAGGGCATGGCCGGGTAGAGGTTGTGGCCGTCGGCGGCGACGCCCTGGCGCATGGCGCGGTCGAATTGCGCAAAGCTGTAGCCGCCGATGCCGGTTTCGCGGTCCGGCGTGATGTTGGTCGAGTAGAGCACGCCGAAAGGCGTCGCCAGTTCGCGCCCGCCGGCCATCGGTTTGCCCTTGTCGGCACTGTGGCAGGCGACGCAGTCGCCGAGGCGGGCCAAGTATTCGCCGCGCGCCAGTTGGGCGCTGTCGGCCGTGGCAGCCTGGGCGATGGTGGCGCCGGCAATGAGTCCGAAAAGGCCGCCGGCAGTCTGGCGCAGCAGGCGGCTAAGTCGTCCGTTCGGCGTGCCGAGCGAAGGTGTGGCGAGGTGTTGCATGGCTGTACTCCCTGTTTGGCTTGTTTGGGATCAAGTCTAGGGAGTCGCACGGCAAGCGACTATTCAGATATCCGGTTAGTCATATAGCCGAAAGTGATTATTGCCGGTTGCCGGATTGTTTGCCGGGGGGCTTTCAGTCGAGGCCGGACGGGTCGGCACGCAGGATCAGCCGGGCCAGTTCGGCGGCGCTGCCGGTGCCGGTCTTTTCCATGACGTGCTGGCGATGTACATGTACTGTGTTTTCGCTGATGCCGAGTTGCCGCGCCACCTCCTTGTTGGCCTGGCCGAGCGCCAGCAGGCGGGCCACCTCGTGTTCGCGGACCGACAGGCGGGCCAGGCAGTCGCGCGCTTCCTGATGGCGGCGGCTAGCGGCGTGGCGTTCCAGGCTGAGCTGCACGGCCCGTTCCACGGTGTCGAGAAACAGCTGGTCCTTGAACGGCTTTTGCAGGAAATCGACGGCACCATCCTTCATTGCCTGTACCGCCAGTTCGACGTCGCCGTGACCGGTCATGAAAATGATCGGAAAGGGCGAGTCTGCCAGCTTGAGGCGGCGTTGCAGCTCCAGCCCGCTGACCCGCGGCATGCGGATGTCGAGCACCAGGCAACCGCCGCCGGCCGGGAAAGCGGGCGGTGCGTCGAGGAAGGCTTCGGCTGATTCGTGGCCGACCGCCTGCCAGCCGACCGATTCGAGCAGGAAGAGCAGCGAGCGGCGGAAAGGCGCTTCGTCGTCAATGACGTGGATGGTCGGGGGCAGGGAGGTCGGGCTCATGCGTGATCCGGTTCTTGGCGGGTGGCATCGGGCGCCGCCAGCGGCAGGGAAAAGTCCAGCACCAGGCCCGGTCCGTCGGCCGGCGCGGTGGCGTGCAGTTCGCCGCCGTGGGCCTCGATGATGGTCTTGCAGATCGACAGGCCGAGGCCCAGGCCGTCCGGCTTGGTGGTGAAGAAGGCTTCGAAAAGGTGCGCCTGCAAGGCCGGCGTCAGGCCGGGGCCGTGGTCGCGAACCGCCACTGTGCAGCGCCCGTCGGCGGCAGCGAGCCGGACCTCGATCGGGGCATCGCTGCCGGCCGCCTGCTGCGCATCCCAGGCGTTCTTGAACAGGTTGAGCAGGACTTGCTGGATCTGCAGCGGATCGACCACGACCTGGCGGGCCTCGGCTGGCAGGGTAGTCTGCAGTTCGATGAGCGGGGCGCGGGCCAGCATGCCACGGATCAGCGCGCTGGTTTCCTCGACCAGACCGGCCATGTCCCGCACTTCACGAACCCGGCTGCGCTTGCGGGCAAAGGCGCGAATGCCGCCGAGGATGCCGGCCGCCCGTTCCGATTCGCTGGCGATTTCTTCGGCTGCCTGGCGCAGCGCCTCGGGCGACAGATTGTCGGCCTGCTGGCGGCGCAGCAGGCTGTGGGCGTAGTTGCCGATGGCGGCGAGCGGCTGGTTCAGTTCATGGGCGAGGGTGCCGGACAGTTCGCCGAGGATGGACAGCCGGGAGAGATGGTCCATCTGCTCCTGCCCGGCCTGGACGCGTTCTTCCAGCCGATGGCGCTCGGCCAGCGCCGAGCTGAGTTCTTGGGTGCGGCGTTGCACCAGGTGTTCGACTCGCAGCGTGTAGATGCCCCAGACCACCAGCACCAGCAGCAGCCCGGCACCCCACGGCCAGTAGCGGCGCCACAGCGAATCCCAGCCGGTTTCGCGCAGGAAGGCATAAGGGCCGATTTGCAGCTCGCGAAAGAGTTCATGCACCGGGTGATAGTCGGCCGGCACGCTCCAGGATTGCCCCTGGTCGTCCGGCGGCAGGGTGAGCAGGGCCATCAGTACGGCGCGGGAGAGCGCCGGGTCGGTGCCGCGTGCGGCAGCAAAGGCCCAGCCGGGGTAGAGCGCCGAGGTGACGCCGCAATGGCCGATGTCGGGCCGGGGCGAAAGCACCCGCAAGGCGCCGGCCGGCAAGGCGCCTTCCCGTTCCAGACGTTCGAGCAGGCAGGCACGCAGCACGCCGGCGTCGGCTTCGCCCTTGAGCACCGCTTCGGCGACGCGCGGCATGGGGAAGCCGGTAAAGGTGGTTAGCGGCTGGCCTTGTTCCGGGTCCAGCCCATGCCGGCGCAATTCCGCCCAGATCACCTGGTAGCCGCCGAAAGCATCGTCGGCGACGGCCGCCAGCCGGCTGTTCTGCAAATCCTCCAGACGTCGCAGATCCTGCCGCTGGCTGCGTACCACCACGGCCGAGCCGACGACGTGGGCCGGGTCCTGCGAAGTGGCCGAGACCTGGGTGGCGATGCGGCTGATGCCGTGCTCGGCTTCGAGCATGATGTAGTGGCCCGGATTGGTTACCAGGAACTCGATTTCGCCCGCCTGCAGCGCCTCGGAAAGCTCATCCAGACTGTAGTCGCGCAGCACGATGCGATGCCCGGGCAGGCGCCGCTCCAATTGCCGGACCAGCGGCTGCCACTGCACCTCGGCTTCTTCCGAGCCGAGCCAGGCAAGCACGCCGAGACGGATATCGGCCGAAGCCTGGGCCATGCCGAGCCACAGACCGAGAAAGGCAGCGCACAGCCAGCGGCGGGTGGAAGCGGTTGAATGGAACATGAGGCCGATTGTAGCTGCTCGACGCAGCGCGATTCCGGCCATTGAATCAAATCTCCCGTTGCCGGAGGCCCGCCATCAGCGCGGCTCTACGGATGCTGCCGGCAATCTTGCATGTCGATGCGGCGTGCGTTCGGCTGCTATACTCAAACGTCAATTGGGTCATTCCACTTTGATTTTTTTATACTGAATTTGTGAGGGGAACCGTGGCAACAACCGTGCGCATCGCAATCAATGATGATCTTCCACCGCTTGTCTGGCCGCTTTGCTGCCCCAAGTGCGGCTCGACCGAGTCGCTGGTGCAAACGACCAGTCGCCTTGGTCGCGTCAAGTCGATTCGTCCGAATCTGACCGGGGGCATGACCATGAAGAGCGATATCTTGCACCTGTCGTTTCCGATGTGCGAAAAGCATGCTCAGGAAACCGGCCTGGCCAATCTGATTCTCGCTAACAGCCCCGTGCTCCAGCTTCTTCGCCTGATCTGCTTTATGGGTGCCTTATTTGCCTTGCCGTTCTTTTTGGGACCGGTGAAATTCATCGGCCAGTTCGGCTGGTTCTCCCTGTTTCCCTTGCTTGGTGTCATCGGCGTCCTGGCCATTATTTGGGCGAAGCGGGCGAGCAGCCTCCGGCCAACCCGCTTCGACCCGGACATGGACGTCTTCGAGGTGCAGTTCAGCGATGAGGACTACGCCACCCAGTTCAGAATTAAAAACCGGAAGGCGACCAGTAGCAGCCTGACCGAGGCACCGCCCTGGTACATGCGCAGCCTGCTGTGGAAGGTCGTGGTAATCCTGCTTTTCCTCGGCTTCATCGCCAAATTGATGAATCACTGAGTTTTGCCGCACTGTGATGCCGCCATCGGCGGCGCCGGCCTTGCCTTGTTGCCCGAACCGGTTGCTGCTGCCGGGATCAAATCCGGCTTACTTGGGCATGTGTTGCTGGCATGGGCCGGGATGTCGAATCGTCTCGTAGTGGCGCGTCCGGCCCGAAGTGCGCCAGCGCAAATTCGATGAAGCTTCGGAGTTTCGGGGTCATGCGGCGGTCCGGGGCATAAAGGATGTGCATTGGCCGTGTCGGTGCGCTGTATTCGGGCAACAGGGTGACCAACTGCCCGGAGGCGAGATAGGGTTCGACGATTTCGAAGGGTTGCAGCAAGACGCCGACACCGGCGATAGCTGCAGCCATCAGGGCTTCGCCGCTATCCACCATCAAGCGGCCTGAAACCGGTACGGTCACGCTACCTTCCGGCCCGATCAAGGTCCACCGCTTGCTCAATTCCGGGTGCAGGAAACCCAGGCACTCCTGTCGCGACAGATCCTGCGGCACATTGATCGGCCCGTGCGCCGCCAGATAGCCCGGGGCGGCACACAGGATCAGCCGGTAGGGCGCCAGTGGCCGGGCGATCAAGCCGCTGTCGGTCAATTGACCAATCCGGAAGACCAGGTCGTAGCCTTCGTCGATGACATCGACACCTCGATTGGTCATCGACAACTCCAGGTTTACCTCGGGATAGGCCGCCAAATATTCGGGCAGCCTGGGTGAGAGCGCGTGGATGCCAAAGGTGACCGGGGCGTTGATGCGCAAGCGTCCACGCGGGGTTGCCCGGGTTTCCGCTGCCAGACTTTCCGCTGCCTCGACTTCCGCCAGGATGCTTTTTGTCCTTTCGTAAAACTCGCGGCCGATGTCGGTCAGGTGTTGCCGGCGCGTAGTCCGATTGAGCAGGCGAACACCCAGGTGCTGCTCCAGCATCTGCACATGTTTGCCGACCAGTTGGGAAGACATTTCCAGCGCATTCCCGGCAGCTGAAAAGGAGCCAAGTTCGACTGCCTTGGCGAATACCGTCATGCTTAATAGTCGGTCCATTGCAAATATTTTGTTTCAAGTGACGGCTGATTTTTGCAATTTATCTCAATACGGCTCAAGTCGTACAGTGGCAACACCTGATCTACGCCTCACAAGGAGTGATGAAATGAAAGTTGCCATTATCGGTACCGGAAACATGGCCAGTGGTCTGGCGAATGCACTGGCTGGCGCCAAGCACGAAGTCGTCATCGGCAGTCGCGACCCGGCCAAAGCTGCCGTCCTGGCGGAAAAAATCGGACAAGGCACGCAAGGCGGCGGCCTTGCCGCCGCCGCCAAGCTGGCCGAAGTCGTCATCCTGGCCATCCCCTTCGGTGGCGCTGCCGACGCCATCAAGGTGGCCGGTGATCTTGCCGGCAAGGTCCTGATCGACATCAGCAACCCGATCAGCGCCGACTACAAGAGCCTGGTGATCGGCCACACCACCTCGTCCGCCGAGGAAATCCAGGCTTTGGCGCCGCAGGCCCGGGTCGTCAAGGCATTCAATACCATCTTTGCCCAGCTGCTGCCGGCCGAAGCGCGTCAAGGCAAGACGCTCCAGGTGCTGGTTGCCGGCGACGACGAAGCGGCCACGGCGCAGGTATCCGCACTGGCCCAATCGATGGGTTTCGAAGCGGTCAATGCCGGCCCGTTGAGCAATAGCCGGTTCATCGAGCCGATTGGCGAAATGAACATCCACTTCGGCTACTTCCTCGGCAAAGGTCCGACCGTTGCCCCGGCCTGGGTACAGGTCTAAGCAAACCAACGGGGTGCCGTAGCGGGTTCAGGAACCGGCTACGGCATTCCTGCACGAGGCCATCATGAAACCCTATATCCGTTCGAGCTGGCTTCAGTTATTTCCGATACGAAGTTGTATATCCATACCCGGTCCGAGCAAGGCGACCACTTCCTGATTAACCCCAAGGAGATTGTTATGCCCGTCGTACGCGTTACCTGGTTTGAAGGTAAGGAAACCGCCACCAAACAAGTCGTTGCTGCCGAAATCACGGAAAGTATTGTCCGCAATACCGGAACCGATCCGAAGTACATCTACGTCATTTTCGAAGACGTGGCGCCTTCGGATTGGGCCGGGGAAGGCAAACTGTTCGGCGGCTGACGCCGAACCTGCACATGCTTAGGCTGACGGTGCGATCAGAGGTCGCACCGCTTTAACAACGCAATGCTCCAAGGGCCAAAAAGAGGATTCATGACTGCCTCGATCTTCGCCGCCGTCCAAGCCAAACCGGATGCTGTTCTCCCGGTTGAAGCAGCGCTGCGGCGCATGATGCCGCTGACCCGGGCCGCGCCCGGTTGCATCCGCTATGAACTATTCGGCGCAAAAGAGCGGCCCGGCACCTTCCATCTGCTGGAAACCGATGCCGCGCGATTCAGTCATCGCGCATCCCAGCATTTTGCTGCGCGGGTCGCCAGTCTTTCTGGCAAGCTGGCACGAGAAATCGAGATCGAGCGCCTGGAGCCCTTGCCGCACGCCCTATCCGAGTAACAGGACTCACCACCATGAACACAGCTTTCTCGCCCCTGATCGACGATCTACCCCTCGCTTATCGCTACCGCCCTGCCGTCGGGCAGCCCAGTGGGCTGCTGATACTGATGCATGGTGTTGGCAGCAATGAAGATGCCTTGCTCGGTTTGGCGAGCTTCGTTCCCGAGAACATTGCCGTTGTCTCGGCACGATCCCCCTTAACCATGGCACCCGGTGCCTATACGGCCTTCACGGTCAGCTTTACGGCGGACGGCCCCAGGATCGATGCGGCAGCCGCTGAGGCCAGTCGGCAAAAGCTCCTGAAATTCCTTCCCGAGCTGCAACAGCGTTATGGCGTGAGTGCCGGGCAGACCTTGATTGCCGGATTCAGCCA
>DAIMCQ010000231.1:0-7091 GCA_036726285.1 Azonexus sp.
CCGACCGTGGCAGCGGCCAGCCAGCGCACGTCGCGCCGTTGCGCCGGGGTCTCGTTGCTTTGCCGGGCGGCCTTGCGGCGGCGGCTTTCCACCCAGAGCAGGTTGCCGCTGTAGAACAGCCAGGCGCCGGCCAGGCCGAGCAGGAAGTACAGCCATTGCACCAGCGTGCCGCCGAAGGCCGCCATGTGCAGCGCGAAGAAGCTGCTGACGAAGAGATTGGGCGTGCTTTGCCGGCCGGGCAGGAAATCGGCGTTGATGACCTTGCCGCTGTACGGATCAAGGGCGAGGAAGCCGCCGCGTGCCCGTGGCGAAACCGCCGCCGCATCCTTGCCCCAGATGCGGACGGTGGCGCGCGGGCCGGTGACTTGCTGGTATTGCAGCATGCTGGGGACGAAATCCGGGGCATCCTCGCGGGCCTTGGCGACCAGTTCGAGCGGGCTCAGCATCGCCGCCGGGTCGCGCCCGGCGGCGGGCGCGCCGCCCGACCGGGGGCGCTGGAAGGCGGCGGCCCATTTGCCTTCGTGCACCAGCTGGTCCTGGATCACATAGATTTCATCGTGATAGGCGAAGACCACTGAAGTCAGCGCCATGACCAGATGGAAAGGCAGGCTGACGATGCCGATCACGTTGTGGGCGTCGAGCCACATGCGCTTGAGGTTCTTGCCGACGCGCAGCGCGAAGAAGTCCTTGACCAGCGAGGGCAGCAGCACGACGACGCCGGAAACCAGGGCGAGCGAATAAAGCGCGGCGACCAGGCCCATCAGCCAGCGGCTCGGGTCGTTATCCACCGGCAGCCCGACCACCCGGTGCAGGGTGTCGATGAAGCCGGCGAGCGGCGAGGGATGCGTTTCGACCACCTCGACCTGCCCATTGGCGTCTAGGCGGGCGGCGTAATGGCGCACCCCGCTCGGGTCGTGCTCGTCGGCCTCGGCCGGCCGGACCTGCCAGACCATGCGCCCGGCGACGTGTTCGGCGTCGTCGAGGTGAACGGTGAAATCCCGCGCCGCCGCCGGGTCGGCCTGCAGGGTGCCGACAATGAGCGGCTGGGCCTGCGCCAGCGGCACGCCGGCCTGGGCAAGCGGCGGCGCAACCCAGCGTGCCAGCGGTTCCTTGAAGACGGTCAGGGCGCCGGCATAGAAGGCGATGAACAAGGCCAGGCCGGTCAGGATGCCGGTCCAGGTGTGCACGACCTTGTAGATTTTGACGTAGTCGGTACGCAAGGTATTCAGTTTCCAGTCGAGATTGAACGCAGGATGAGAAAGGCGCCGAACACCAGGCCGCCGGCCGTGCCCAGGACCAGCCAGGCGCGACCGCCGCTGCGAAAGAAATAGACGCCGCTGAGCACGCCGAGCCAGATCGGCGGCAGCATCCACATCGCCAGTTGCCCGCGGATCGACAACGGCATCGCGCCATTGGCTTGCGCGAACAGGCCGCTGCAGCCGAGCGCCAGCAAGCCGCCACCGACCAGGCCGGCGAGGGTTTTCGAAAGCCAGTCGCGGCGGATGGCCGGGGTGTCTCGATCAGCCATTTTGCCCCCGCCGGCGGAGGTCGAGCAGCGCGCCCAGGTAAGGCAGCAGCGAGAAGAGCAGCATCAGGAGGGTGGCAAAAACGAAAAGCGTGGCCAGCACCTGCATCTCCCGCGCCAGGGCGAACCCGCCGCCCAGCAAGGCGACCAGCCCGGCCAGGCGGGCCGGCCAGGCGGGCCAGGGCGCCGCCAGCCAGCGCTGGTTGGGCGAAGCCAGGTAGATGGCGACGCAGCCCAGGGAAAGCAGGGCCAAGCCGATCAAAACGAAGGGTTTCATCGGGCGTTCCTCGTCAAGTTGCGGGTTCAGGGCGTCGCCGGCTGCGCCAGGAAGAACTGCATGCCGCGGCTGAGCGCCGGCAACCAGGCCGGCCCGTGGTCCTCGCCGGCCAGTTCGTGATAGACCACATTGTCCTTGAGGGCGGGCTGGGCCTGCAGCGTGGCGGCCAGGTCGCGGGCTTCCGGGATCATCGTCCGGCTGGCCAGCAGGGCGCGCATCTCGGGCGAATAATTGCCCTTCGGCGGGTCGTCTTCGAGTGCCCCGACGCTGATCTGGATGCGCGGCATCACCGGCTGGGCGAGCAGCCCCGGCAGTTCGCCCAGCACCCGCTTGTCCTGCCACCAGATCGAGGGGCTGGAGGCGATGAAGGTCGAGAAGCTGGCCGGCCGGGTAAACAGCGCATGCAGCACGAACAGGCCGCCGAAGGAATGGCCGAACAAGGCCTGGCGGCGCGGATCGATGCGGTAGCGGGCGGCGAGCAGGGGCTTGAGTTCCTGCTCGATGAAGGTGAGGAAGCGTTCGGCGCCGCCTTCGCTGATCGCCGCGCCGCCGCCATCGGGGCCGACGGTGTAGTCGCGGCGGCGGGCCGCCACGTCGAAGTCGTCGGCGCCGGGGTAGCCGATGCCGACCACCAGCGGCGGCACTTGCCCGGTGACCTCGCGCCGCCCGGCGGCGCTACGCGCCAGGAAGGCCGCCACCGGGAAGGCGGCATTGCCGTCGAGCACGTAGATCACCGGATGGCCGGCCGGCGGCGGCGGCGAGGCCGGCTCGGCAACGAAGATCCGGTAGCGCAGGCCGCTGCCCGCCGCCTGCAGGTCGAATTGCCGGGCCTGCGGCAGCACGACGGCGCTGGTCGCCGGCAGGCTTTCGGCCAGCGCCGGCGACGCCGTGGCGGCCTGCGCCACGCCGGCCAGGATGAGTGCGGTCAGGCAGCGCACGACGTCAGAAGTCCATGGTGGCGGAAGCGGTGATCGTCCGCGGCGCGCCCAGGGTGGCCATCGAATAGCTGTCGCTGAAGCTGCCCGACCAGTAGCGTTTGTCGAACAGGTTGTTCGCCGTCAGGCGCAAGACCAGCGGCCGCCCTTCCAGCTTGGTGCTGTAGCGGGCACCGGCATCGACGATGCCCCAGCCCGGAATGCGCTGCTGGTTGGCGGCATCGAGGTACTGGCTGCTGGTCGTCACGACGCGGCCGCTCAGGGTCAGGCCGGAAACCATCGGCACATCCCACTCGGTGCCCAGGTTGCCCTGCCAGCGCGGCGCGCCGATGGCGACATTGCCGTCGTAGCGGTTGTAGGCGGTCTTGGTCTGGACGCCCTGCGAATAGGCGATGCCGCCCAAGACGCGCAGATTGCGCGTCAGTTCGCCGAAAGTATTCCACTCCAGCCCGCGCACGCGCTTTTCGCCGTCGTCGGTGTAGGTCGGATTGGTCGCGCTGCCCAACGCGACCATGGTCGGCTTGGTGATTTCGAAGAGGCTCAGCGTATTGCTGAACTTGCCGGCCTCCCACTTGATGCCGCCTTCCATCTGCTCGGTCTTGTACGGGGCGAAGACGAAATTGCGGTTGGTGGCCAGGGTATCGGAGACCGTGTCGCCCTTGCTCAGGCCCTGCACGTAATTGGCGTAGAGCGAAACCGACGGCCCCCAGGGTTTGACGACGACGCCCAGGGCCGGCGTCACGGCGCTCTTGTCGTACTTGGCGGTGACGGCGCCGGTGCTGGCGTTGTAGTTGGTGGTCTTGACGTTCTGGTTGCGCAGGCCGACGGTGACCCGCAGGCGGTCGTCGAGCAGGCTCAGCGTGTCGACCAGCGCCAGGCTGCCCAGCGTGGTTTCCGAGGTCTTCGGGGCGGAGGCCGGCGAGGCCGGCATGACCAGCGAGCTGACCGGGTTGTAGATGTTCGAGGTAGTGCTCACCGAGTTGGTGGCCGAGCCGCTTTCCTGCTCCAGGCCGGTGGCGTGCAGCACGACTTCGTGGCCGACGGCGCCGGTGGCGAAGCGCGAGCGCAGGCCGGCTTCGGCGGCGACGCTGTCGGTGTAGGAGCGGGTGCCGTTGGTGGCGGCGGTGAAATTGCCGTTGACGGCGATGTTGCGGGCGTGGGTGCCGTTAATGAAGCCGGTCTGCTCGAAATTCATCACACCGGCGCTGGCAAAGGCGGTCAGGTGGGGGTTGAATTCGTACTCGGCACGGGCAATGACGGCCTTGCTTTCCAGCTCGCCGCTGGCGCCCGGGAACATGTTCTTGCGCGGGTCGAGCGCGCTCGGAATCGGCGTGCTGTTCTGGAACCAGTACATGGCCGGCGTGCCGCCGCTGAACGATTCCTTGTTGTAGTAGGCGTCGAGCGAGGCGGTCAGCGCATCGCCGCGATAGTCGAAGGCGCCGGAAAGAAACTGGCGCTTCTTGGACTGGCCGTCGAGCTCGGTATCGCCATTGCTGAAGGCGCCATTGACGCGGGCTCCGAAGGCGTTTTGCGCGCCGCCCCGGCGGCCGACATCGAAGCTGCTCAGGACCTGCCCGGCCGACTGGTAACCGAGGGAAACGCGGGTCAACGGATCGTCGCCAGCCCGCTTTGGCACCAGGTTGATCACCCCGCCGACGCCGCCGCCCGGCGGCATGCCGCTGAACAGCGCGCTCGGCCCCTTGAGCACTTCGACCCGCTCGACGGCTTCGAGCGGCGCATGGCCGACCGGCGCCAGGCCGAAGACGCCGTTGATCGCCAGTTCCGAGGAATTGACGTCGAAGCCGCGCACGCGGAAGTTTTCGTAGGCATGCCCGCTCGACGTCGTGAAGCGGACCGAGGGATCGTTCGCCATCACGTCGGCAACGCTGCGCGCCTGCTGGTTCTCGATCAGTTCGGCGGTATAGCTGGTGATGTTGAACGGCGTATCCATCACGCTCTGGTTGCCCAGCGCCCCGAGGCGAGCCCCCCTGGCGACCTGGCCGCCGGCGTAGGGAGCGGGCAGTTCGGCGGATTGCTCGGCGGCCGCCGAGACCTTGACCGCCGGCAGCGTCTGCTCGGTAGCGGCGTCCTGATTGGAAGTGGTTTGGGCAAAAGCCCATTGCGGCAGAGCAAGCATGCTCATCGCCAAAGCGAGCGGAGTCATTCGCAGCATCGTGTTATTCCCTGAATATGAACACTGGCTGGCGACGGCTGGCTGTGTGACAACTTGTTGGCGCGCCCGGCAGGGCGACTGGATATTTACCTCACGCCGACAATTGTAATTGATAACCACTCGCATTTACAACATTTGGGAATCGTTCCGAATGCCCGCCCCACCAGCTTGCCCGAGCCGGCAGACGCAATTGCTCAAGCAGCGCCTCCGCCCGGCTGGCGGTTGCCATGCAATATGAGTTGAGGCAGGATGCCCGGGCTCGCGCCCCCCCCTGCTCTCTTGAGGGAAAAGCACGGCACGCCCCTCGGCCCTCCCTTCGCCTCCAGCCTTCCTGTTGCCCAAGACCATGCCCAAGCCCTTGAAGCCATCCGCTACCTGGCGCCGGATCAGCCTGACGACGCTGCTCCTGCTTTGCCCGTTTACCGCCCCGGCGCAGGACGCCGCACTGAGCGGCAAGTCGACCGGCCCGGTCGTCATGCTGCCGCGCCTGGCGGCCCAGGACGGCCAGTTCGGCCTGCATCTGCCGGGCCGTGAATACAAGGCGGGCAGCGGCTGGTGGGCGCTGGCCTGCCCCAGCCGCTGCGAGCTGTATCCGCTGAGCCTGGGCATCAAGCCGCAGCGCCACCCGGTCTACGACGGCGACCCGGTAGCGGGCCAATTGCTCAGCTTCACGCCGCCCCCGCCGGTCGGCGAGGTGCTGGTGCTGTTCAAACCGGTGCGCCTGAAAACGGAACTGAAATTGCAGCCCGGACCGGTCGCCACCTATTACCCCGGCCTGATCCCCCACCTGCGCCGGCCGGCGACGCCGGGCACGATGGAAGGCGAAGTCGGCCTGCCCAAGGGACAGCAGGCCCGCCTGGTGCCCACCCTGCTCCTGCCGGAGAACACCGGCCAGCCGCGTTGGGAGCTGGGGGCGCAAACGCCGCTGGCGTTCGAACTGCACTTCGACGGCCGCCGCCAGATGCTGGGTACCTTCAACTTCGGCATCGAGGGGGTCAAGGCATTGAAGCCGTCCGACTACCTGATCTGGGCCGGCGACCTCGATGGCGACGGCAAGCCGGATTTCCTGATCAATTTCGATTTCCAGGGCACCGACCAGGCGCTTTTTCTCTCCTCGCTGGCGCAAGGCGACGAACTGGTCGGCGAGGCGGGACGCTTCCAGTATTTCCCGATCGACAGCGCGGGGTGCTGAGCATGGACCTGAAACAGAAGCTGCGCCGCCTGCTGCTCATCGCCGGCACCTGCCTGCTGGCCCCGGTCTGGGCCGACAGTCCGCCGCCCTCGCCGCTTCCCGGCGAGCAGGTCCGCTACGAGGACGTCCCTTTCCGTGAGCAGTTCGCGCCGCCGCTGGCCGGGCCGGACAACAGTCTCTATGTCTTTACCGAGGCGGCCCGCTGGCAGATCTGGCCGCTCGAGGCCGGCCGCATCAAACGCCTGCCCCTGACAAAATTCGAAGTCCCGGTCGGGCCGCGTATCGGCTATTCGGAAAACTACCCGGCGCGCTACGCCAGCCTCGCCACGGCGCAAGGCCACTGGCTGATCGGGCCGAGCCTCGAACTGATCCGCCCCGATGGCAGCCGCCTGAGCGGCCGCCTCAAATGGCCGCGCCACCAGATCAAGGCGGTGGACCTGGCGGACGGCAGCATTCTCGTCATCGGCGGCTACAGCTGGCCGGAAAAGCGGGACTTCAGCGCCAACCTCAAGCTCGAACGCGTCTGGCTCGACGCCGGCAACCGCATCCAGAGCGAGGAACTGCCGCCGATTCCGCTCGATCTCAAAGGCCCCGGCAGCGGGGAGAGCCTCTATGGCTACAGCGCGATCCGCACTGCCAACGGCCAGTTGCTGCTCGCCGGCAGCGAATATCGCAACATCAGCCTGCTCTTCGATCCGGAAAAGCGCAGCTGGCGCAAATTGACCGGCCTGCCCCGGCCACGCAACGATCCCGCCTTGACCTTGCTGCCCGACGGCCGCATCTGGGCCACCGGCGGCAGCGGCTGGCGCATGGCCGAAACGACCAGCGAACTGTGGAATCCGCAAACCCAGACCTGGAGCCCCGGCCCCGACCTCCCGGTGCCCATGGTCGACCACCGTGCCGTGTTGAACGACAAGCGCGACGCCGTGCTGCTGGCCGGCGGCTACCACCCCGCCGTACTCGGCTGGAAAATGGGCAACGACGGCGTT
>DAIMCQ010000232.1:0-7073 GCA_036726285.1 Azonexus sp.
CGGCACCGTCACCGTCGGCATCACCGACCACGCCCAGGAAGCCCTCGGCGACCTCGTCTTCGTCGAGCTGCCGGAAGTCGGTGCGCATTTCGATGCCGAAAAGGAAATCGCCGTCGTCGAGTCGGTCAAGGCTGCTGCCGACGTCTATGCACCGATCGCCGGTACCGTCACCGAAGTCAATCAGGCCACCGCCGACGCGCCGGAATCGGTCAACCAGGAACCTTACTCGGCCTGGCTGTTCAAGCTGAAGCCGGACAACTCCGCCGACCTCGACGCCATGCTCGACGCCGCCGCCTACCAAGGCATTGCCGACGCCGCCTAAGCCGGAATCGCCCTTCCCGCCGCGGCGGGAACCCGCTAGCCATGTGTCGCCCCGGCCCGCCGGGGTGACGCAGGTGGTATCGACCTTTCACAAGGAATGCCCATGCCTTTGAATCAATCCCTTTCTGCCCTCGAGCAGAACGACGAGTTCATTGCCCGTCACATCGGCCCCTGTTCGACCGAAATTTCCGCCATGCTCGCCGCCATCGGCGCCGACAGCCTGGAACAACTGATCGACCAGACCGTTCCCGCCGCCATCCGTCTGCCGGCCGACCTGCCGCTCGCCGCGCCGCAGCGCGAACATGAAGCGCTCGCCGCGCTCAAGGCCATCGCCGGCAAGAATGTCGTCAACAAGTCCTGCATCGGCATGGGCTACTACGACACGCTGACGCCCAAGGTCATCCTGCGCAACGTGCTGGAAAACCCGGGTTGGTACACCGCCTACACGCCCTACCAGGCCGAGATTGCCCAAGGCCGCCTGGAAGCGCTGCTCAACTTCCAGCAAATGGTCACCGACCTGACCGGCCTCGAAATCGCCAACGCCTCGCTGCTTGACGAAGCGACTGCCGCCGCCGAAGCGATGACCATGGCCCGCCGCGTTTCCAAGTCCAAGTCGAACCGTTTCCTGGTTGATGCCGCCTGTTTCCCGCAGACCATCGACGTGGTCAAGACCCGCGCCGGTTACTTCGGCTTCGAGTTGGTCATTGCCGGCCTCGACACCGTCAAGGACGACGAATTCTTCGGCGCCCTGCTGCAGTATCCCAACGACAACGGCGAAGTCCGCGACCTCAGCGAAATCATCGCCAAGCTCAAGGCCAAGGGTACGACGGTCGCCGTCGCCACCGATCTGATGGCGCTGACGCTGCTCAAGTCGCCCGGCGCGATGGGCGCCGACATCGCCCTCGGCTCCAGCCAGCGCTTCGGCATCCCGATGGGCTTCGGCGGCCCGCACGCCGCCTTCTTCGCCACCCGCGAAGCCTTCGTCCGCTCGATGCCGGGCCGCATCATCGGCGTCTCCAAGGATGCCCGCGGCAAGACGGCCTACCGCATGACGCTGCAGACGCGCGAACAGCACATCCGCCGCGAGAAGGCCAACTCCAACATCTGCACCTCGCAGGTGCTGCTCGCCAACATGGCCGGCATGTACGCCGTCTATCACGGCCCGCAAGGCCTGAAGACCATCGCCGGCCGCATCCACCGCCTGACCGCGATCCTGGCCGAAGGCCTGAAGCGGGCCGGGGTCAGCGTCCTGACCAAGCAGTTCTTCGACACCGTGCATTTCGATCTCGGCGCCCGTGCCGATTCGGTCTATCACGACGCCCTGGCGGCCGGCTACAACCTGCGCCGCGTTTCAGCCGGCGTGCTGGGCATCGCTTTCGACGAAACGACGACGCGCCACGACGTGGCCGTGCTGTTCAAGCTGATCGCCCAGGTCACCCTTGATGTCGACGCCATCGACGCCCAGGTTGCCGCAGCCGATCCCGCACTGCCCGCCACGCTGTTCCGCAGCGATGCCATCCTCGGCCACCCGGTGTTCAACACGCATCACACCGAGCACGAGATGCTGCGCTACTTGAAGTCGCTGCAGAACAAGGACCTGGCGCTCGACCATTCGATGATCTCGCTCGGCTCCTGCACCATGAAGCTCAACGCCACCAGCGAGATGATTCCGGTCACCTGGCCGGAGTTTGGCGGCCTGCACCCGTTCGCCCCGCGCGACCAAGCCGTTGGCTACCTGGAAATGATCGCCAGCCTGACCGAATGGCTGAAGACCGTCACCGGTTTCGACGCCATCTGCATGCAGCCCAATTCCGGCGCCCAGGGCGAATACGCCGGCCTGGTGGCAATCGCCCGCTACCACGCCAGCCGTGGCGAGGCCCACCGCAACGTCTGCCTGATCCCGAAATCGGCCCACGGCACCAACCCGGCCACCGCCCAGATGGCCAGCATGAAGGTCGTCGTGGTCGATTGCGACGACAACGGCAACGTGGACGTTAGCGACCTGAAGGCCAAGGCCGAGGAACACAAGGACGACCTGGCCTGCCTGATGATCACCTACCCATCGACCCACGGCGTCTTCGAGGAAGCCATTCGCGACATCTGCGCCATCGTGCACGCCAACGGCGGCCAGGTGTATATGGACGGTGCCAACCTCAACGCCCAGGTTGGCCTGACCTCGCCCGGCTTCATCGGCGCCGACGTCAGCCACATGAACCTGCACAAGACCTTCGCCATCCCGCACGGCGGCGGCGGACCGGGCATGGGCCCGATCGGTCTCAAGGCGCATCTGGCGCCGTTCATGGCCGACCACACGGTCGCCGCCACCGGTCCGGCCGATCGCGTCAATGCCGGCCAGGGCGCGGTTTCCGCCGCGCCCTTCGGCTCGGCCTCGATCCTCACCATCTCCTGGATGTACCTGGCCATGCTCGGCGGTGAGGGCGTCAAGAAGGCGACGCAAGTTGCCATCCTCAACGCCAACTACGTCGCCCAGCAGTTGAAGGCGCATTACCCCGTGCTCTACGTCGGCAAAAACGGCCGCGTCGCCCACGAGTGCATCTTCGACATTCGCCCGCTCAAGGCAGCGACCGGGATCAGCGAAACCGACATCGCCAAGCGCCTGATGGACTATGGTTTCCATGCGCCGACGGTGTCCTTCCCGGTGGCCGGCACGATCATGGTCGAGCCGACGGAATCCGAATCGAAGGCCGAACTGGACCGCTTCATCGAAGCCCTGATCGCCATCCGCGAAGAAATCCGTCAGATCGAGAACGGCGTCTGGACGGCCGACAACAATCCGCTGAAGAATGCCCCGCATTCCCAGGCCGATGTCATCGATGCCGACTGGAAGCACCCGTACAGCCGCGAACAGGCCGTTTTCCCGCTGCCCTGGGTGGCGGCCAACAAGTTCTGGCCGAGCGTCAATCGCATCGACGATGTCTATGGCGACCGCAACCTGAACTGCGCCTGCCCGCCGATGGAAGCGTACGCAAACTGATGGCCGTCGATCTCTCTGCCATTGCCAAGTGGCCCAACGTCCCCGCCTGTTACGACTGGTTGTCGCTCGACCGGCGGGGCGACTGGCGATTGCAGGGAGAACGCGTCAGCCACCGCGGCCTGATCGACTTCATCAACCGGCAGTATGGCTGTGACGAAGCCGGCAACTGGTTCCTGCAGAACGGGCCGCAGCGGGTTTATGTCAGCCTCGCCTGCGCCCCCTGGGTCTTCCGCCGCGAGGCGGCTGGCTGGCTCGGCCACACCGGCCAGCCAGCCGGTGCGGTCAAGGCCATCCATGTCGACGAAGAAGGCAATGTGCTGCTCGCCACCGAACTCGGCATCGGCCTGCTCGATGATCGCGACCTGGCGCAGTTCCTGGCCGAATGCACGCTCGAAGATGGCCGCCCAGCCGACGAGGCGGCCTTTCTCGCCTTGCTTGCTGGCGGCGATAGCGCCATCCGCTGGCATGACATCCCGCTGGACAACATCGCTGCCGCCGATCTGCCGCAGCGCTACGGCTTCATCGCCACACCCCGCCCCTGAGGTCTCTGGCGTTCAAATTGCTTCGCCCTTGCGCATGACGATCATTTGTCGGAAAGCGCACAAGGCATGGCCACTCTCCCCGATCCGCCGCCCCATCCGGTCATCCGCTGGGCCGAACTGCATCTCACCGATCCGCAGCATATCGACTGCACGACCACCGTCATGCTCAAGATCCTCGACGGCAAGTGCAAGATGGACACCCAGAACAAGGCGGTGATGCCGCTGCTCTACGAGGTGGCCCGGCGGCGTCCGGGCAAGCTGCTGGACGAGGCCTACCACAGCCTGATCGCCCAGGCCCGACAAGGCATGGACGAGGCGATGACGCTGTTCATCTACGAAAAGCGCCTGCTCGCCGAAACCATGCTGTCGCGCCCGGTGATGAAGGCCTACAAGGCCTGGCTGCGTCAGCACGGCATCCTGCAGCGCCCGGATAGCGCCGAGTGAAGCGGCTCCCGGCAGCGGCGGGCCGGCCATTGCCGCCTGTCAGGAATCAGCGATTGATCGCCTTGGCGCCGGCCGTTGCCACCTGCTCGTCCTGGTCGGCCCGCACGCCGGACACCCCGACCGCGCCGATCACTTCGCCATTGACCACGATCGGCACGCCACCTTGCAGGAAGACCTGGCCATCGACCGAAAGCAGTGCCGCGCGCCCCTTGTTGATCGCCTCTTCCAGCGCCGCGCTCGGACGCTTGAACAGGGCCGCCGTGCGGGCCTTGCCGATGGCGATATCGACACTCGGTCGCTGCGCGTTGTCGAGACGATCGATGGTCAACGGGTAACCGGCATCGTCGGCGACAACGATCACCACGTTCCAGCCATTGGCCTTGGCCTCGGCGGTGGCGGCCACGACGGCCTTGCGCGCCTCGGCCAGGGTCAGCGCCTTCTTGTCGACCAATTGCGCCTGGGCGGTCAGGGAAGCCGCCAGCAGCGTGGCGGCGGTCAGGAACTTGAAACCTTTATGCATTTTTTGTCTCCTCGGATTATCGGCAAAACCTGGCGATCGCCAGGCGCGTTGCCACAACATCGCAATACGGCAACGCTGTCGCACTATAGCGACTATCCGGCTAAAGACGAGACCGGGAAAACCCGACTAGCATCAGCGCCAGCACCGGCAATCAGGAGGCGCAATGCGCCTGTTGCCAGGCATGCAGTTCGGGCAGGCAGCTTGCCGCATCGTCGAGCAGGGCCGCGTTGGCCTGGAGGAGCGCCTTGCGCTGCCGGGCGCTGAGCCGCGATGGATAGATCGGCTGCAGCTCGACCACCAGATCGCCCGCCGAATTCTTGCCGCGACCGGGGTAGCCCTGGCCGGCCAGGCGCAGCTGGCGAGCTTCCGCACTCCCCGCCTCCAGGACATGGCGCAGCTTGCCGCCCGGCCGCGGCAAGTCGATTTCGCCACCGGCGAGCAAGGCCAGAACGCTGACCGGCATCGCAAAATGCAGGTCCCGCCCGCGCAACTGGTAAAGCGGATGGCTGCGGATCACCACGGTCAGGTAAAGATCACCGGCCTGCAGGTCTTCGCTTTCCGGTTCGCCCTGCCCGGCCAGGCGCAACTCGTCGCCGGGCAGCATGCCGTGCGGAACGCGGATATCGAGGCTGACCTCGGCGATTTCCCGGCCGCTGCCGCCGCAATCCGGGCAGACCCGCTCACTGAAAAAGCCTCGCCCACCGCATTCGGTGCAGGGCACGAGAACGCGCTCGGCATCGCGGACCCGGCCGCTGCCATGGCATTCGCCGCAGAAACGGGTGCGGGCGAAACCATGCTCGCCACTGCCGTCGCAGGTCGGGCAGGCCTTGCCGCGGGTGTAATGAATGGTCTTGCGGCAGCCGCTCACCGCTTCTTCGAGATCGAGTTCGATATTGAGCCGGATATCGGCTGCCTGCGGCGCCTCGGGCTCGGCGGCTGGCGGCGGGGCGTGATCCGGCTCCGCGGCCGCTTCACTATCGGCCTGGACTTCTTCCTCGACGGCGACATCGCCGGCCATCAACTGGTCGTAGGCAGCACGAATCTGCTTGAAGCGCTCGGTCGCCTCCGGATGGTCGTTGCGATCCGGGTGCCAGCGCATCGCCAGCCGGCGGTAGGCGCGCTTCCATTCGGCCGGGCTGGCCTCCCGGCTTATATCGAGGACGATATAGGGATCGAGTTCCATCGCCTAACGATCGTGTCCGCTGACCGGGGGCAGCACCCGGGCGATCAGCGCCGAGATCAGGCTGGCCGTTGCGCCATGCCGGTCGCGATCCGGGTTGTATTCGACAATTTCCAATGCCCGCAGGCCGGGTAACCCGGCCAGCCGCTGCAAGGCTGCCAAGACATCGGCGGCGAGCAGGCCATCCGGCTCCGGGCTACCGACCCCGGGGGCCAGCATCGGGTCGATGGCATCGAGATCGATCGTCACGCCGAATCCACCTGGCGCGGCGCCGACGATCCCCATGGCCTCGGCCAGGCAGGCGGCAAAGCCGCGCCGGGTGATTTCCTCGCTGTCGATGATGCGCACGCCCATGCCCTGCAGGAACTCGACCTCCTCCGGCTCGCAGCTGCGCGGCCCGAGCACGACCACATGGGCAGCGCTGACCTGGACGCCCTTCAGGCCGATATTGAGCAGGCGCTTGTCGCCCCGGCCCAGCAGGCAGGCCAGCGGCATGCCGTGGATGGCGCCGGAATAGCTGGTTTCCGGGGTATGTGCATCGAGGTGGGCGTCGACCCAGAGCAAGCCGACCGGCTCCCCGACAAAACGTGCAACACCGCTCCAGGTACCGATCGCCACAGAATGGTCACCGCCGATCACTAGCGGGAACTCACCCTCTGCCAGGGTCAGTGCCACTTCATCGGCGAGATGCCGGCATAGCTCGGCGATCCGCCCGGCCGTCGAGGCTCCGTCGTCCTCTGGAGCGAACAGGGTCCGCCCCCAGTCGAGCAATGGATGGTGCTGCAATTCGTGCCAGGCCTGGGCGTGATGAAATGCCACCGGCCCGTCGGCGCAGGCGCGATCCTGCGCACCGAGGCCGCTGGCGGCGCCGGTGATGCGGATACGACTGGGCTTTTTTGCTTTGAAAGGTTTCATCGACTCAACGCAGGGCTGGCGTGCGGGCTGCCTCCATCGATTTCGACCGGGCCGGCAGCGCGTCGTTCATGCCCGACAAGTCGTCATGAACGGGCGGATTATAGGCCATCGACAAGCCCCCGCACGGCAGGCACGCCGGCCATGGCCCGCCGCGGT
>DAIMCQ010000233.1:0-7029 GCA_036726285.1 Azonexus sp.
GGCATGCAGAGCCGTGCCGCACTGGCTCGCGCCTTCGCCATACAGCCCGATTTGCTGCTGCTCGACGAAGCCTTTTCCGCCCTCGACATCGGCCTGAAAAGCGAGCTTTACCGGCTACTGGCTGCCGAACGCGCAGCCAACGCCTGCGCCGTCCTGATGATTACCCACGACCTGATGGAAGCCATCCGCCTGGCCGATCGCATCCTGGTCATGGCCGGCAGCCCTGGGCGCATCGTAGCCGAACACGCCATCCCGACCCCGATCGCCGAGCGCGACGAAGTCTGGATCTTCGCCCGCACCGCCGAATTCGTCGCCTGGCCAGCCATCCGGAGCGCCTTCTCCTGGCCAATGCATCGATGAGTTTCATGCTTCGCCGAATTTCCCAAGCAACTGCCGGATTGTGGATTTGTCCATTCCGCCCCTTCTTTCTTCTCACCGCGATCCAGGGCGGGCTCGTTATAGCCTGGTGGCTTGGTCTACTGGCCGGCCTCCTGCCGCTGCCGGAGATCGCCGGCGGCGCCATCGTCTGGCATGCCCACGAACTCTTGTTCGGCTTTGCCACCGCCTCGATTGCCGGCTTTCTGCTTACTGCCATACCGGAATTCACCGGTACCCGCTCCATTCCACGGTGCCACCTGCAACGACTGGTCGCCTGCTGGCTGGCCGGACGCATCGCCTTTGCCGGCACCGGTACGCTCGGCATACTTCCCGCTGCCACCTTCGACCTTGGCCTGCTGGCGATATTACTGGGCCGCATCGCCGGGCCGTTGTGGCGACAACCGGGACGGCGCCACCTGGCCTTTCTGCCCAATCTGCTTGCCCTGGAGGCGGTTCATGCCGGCTTCTACCTGACGCTGCATCGCGGTGGCGATGCGATGCCCTGGTTGCGCCTGAGCATCGGTGTGCTGATGATCTTGATCGTCACCGCCCTGTCGCGCATCTCGATGCGTCTGGTCAACGATGTACTTGCGACCCAAGGCGGCCTCGCCGCACCTTATCTGGCACGACCACCGCGGCGCAAGCTCGCCGTCGTCGCAATCGCCGCCTACAGCCTCGGCCAGTTCCTCTCGCCAGGCAATAGCGTCAACGGCTGGCTGGCCCTGGCCGCTGCGGCGGCAATTTTCAACCTGCTCAACGACTGGCATGTCGGCCGGGCCCTCGCCCAGCGCTGGGTCCTCATCCCCTATCTGGTCTATTGGTCCATGGCGCTGGGCTATACCGTCATCGGCGGCGGTCTGCTGAGCGGCAGCCCACTCACCAGTGCCGGCGAACATCTACAGATGATCGGCGCACTCGGCCTGGCCGTACTGATCGTCATGGCCGTCGCCGGCCGCATGCACAGCGGCTTCGGTCTGGATCACCGGCGTTGGCTTCCGGTCGTCGCCAGTTTGCTGCTGCTTGCCGGCTTGTTGCGCTCAGCGGCCGGCTTCACCGCGTTCACAGGCGCCAACACGCCGCTCCTGTACGGCGCTGCACTGCTCTGGCTGGTCGCCTGGACAAGCTATCTGGCCTATTCCTGGAACGTGCTGGCCGGCCCTCGACCGGACCAAGGACAAGGCTGCGAGGACCCCACGCCCTAGGCCAGGCCGACTAGTTTGCAGCCTCCGGCTCGCAATCAGGGCAATAACCATAGAGCGTCAGATTATGTTGGGCCAGGCGATAGCCGTTGAGCGCCGCGATTTCCTGCTGACGCGTTTCGATCAGGCTGTCGTCGAACTCCCTGACCCGCCCGCATTTCAGACAAACCAGATGATCGTGATGCTCACCATTGTTAATCTCGTAGACTGACTTGGTACCGTCGAACACCTGACGTGAAATCGCACCGGCCTCGTCGAGCTGGGCCAATACCCGATAAACGGTGGCCAGCCCGATCTCTTCGCCTTGCTCGATCAAAAGCCGGAAGACTTCCTCGGCGCACAGATGGCTTCCGGTTTGGACACGAAATATCTCCAGGACCTTCAGCCGGGGATGGGTTACCTTCAACCCCAAACGGCGCAACTCTTTCTCTGGATTCATCGTTGTCTCTCTCATCACGCTCACCTCATTGCTACTCACTACGCTCGCCCAGCCATGCTGCGGGATCAAATCCGGATGTGCCGCGACGAAATGCCCCACGTAAAGACAGTCCGGAAGATCGCTGCACATTGACGAACGCATAAGCCGAAGAGAATCGGGATGTGCCGCTTGTTCGAAGCGAATTTGAATCGGCCTGTTGCCTCCAGGACAAAGCGAGTCAGGATGGCTGTCTAGCGTTGCGGCGTGGCTGGTCCAATATTGAGAATAATTCTCATCAAAAACATTGGCATTGTCAACGCAATACCAATCGCACCATTTCCGCCCAAAAAACCGACTTGTGGCAAACCTCTCCATCTCTCGTGCAGAGATCCGGCCATCTTCGTCAAAGCATTGCTTGCGGCGGTAAACGTCTCGACCGGAAGCCGATACGATGGTGATCGACATGACTCTTGCAAATCTAATTGCGAACCATTATCATTAACTGGATTGATTGAGCGCCGGTTCAATCTTAAAAAATCGACGCCAGCCACCTAGCTTTGCAGGGCAGCCAGCCATTTGATCAATTCACTTGCTGGAGGTTTGCATGCACAGCCCATTTACCCGCACGCAGATGCGGGTCATTCCCTTCGTTATGTTGTCGGTTTTTGCGCAACTGTCTGCGGCGGCGGAAACCGAACTTCGTGACACCGTGGTGACCGCAACCCGTAGTTCCGCCCTGATCGATGAACTGCCGGTCACCGTTACCGCGATCACGCGGGAAACGATAGACCGTCGTCTGCCGATGGACGAAGCCGATCTCTTCCGCGACGATCCGGACATTGCCATGTCGCGCGACCTGCGTCGTTTCGGTTCGACCCGCGTCAACATTCGCGGCATCGAGGACAACCGTGTCGTGACGATGGTTGACGGTGTTCGTCTGCCCGATTTTTACAATGGCGGCGGCCCAACCAATTTCACGATGTCCGCCTCGCCCTCGGTTTTCCCCGACTTTCTCAAACAGGTGGAAATCGTGCGCGGCCCGGCCTCAAGTCTCTACGGTTCCGATGCACTCGGCGGCGTCGTCGGTTTTGTCACACTGGACCCGGCCGACATCACCAGCCTGGATAAAGGCTACGGCGTTCGGGTTCGCAGCGGCTACGCCAGCGCCAACGAGCAGTTCGCCACCAGCGTCACCGGCGCCTGGCGCGGCGAAGCGGTCGAATTCCTGCTCGGCTACGGCGAGGCACGCGGCCATGAGACAAAAACCAAGGGCAACAACGACAGCACCAGCCCGCTTCGTGACAAGGCCAACCCGGCCGACACCGAGGATCGCGGCATGATCGCCAAGCTGATCATGAAACCGGCAGCCGGGCACAAACTGTCCGCTACCGTCGAGCACCGGGAGCAAAACGTCGAATCCGACATCCGTCGTCTTTCCGGTTCGCTCCCCCGTATCACCCAGATGCTCGGCGACGACACGAGCGAACGGACCCGTTTCAACCTCGAATACGAGCACAAGACGAACGCCGCCTTCTATGACCGAATGATCGCCCGCGTCTATTACCAGGATTCGGAAACACGCAACAACAACTACAACCGGCGCAGCAACACGACGGCGACATGCTCGGCGGCAAGCGCCGGGACCAGCCAGTGCGATGTCGATCAGACTTTCCGTTTCGACCAGAAAACAACCGGGATCAATCTCCAGTTCGAGTCGCTGCTCGGCAGCGGCGTGACGCATCTGATCACCTATGGCGTCGATTTGATGCGCCAGGAAGTCGAACAACTGCGCGATGCCACCCGTTACAACCTGACCACCGGAACCGTCTCGAAAACCATCGCCGGCGAGACTTTCCCGTTACGCGATTTTGCCAACGGCCAAACCAATACCATCGGCCTGTTTCTGCAGGATGAAATTTCGCTGATCGACGGCCAGTTGAAATTTACGCCGGGCATCCGCTACGACCGGACGAAGCTCAAGCCGGAAGTCGATGCGCTGTCGCAACCGCTACTCGCCGCAACCGGCCGTCAGCTGTCGGAACAGACCTACAGCCATCTGTCGCCCAAGCTCGGCGCGCAATGGAAATTCAACGAAGTGCTGTCGACCTACGGCCAACTCGCCGCCGGTTTCCGCGCCCCCAACTACAACGAGGTCAATGGCGCCTTCCGGAATGCCGGCGTTCCCCCGGGCTATGGCATCACCCCGAACCCGGATCTCAAGCCGGAAACCAGCATCGGTTTTGAACTGGGTTTGCGGGCACGCACGACCACCGCTCACGGCCAGGTGGCGGTGTTCGACAATCGCTATAAAGACTTTATCGAACGCATGACGTTGAGCTGTCCGGGCAATCCGAGTTGCATTGCCGGCGTCGCCACGACCTACCAGTCGCAGAACCTCTCACGGGTCCGCATTTACGGTGCCGAAATCCGCGGTGCCTGGGACTTCATGCCGAATTGGCGTCTTGACGGCGCGCTGGCCTACGCCCACGGGACGGACGAAGAGCGCAATCAGCCGCTCAACAGCATCGAGCCGCTACGCCTGAGTCTCGGTCTGGCCCATGACGTCGGCACGTGGGGCGCCGAAGCCAGGCTACGCGCCGCCAGCCGCAAATCACGAATTGACGACAGCGCGGGTAGTGCCGGCGATCCGTCGTACTTCCGCACCCCAGGCTACGGCGTGACCGACCTCGCGGCGTGGATCAGACCGAGCCGCAACACCCGCGTCAGCGTGGCCTTGAACAATGTGTTCGACAAAAAATACTGGCTGTGGAGCGATATCCGCCAGGCGGATGCGCTGACCCCGAGCGGTATCGACTTCTACTCGCAACCCGGCCGCAATTTCCGTATCGCGCTCCAGGCCGATTTCTAATCCCGCCTCAAGATCGGCCGCATTTCGTCGAAATGCGGCCGACGCTCTTTTCCGGACAGCAACATGCCAGCGCAACTTCCCGATGCCAGCGCCCTGATCGCCTCACTGCTCAATCTGATGACCCGTTTTTCCTGCCTCGGTTGCCCGCAGCAGGCGATCGATATCCGCCAGCAGCTAGCCCTGCTCCAGGCCTATCCCGACGATCAGCTGCCGCCTTTGATCAAGCAAGTCGGCGAACGCCTCGAAAACGAATGGTCGCAACTGTACATGGCGATCGCCGATGACCCTTACCCGGCCGTCGTCGAAGCACGAGCCCTGCATTGACCCTCGGGACAAGCCAGCCGGATTGCCGCCAGCCTTCAATGACTTCCTGATTGCGCCGAACGGACCATTTGCATGACTCTTTTTCGCCTCGCCAGCCTGCTCGGCGCCCTTTGCCTGTGGCAAGGCGTCAGCGCCGAAAACCTTCTGATCGTCACGACGTCACCGGTACCGCCGGGCAAGTTCAAAGCCGTTTCGGAAATCGGCCAAAAATACGGCATAAACGTTGAAGCCTTCTTCGCCGAGCGCCTCCCGGCCGACCAGGCCGCCAAACGGCTCGACAACCGCGATTTCATCGTCTTCGATGCGGCACGCAGCCACATGCAGGACGCCGTCAAAGGCAAACTGGGCAAAACGCTGGACGGCCTGAAGACGCCGCATCTGTGGATGAAGGACGACGGCCCGGCCAGCACCGGCCTGACCAAGGAGGTCGCAACCCGGCTCCACGCTTACTACACCAACGGCGGCCGGAGCAATTACGAAGGCTTTTTCGCCACGCTGGCGGCACAGCTGCGTGGCCAGCCCCAGCCCAAGATACCGGCCCCCTTCGTTTTCCCCGATGAAGCCATTTATCACCCGAAGGCGCCGAATCGCATCTTTGCGACCCCCGGCGAATACTTCAAGTGGCGCGGTATCGATCTGGCCAAACGGCCGCCGACCATCGCCATCGCCATTCACCAGATTTACATCGGGGCCGAGCAGACCACCTTCATCGATGACCTGGTCGCCCGGATCGAGGCGGCCGGGGCGATTGCCCTACCTTACTACGCCGGCGTGCTCGGACCGCACCGCAAGATGCTGAGCGTAGACGGCAAGCCCATCGCCGATGCCGTGATCAATACCCAGATCGTCCTCGACCCGGAAGGCCGTCGCAAGGAACTGGCCGAACTGGGCATTCCCGTTACCCACGCACTGGCCTACCGCAAAGGCGACGAAGCCGCCTGGCGGGGCGATCCACAGGGCGTGCCGCTGATCGACGTGCCCTTTTACCTGGCCCAGGGCGAGTACGCCGGCATCGTCGACGCCATCGTTGCCAACACCGCTGACAAGGCCAGTGGCGATATCGTCGTGATCCCGGAGCAGACTGCCGCCGTGGCCAACAAGGCCCTGAATCTGGTCCGCCTGCAGCGCCTGCCCAACGCCGACAAGAAAGTGGCGATGCTGTTCTGGAACTACCCGCCGGGTGAGAAGAACATGTCGGCCTCGTTCATGAATCTGCCGCGCAGTTTTGAAGCCACCCTGAAAGCCATGCAGGCCGCAGGCTACGACACCCACGGCGAATCGGAAGTGACGCTGATCGCCAGTTTGCAACGCCTGCTCGCCCCATTCTATCGGGATGGCGAACTGGCCGGCCTGCTGCGCGACGGTCTGGCCGAACGTCTCCCGGTCGCCACCTATCGCAACTGGCTAAAACGCCAGCCATCGGCGATCCAGGACGAATTGCGCGAACGCTGGGGCGATCCTGAAAAATCGGCAATGGTCATCATCGACCGCGGCGAACCCGTTTTCGTCATGCCCCGATTGGCTATCGGGAAGATCATCTTCAGCCCGCAAGCCCCGCGCGGCGAACGCTGGGAAGAGAAGGAAAAAGCGCTCTACCACTCGACCAAGGCCGCGCCCTCGCATTTCTATCTGGCCCACTATCTCTGGCTGCGCGAACAATTCAAGGCCGACGCGCTGGTGCACTTCGGCACACACGGATCGCAAGAGTGGTTGCCCGGCAAGGAGCGCGGCCTGCCCGTCACCGACTACCCTTTGCTGGCCGTCGGTGACGTACCGGTGATCTATCCATACATCGTCGACAACATCGGTGACGTGGTTGCAGAAGCTGCAAGTGCCGGAAC
>DAIMCQ010000234.1:0-7002 GCA_036726285.1 Azonexus sp.
CCATTGAGCAGCAGGATGCGGTCGGACATCGCCATCGCCTCCGATTGGTCGTGCGTCACCACCAATGCCGACAGTTGCATCTCGACGATCAGGTTGCGCAACCAGGCACGCGCCTCTTCCCGCATCTTGGCATCGAGATTGGACAGCGGCTCGTCGAGCAGGATGACTGGCGGGTTATAGACCAGCGCCCGGGCAATCGAAACCCGCTGTTGTTGACCGCCGGAAAGCTGGTGCGGATAACGTTCGGCCAAGTGATCGAGACCGAGATTCTTGAGCGCGGCATGGACGCGCTGCACGATGTCGTTGCGGGCGACCTTGCGCAGGATCAGCGGATACGCCACGTTGTCGAACACCGTCTTGTGCGGCCACAGGGCGTAGGACTGGAAGACCAGGCCGAGATCGCGCTTTTCGGCCGGGATATCGATATTCGCCGCGGCATCGTAGATGGCCCGGCCGGCAATGCCGACACTACCGGCATGCGGCTGTTCGAGGCCGGCCACGGCCCGCAGTAGCGTGGTCTTGCCGGATCCGGAAGGGCCGAGCAGCGAGACGACCTCGCCCCGCTTGAGTTGCATCGAGACGCCCTTGAGGATCGGATTGCTGCCGTAAGACAGGGCGAGGTTGTCGACAGTCAGGATGGTCTTGTCAGTCATGAAGCTTTACTCCGAAGCGCAGCGCGACAGCCAGGCCAATGCCGACCAGCGCCATGTTGATCAGGGACAGGGCGGCGACCACATCGACGGCGCCGGAAGCCCACAGGGAAACGATTTGCGCACCGATCACCTCGGTGCCGGGCGAGAGCAGATAGACGCCGGTCGAATACTCGCGCTCGAAGATCATGAAGACGAGCAGCCAGGCCCCCAACAAGCCGTTGCGGATCAAGGGCACGGTAATGTCGCGGGCAACGCGACTGTTCGAGGCACCGACCAGGCGGCCGGCCTCTTCGAGTTCCGGGCCGACCTGCATCAGGGCGCTCTGGATCAGGCGCATGCCGTAAGCCAGCCAGACCACGGCATAGGCGAACCAGACCGAGAACAGCGTCGTGCGCAGCGGGGCCAGGAAGGGCACGAAGAGGAAGACCCAGAACACGGCCAGGCCAGCCATCAGGCCCGGCACGGCGCGCGGCGTCAGGACGATGTAATCGACGAAACGCGAGATGGCGTCGTTCTTGCGGTGGGTCGCCAGCCCGATGGCAAGATAGCCGCCGACGGCCAGCGCGCCGCCCAGCGTGCCGATCAGGATCGAATTGACGATGGCGCGGATCATCGTTTCCTCTTCCAGCACGGCGTGGAAATGATCGAGCGTCAGCACGTCGAGCAGGTTGATGCCCTGGCCCCAACTGCTCACCACCGAGCGCAGCGCGATGCCGGCCACCGGCACGACGACGCTGACGAACAGCCAGGCGAGGATCAGGGCAAGCGCCAGCCACTTCCATGGGCCGAGCATCAGCGGTCGTTGCCGGGCCGACTTGCCTTTCATCGCCACGAAGCGCTGCGCCGACTTGAGCAGGAAACGCTGCAGCAGGACCAGCGGAAAGGTTACCGCGATGATACAAGTCGCGACGGCGGCCATCAGATGGTAGGAGGGCGTCCCCAGCTTGTTGGTCAATTTGTAGAGATAAGTGGTCAACACCAGGTGGCCTTCCGGGTCGCCGAGAATCAGCGGCAGGCCGAAGATTTCAAAACCGAGGAAGAAGACCAGGACGCCGACATAAAGCAGGGCCGGCGAGACCATCGGGATGGAGACGTCGCGGGCCACCCGGAAAGGGCTGGCGCCGGTCAGGCGAGCCGCTTCCTCGACATCCGAGCCGAGGTTGCGCAAGGCCGACGAGGAGTACAGGTAAACGTGCGGTACATGGGTCAGGCCGGCAATGATGATGATCGAAGCCAGCGAATAGATATTCCACGGTACGCTGCCGAAAATATCCTGGAACCACACCGAGAAGAAGCCGACCGGACCAAGCGAGACGACATAGCCGAAGCCGAGCACGACCGGCGAAACGAAGATCGGGATCATGATCGGGGTTTCCAGCCACTTGCGGCCGGGCAGGTCGGTGCGCACCATGATGAAAGCCAGGATGGCGCCGAGCGGAATGGCGATGGCGCTCATGCCGATGGCGACAGCGAAGGTATTCCAGGTGGCTTGCCAGAAATCGGGATCTTCAAAAATGAAGGCGAATGACTCCAGGCTGAGGCTGGCCGGCATGAAAAACGGGCCGGACAGCACGCTCTGGTAGAGCACCAGGCCGATAGGAAAGAAGACGGACAGGGCGAGCAGGGCCACCACGGCCCGTCGGGGCAGTGTTTGCAACATGGGCGTTCCTTGTTAAAGGGGAAAGGGGAGGCGGCCGGACTGGCCGGCCACCGGGTGCCACGGCGGCAGCACCCTGGACGGCGCTTTACTTGCCTTTGACCGTGCTATTCCACTGCTTGAGAAAATCGAGGCGCTTGGCCTGATCCAGGTAAGTCAGCAAGCCGGTATTGATGGCAACCGGACGCAGGGCGTCGCCGAGTTGCTTTTTCAGGCCGCTGGCCGTGGTGTCGCCCTCGACATCCGGGCGAATGGCATAGAGATCGGCCTTGCTGGCGATGATCTCCTGGCCTTTTTTGGATAGCACGAAATCGAGCCACAGCTTGGCGGCATTCGGGTTGCGCGCCTTCTTGGCGATGAACATGACGCGGCTCAGGACCAGCGTGTAGTCCTTCGGCAGCACGATGCCGATCGACGGGTCCTTCTGGGCGCGGGTCAGCGCATAGGCGGCATTCAGGTTGTAGCCGATCAGGTTCTCGCCAGAAGCGATGCGCTCCATCATCGTGCCGGTCGAAGCCTGCACCTTGACCTGGACGGCGCCAAGCGCTTTCTGCAACTCGTTGAAAACGGCGGCATTGACTTGCTTGTCCTGCGTCACCAGCATGAAACCGACACCGGATTTTTCCGGATCGTAGGTATTGACCTTGCCCTTGAACTTGTCGGTTTGCGTGTTGAGCAGCTTGATGAAGTCGGCGTGGCTTTGCGGCACGTCGGCCGCCGGAATCAGACGCTTGTTATAGACGATGCCGATCGGTTCGTAGGTGGTCCCGAAGGCTTCGTTTTTCCAGTTGGCCCATTCCGGCAGCTTGGCCGTTTCGGGCGACTTGTGCGGCTGGGCATAACCATCGTTGACCAACTTGATCTGCAGATCCATCGAGGACGACCAGGTGACGTCGGCCGAGGCGCCGGCGGCACTTTCGGAGATGAAGCGGTTATAGAGCTCGGTGGTGCTCATGTTGCTGTATTCGACGTTGATCGCCGGATACATGCTGCGGAATTCGCGGATCAGGTGGTTGGCCTGTTCATTGTCGGTCACGCCATAGATGATCAGCTTGCCTTCCTTCTGGGCGGCAGCGGCCAACTCGCTGCTCGACTGGGCGTAGGCGGTTCCGCTGGCGAGATTCAATGCGGCCAGACACAATCCGGTGAGCAAGCCGAACTGGATACGACGACGGCGATGGTTCATTTTTGTCTCCTGGTTTTGATTTTGGCATTCGGCTGCCGCTTTGTCAGGCGGACAACGAATGACGTGCAGCCCACTTTAGGCCGGGCAGCTTTCGATTCGCTTTCATTCACGATAGGGAAATCGATTTATTCGGTTATCCGATTTCCCCATCGGGTGCTTAAAAGCGGTAGCGCGCGCCCAACATCAAGGAGGAGGGCGAGAAATTGGCCGGCAAACCGGAGTCCTTGTCGTAACCCTGACAGGTTCCACCGGCACACAGCGAGTTCTGACCGCCGTTCTGGTTGGTGACCTTGGCGTAATACGCGTAGAGATCCGTTTGCTTGTCGAGGGCAAACTCGTAACCCAGGCCATAGTGGTCGGAATCGCGATTGGTGCTCAAACGATCGTCGAGATGGGCATAAACGGCGCGCAAGGTATGCCGACCGAGCACGGGAACCGCAGCCCCCAGCCACCAGACGTTACGATCCAGGCTCCGATACAGCGGCGCCCCGGCCTGGGTATCTTCGCCATGCAGGAACTGGGCATAAAGCTTGGCCAGGCCGAGATCGTAGGTTGCCGCCAGGTTCCATGCCTTGCGGTGGGCATTCTCGCTCGCCGGTGCGCTGACCGTGCCCATCTTGGCGTAATCGAGATAGCCGCCGGCCAGGAAGAGGGGGCCTTTGCCATAGCTCAGGCTGGCGCTCCATCCCTTGCCTTCGCCTTCCGGGCCGGTACTGCTATTGCTGCCGGCACCGCCGGTGATACCGACGTTGCTGCGGCTGTTGTTCTCCATGCCGGCCGACCAGGCGAACTTGCCCTGAAAGCCGCCAAGGATCGGCGTGGCGTAGAACACCGCGTTGTCGAAGCGACTGGCGGCAGCCGAGGACCAGAGCCGGAAGGCGGTTGCGCCGCCGATGGTGAAGGGATCGGCACTGCTGGTGATCGAGTAGATCGGCGCGTAATCGCGACCGAAGCGCAGGTCGCCATAGCGCTTGCTGTTCAGCCCGATGAAGGTGTTGCGCGAGAAAATGGCGACGCCGGTGCTATTCACCGAGGCCGAGGAGGCGTTGCCTTGCCCGGGATTGCTGACATTGCTCGAATGGCCGGTGTTCTGGCCGTTATCGATGGAAACGCCGGCTTCGAGCTGGAAGTAGGCGGTCAGTTCGTCGCCGAAACTGCGTTCGCCTTTGAATCCGAGGCGGCTGGCCGACCCCAGGCCGCTTTGGACGCGCGTCTTGCTGCCCTGGCCATAATTGCCGATCTCGATACCGGCATCGGCAATGCCGTAGATCGTCAGCCCGGCCGGCATGGACAGGCCGGCGCTCTTTGCCGGCGGCCGGGCGGCCTGCACCGACTGGCTGGCCTCATCGGCTTTGCGGGTGGCTTCGTCGGCTTTCTTGCTGGCCGCACTGGTGCTGGCCGCGGTAGCTTCGAGCAAGGCTTCGAGTTTTTCCAGACGCGCTTTTTGCGCAACGATTTCAGCCCGCAGATCATCGAGCAGAGCGGCATGGACCGTGCCGGCCATCGCCAGCGGCGCAAAACAGCCCAGCAGGGCGCGATACAAGGTTTGTTGACGCATTGTCTCCTCCAAGAGGTTGTTGTAAATGGGTGCCCGGTTACGCCGGACGGGGTCGAATTTGAGGCGAACAAGCTTTCGATTTGCTTTCGTTCGATTGACGCGAAACAATGAGCGCCACAAATTCGGCCCAAGCCGAAAACAACAAAGCTGGAGACAAAGAATGAAAATCCTGCTGGTCGAAGACCATCCGGAATTGCGCGAATGGGTCGCCAAATCCCTGCGCCAGTCGGGTTACGCCGTCGATGTTGCCGAGCGTGGCGACCATGCCGAACACTATCTGCTGACCGGCGAATACGACGGCGTGCTGCTCGACCTCTCGCTCCCCGGCAAGGATGGCCTGGACATCCTGAAAAATTTGCGGGCTCGCGGTTCGCGGGTGCCGGTGCTGATATTTACCGCTCGCGCCTCGGTGGATGAACGCATTCGGGGACTCAACCTCGGCGCCGACGACTATCTGCCCAAGCCGTTCGAACTGGGCGAACTGGAAGCACGGCTGAAAGCCTTGCTGCGCCGCTCGGTTGGGCAAATCCCCGAGGTCAGGCTAGGGGCCCTGAGCTTCGATACGGTTAGCCGGCTACCGTTGATCAACGGCATGCCGCTATCGCTGACGCCGCGCGAACTGGCCGTACTCGAAGCTCTATTGGGACGCATCGGCCGCCCGGTGGCCCGCGATACCTTGTTCGAGAAACTGTTCAGCATGGAACAGGATGCGCGGCCGGAAGCGATCGAGATTTATGTTTCGCGCCTGCGCAAGAAGCTTGAGGGCAGCGGGGTGGCAATCACCACCGTACGTGGTTTGGGCTACCTGATTGCCGCGCCGGGCGAGGCCGCCGCTTGATCGCTCGCGTGCGTAACAGCCTGCCGGCCAGGAGCCTCAAGCGGGGGCTGGCCATTTGGCTGACCGGCGTGCTCTCGGCCTTGCTGGTGATCGATGCCTGGTTCAGCTATCGCGATGCGCTGGCTGCCGCCAACCAGGCCTACGACCGCTCTCTTTCGGCTTCGCTCAAGGGAATCGCCGAGCGCATCTATGCCACCGATAGCGAAGTCGTGGTCGACATCCCGTATTCGGCGCTGGAGCTTTTCGAAGCGGGCAGTTCCGACCGGGTCTTCTACAGCGTCGGACACCCGCAGGAGGGGGTGATCACCGGTTATGAGGCGCTCCCCCTGCCCAAACGGCTGCAGCCGAATGTTCCCGTGTTCTACGATGGCATCTACAAAGGCCAGGCCCTGCGCCTGGGGGCCATGCTCAAACCCTTGTATCGCACCGAGTTTCCCAGGCCGGTACTGGTCATTCTGGGAGAAACCACCAACTCCCGACAGGAAATGGTGCACAACCTGTTCGTTGGCGAAGTCGGGCGCAAGGCCCTTCTCGTCGTGGTGGCCTTAGTCGTGGCGCTGATTGCGACGCGCCAGGCCGTCAAGCCGGTCGAACGCCTGGGCAATGCCATTCGCGATCGTCCCGACGACGACCTGACACCGATCCAGGCCGATGATCTGCCGCGCGAAGTCGTGCCCTTGGTCGATGCGACCAACCTGCACATGAATCGCATCGAGCGCATGGTCGAAGCGCGCCGGCGCTTCATCGCCGATGCGGCGCATCAATTGCGTACCCCGCTGGCCGTACTCAAGACCCAGGCCGAATATGCGCTGCGGCAAACCGATATCGACGAAATGCGCCCAGCCGTCTCCGCTTTTCATAAAAGCTTGAGCAGTGCGATCCGCCTGACCAATCAATTGCTTTCGCTGTCGCGGGCCGAACCGGTCAATGGTTTAGCCATGCCGGCACAGCGTATCGACCTCGCCGCTGTCGTGCGCGATACGGTCATCGAGTTACTGCCCCTGGCCGCCAACAAGGCGATCGATCTCGGCTACGAAAGCCCGGGCGACCATCCAGTGATGGTTACCGGGCAGCCGTTGCTGCTTCGCGAAATGGTCTCGAACCTGATCG
>DAIMCQ010000235.1:0-6998 GCA_036726285.1 Azonexus sp.
CTTTGGCACTCGCTTCTGCCCACTTCTCAAACGATCCCGGTAGGCTTTCTTCTCTGGCAGAATTTCTCCGGCGCCGGGGTTGTGGTGGCGATCCTCGTGCCGATGGTGATCATGACCGCCGGGCAGATCGGGGGCGGACTGCTGGTCCTGGCCGGCTTCGAGAGCGATGATGGCGAGGCCGATCTGGACTGGATGGCCGGCAAACTGGTGCGCACGCGCATTTTTTCCGATGAAGACGGTGTGATGAACCGCAGCGTTGCCGATATCGGCGGCGACATCCTCGCCGTCTCGCAATTCACCCTGTTCGCCTCGCTCAGGAAAGGCAATCGCCCATCCTGGAGCCGGGCGGCGCGCGGTGATGTATCCGGGCCGCTGTTCGAGCGCTTCGTCGCCAAGCTGGCAGCCGAACTGGGCAAGCCGGTGCCGACGGGTGTCTTTGGTGCCGACATGCAGGTCAGTCTGGTCAATGATGGTCCGGTGACGCTGTCGATCGATTCGCGTTCGTCGGAATAGCGCCGCCGTTCAGGCTGGTCGGCAGGCTTCGAATAGCCGCTTGATGCCGGCCAGCCCGCCCAGGGGCAGGCCGATCTGCGCGTCCGGCCGGCTGATTTCAGCTTCGCCGGGGTTGATGCGAATCAGCTTGCCGCCGGCGTTTTCGGAAAAATGGCGAACCGTGGGAATGTGCGTGCCGGCCCCGATCTCGATGCAGACCAGCCGGTCTACGCCATTCAGCCAATGCTGCAGGCGCTGGTATTGCAGCATGCTCCGTCGCTCGACCCAGCCTCCGTCGCCGAACATCAGTATATTCGGCCGGGCCAGTTGGCCGCAGCGCGGGCAGGTGGGCAGCTCGCCGAGCAGGCGGCAGTGCTCGGCATCGACCTCGGGTTGGAAGGCGTCGGCCGACCAGATTTGCTCGCCGCAGCTGGCCGTACATTGCAGATGGTGAATCGAACCGTGGGTTTCGCAGACCTGCTGGGCGGGAAAGCCGGCTTTCTGGAAATGACCGTCGACGTTGCTGGTGAATACGGCAATGCCGTGGGGCTTGTTTTCGGCCAGGGCACGCAGCATCTCAAAGCCGGCATGTGGACGGGTGGCCCGGTAGAGGGCCAGGCGATGGCCATAGAAGCCCCAGGCCAGGCGGGGATCGTCGTTGAAGGCAGCCGGGTTGGCAATGCGCTCGAATGGGATTCGCGCCTTGCCAAGGGCCGGGTACACGGCCCAGAAGCCGCCCGGGCCGCGAAAATCGGGCAGGCCGGAATCGATGCCCAAGCCGGCACCGGCAGTGACCAGCAGGCCATCGGCCTGGCGCAGCCAACCGGCTGCGCGCGCCAAGGCTTCGGCCAGATCGGGCGCCATCCCGGCTTCAGCTGTCTTTCGGCGTGCTCAGTATCGCCGGATAGCCCGGTGGGTGGCCCTGGTGGGCGTAGATTTCCTTGATCTGGAAATCGAGGTCGGTCAGGGCGCCGAATTCGTCGGCATAGATTTCCTTGACGCGCAAAATTTCTGGCAAGGCTTTCTTGAAGGCTTTCATCAGCTCGGGGTCGAAGTGACGTCCGGTATCGTTGTCCATCAGGCTGAGCGAGTATTCGACCGAATAGGCCGCCTTGTAGGGACGTACCGAAACCAGGGCATCAAAGACGTCGGCAATCGCCACAATGCGGCCTTCGAGCGGGATGTCCTCACCTTTCAAGCCCTGCGGATAACCGCTGCCATCCCATTTCTCATGGTGGCTGAGGGCAATGATGCGAGCCGATTCGAGTAGTTCGTTTTCGTGCTTGCCAATGATTTCGGCGCCCATGATCGGGTGCTGATGCATCACTTTCCATTCTTCGGCATCGAGCTTGCCCGGTTTGAGCAGGATGGCGTCGGGAATGCCGATCTTGCCGATATCGTGCATCGGTGCGGTGTTGAAGATGACGCTGGCTGCCGCCTGGCCCATGCCGTGGGCTTCGGCGATCAGCCGCGCATAGTGGCTCATGCGCAGCACGTGGTTGCCGGTCTCGTTATCCTTGAATTCGGCGGCGCGGCCGAGGCGGCGGATGATTTGCTGGCGGGTGGTGAGCAGTTCCTGGGTGCGTTGGTTGACCATGCGTTCGAGTTCGCGCGTCTGGTCGTAGAGGGCGAGATGGGTGCGGACGCGGGCGCGGACGATGGGCGGGCTGATCGGCTTGGTGATGTAGTCGACGGCACCGAGTTCGAGGCCGAGTTTTTCATCTTCGACGCTGCTCATCGCGGTAACGAAAATGATCGGAATGCGGCGCCGGTCGGGATTGGCCTTGAGGCGGCGGCAGATTTCCAGGCCGCTGAGGCCGGGCATCATGATGTCGAGCAGGATCAGGTCGGGCGGTTCGTCGGAATAGACGATCTTCAGTGCCTTCTCGCCGGAGGTGGCAACCCGGATGCGGTAGTCGTCGCTGAGGACCTCGGTCAGCAGGTCGATGTTGTCTGGGGTGTCGTCGACAACAAGGACGCTTTGTTTGGGGAGGAGGTTAGGCATGGGGACTCCGGATTTCGGCGGGGTTCAGCGTGATGGATAGTTGGTGGGCGATAGCACGCAAGGTTTTCGCAGCATCTTCGTAGGCATATTCGGCAATTTCACGGGTCAGCTGCTCAACTGACTGAGAACCGGCCGCCTGGTTGAGCCAGGGGCGCAGTTCCTCAAACAGCCGGCTGGCCAATGCATCGTCATTATCCAGAAGCTGCGCCAGTTGGCATAACTTTCCGGTTCGATCGCCGCTTTCCTCAACGGGACCTGCTGTCGATTCACTGTCGGGGGCGCTGAGTTTGCTGCCGACCATGGTCAATACCGTTTCGAGCTCGCAGGAGACCTGATCGACCAGTCGCGATAGCTCGACGGGGGCATTTTGCGCTTCCTGCTTAAGGTGGCTTTCGAGTTTTCCGGCCGCCTCGGCCAGCAGTTCGGCACCGATATTGCCGGCCAGGCCACGCAGGGTATGGGCCAGGCGGATCATCTGCTCCTTGTCGCCAGTGTCGAGCGCGACGTGGAAGTCCCGGACGAAATGCTGCTGATTGTCGTGAAAGCGGCCGAGCAGGCGGCTGTAGAACTCGGGCTTGCCGCCCAGGCGCTGCAGGGCGGCCGCTTCGTTAAGCGGTTGTCCGCTGCCATCGACAGGCGGGAGCGGAGCGGGTGCGGCGAGTTCGGTTTTGATGTTCAGCCAACCGGCCAGGGTCGCATAGAGCAAGGGGACGTTGATCGGTTTGGGGATGTGGTCGTCCATCCCGGCCAGAAGACAGTTTTCCCGGTCAGCCGCGAGCGCATTGGCGGTCATCGCGATGATCGGCAGCTTGCTGCATCCGGGCAAGGCGCGAATGATCCGGGTGGCCTCGTAGCCATCCATGACCGGCATGTGGCAATCCATCAGGACCAGATCGTACTTGTCGGCCCGGACGCAAGCGACAGCTTGTTCGCCGTCCTTGGCCTGATCGACGGCAAAGCCGACTTTGGCCAGTATTTCGACGGCCAGTTCGCGATTGACCTCGTTATCTTCGACCAGCAGAACCCGGTAACCGGCAAAGTCGACGTTACCGCTGGGGATTGCACGCGGTGTAAACCGGCTGGCCAGATTCGGGCGCATGGTTTCGACAATGCAATCGAAAAGCGACGAGGGCGTCGCCGGCTTGCCGAGGATGCCGCCGATGGTCAACTCGCCGAGGTTCTGGCGGAGTTCTTCCTGATCGAAGGCGGTGGTCATGATGATTTTGGGGGCCGCCTGCATCAAGCCGGCGGCGTGCAGGTGGCGCAGGGTTTCAATACCGTCCATGCCGGGCATCTGCCAGTCGATGATAAGCAGGCCGTAAGGCTGGCCGGCAGCGTTGGCCCGGGCCATTTCGACGCTGGCCGACGGGCCGCCATCGACGACCTGGGCGGGCAGGCCAAGCGTTTGCAACATGTGGAGGAATATTTCGCGGGCACCGGCACTGTCGTCGACGACCAGGGTTGGCAGGTGCTCGGGAATGCCCAGGCGACGCGGTATTTCGTCGGTCATTTCGGCCTTGCCAAAGCGGGCGGTGAAATGGAAACAACTGCCGACACCGGGTTGGCTGCGGACGCCGATCTCGCCTTGCATCATTTCGACGATACGCTTGCTGATCGACAGGCCGAGGCCGGTGCCGCCGTATTTGCGGGTGGTCGAGCTGTCGCCCTGGCTGAAGGCGGTGAATAGCTGTTGCTGCTGTTCCGGGCTCATGCCGACGCCGGTATCGCTGATCTCGAACAGCAGTTGGCTGGCGTCGTCCTCCTCGGCCAGAAGGCGGATGGCCAGCTTGACTTCGCCCCGCTCGGTGAACTTGATGGCGTTGCCGACCAGGTTGAGCAGGACCTGGCCCAGGCGCAGCGGATCGCCCAGCAGGGTGGCAGGGACTTCCGGGGCGACGTCGAAGAGCAGTTCCAGCCCCTGTTCGCGGGCTTTCAACTGGCAGACGTTGGCCAGGTTCTGCAGGCAGGCCTCCAGTTCGAATGGCGTGCGTTCGACATGCATCTTGCCGGCCTCGATCTTCGACAGGTCGAGAATGTCGTTGATGATGCCGAGCAGTCCCTTGGCGGCGCCGTCAACCTTGCTCAGGTAATTTTGCTGGCGCGGCGTGAGTTCGGTTTGCAGGGCGAGGTGGGTCATGCCGATGATGGCATTCATCGGCGTCCGGATTTCATGACTCATGTTGGCCAGGAAATCGGCCTTGGCCGCGGCCGCCGCTTCGGCTTGGCGTTCAGCCGTCTTCAAGGGCGTAATGTCGACGATGACGCCGATCAGCCCGCCGGCTTCGCCGTCGGTCGTCTGGAAGCCGGTCACCGAGTACAGCGTATCGTGAATCTGGCCGTCGGCCGCCGGCATCGGCACTTCCCGGCTGATCCGGCCGCATTCGGCGATGATTCTCTCGTCTTCGGCCTGGTAGGCTTGGCGGGCAGCCTCCGGCAGGTATTCGAGATCGACTACGCGCTTGCCGATGAAGTCGCCCCGATCGACGCCGAAGAAGGCTTCGTAGGCACGGTTGCAGCCCAGGAAGCGGGTGTGCGGCCCCTTGTAGAAAATCGGATTGGGGATGGTGTCGAGCAGCGCCTGCAGAAAGGAGAACTGGCGGACCAGTTCGCGTTCGATCTCGTGGCGGTCGGTGACATCGAGCACGGTGACGAGCAGCGAATCGAGTTCGCCATTTTCATTGCGAACCGGGGCGATCTGGACATCGCCCCAGTGCATTTCGCCATTGCGGCTGTTGAATTGGAACTCGCTGCGCAGGCCCTTGCTGCTGCCGCCCGCGATGGCGATCAGCGCCTGGCGCATGCGGCTGAATTCCTCCGGTGGCAGGAAGCGGGTATCGGGCTGCTTGAGCAGGGTATCGATCGAGTAGCCGGTCAGGTTGGCAAAGGCTCGATTGACCAGCGTCGGCTTGAATTGCGGATCGAGACTGACGATGCCGACCGCGGCATTGTCGAAAATGGCCCGGAAGAAGGCCTCCCGTTTTTGCAGGATGGCCTGGTTCTGGTGCAGGGCTTGAGTCCGGCTGGCGATTTTCAGCTCCAGTTCGGCATTGGCATCTTCCAGGGCCTGGCGTGCGCCTTGCAGGTGCCGGCGCATGCCTTCGAGCGACGCGGCGAGCTGGGTGATTTCCCGCCAGCGGGCGTCGGTGCTGACCGGCTCGTCGAGTTCCAGGCGACCGATGCGTTCGCTTTCGTCGGCCAGTGCGTCGAGTGGCTGGCCAAAGCGCTGCGCCAGGCGAATTGCCACGATCAGGCCGAGAGTGAGGCAGGACAGGGTGATCAGCGCCAACAACACGAGATCCAGGCTGCTGACAGGAATAAAGTCCTTCTCCGGGGCGAAGACGCTCAACCAGATTTTCCGGTTACCGTTTTCGATGCCATGAAAAAGGCTGAACCACTGTTCGCCGTTGCTCAAACGGAAGCTGCCGACCCGGTCTTCCGTCCGCTTGTTGTCCAGCCAACTGGCGTAAGCGCCGCCCAGTTCGGCCAGGCCGAGTTCGCTCGGGGTCTTGAGCAGGGCCTGGCGGATCGAGGCGCGGTCGCGGAAACGGGCATCCTGAGGCGGTGACAGCAACTTGCCGTCATCGGTCAGCAAGGCGGCCTTGCCGTGGCCGATGCCCAGGCGCGAGGTGTATTCGGCGATGTCGCTGAGTTTGACGTCGTGGCCGATGACATAGCTCGTTCCGTCGGCACCCTGCCATTTCATGGCGGCGGTAATGCCGGCTTCCTGTGCCGTGTAGAAAATATAGGGTTCGGTCCAGAATATCTTGCGGCTGTCGTCCAGCGCCATGGCGCCCTTGAACCAGGGGCGGGTACGGGCATCGTAGTCGCGGGTCTTGATCTCGACCTGCTCGATCTGGCGTTCCGGCGACCAGGTGATCCAGTAGGTTTGCTGGCCAAAGCGGTCGGGGTCGCTGATCCGATTGATCCAGCGACCGTCGTCGCCGTGCATGAGCAGGATTTCGCGGCCCGATTCGTGGGCGAAGATGACCGAGGCGATTTCGCCATGGTTGGCGATGATGGGGAAGAAGAATTCGTTGAAGCGCAGCAACTGCGACTGGTCGAGTCCGCCGTTCATGCCCCAGCTCTGGCTGCTGTGCAGGGTGGCCTCGACGCTTTTGAACAGGCGGCCGAGGCGGGCTTCAAGCTGCTCCGACATCAGGCGCATCTGCGATTCGGCCAGGCGGTCGATGGTCGGTCGGCCGATCAGCAGGTAGAAGCTGAGGGTGAAGGCGGTCAGTGCAAAGAGGATCAGCCAGCCGATACGCAGGATCAGGCTATTGGCGAAACCCTGTTTTCCGAACGAAACGGCACCGAACAAGAGAACCCCCCTGGCCGCGAAGGCCGATTTGCATCTCCAGAACCTGACGAGTTATCTGCCTTGTCGCGGCAGTTTCGAATCAGGATATACGACTTGCCTGTCGACCTGTCAAGGCAACTGGGGCAAGGCTCAGGGGACGATTTCGATGGCCGGCGGCTGGCCGATGAATTCGAGGCGGCGATG
>DAIMCQ010000236.1:0-6998 GCA_036726285.1 Azonexus sp.
CTGATAGGCGCGCAGGATGCCCGGAACGCCCAACGTCGAATCGGCACGGAAAGCCTGTGGGTCGAGATAGTCGTCATCGATCCGGCGATAGATCACATCGACGCGCTGCGGCCCTTGCGTCGTCTGCATGTAGACGACTTCATCCTTGACGAAGAGATCACGCCCCTCGACCAGTTCGACCCCCATCTGCTGGGCCAGGAAGGTGTGTTCGAAATAGGCACTGTTGTAGGCGCCCGGGGTCAGCACCACAACCGTCGGGTTGCTGACCCCTTTCGGCGAAACGGCGCGCAGCTTTTCCAGCAGCATGTCCGGATAGTGCTGAACGGGAGCGACCTTGTGCTTGGCAAACAACTCTGGGAAGAGGCGCATCATCATCTTGCGATCTTCCAGCATGTAGGACACGCCCGAAGGCACGCGCAGATTGTCTTCGAGCACATAGAACTCGCCGGCCCCGGCCCGGACGATATCGACCCCGGCGATATGGGCATAAATCCCGCCGGGCACATCGACTCCCTGCATCACCGGTCGATATTGCGCATTGTTCAGCACCTGCTCGGCCGGAATCTTGCCTGCCTTGAGGATTTCCTGATCGTGATAGACGTCGTGCAGGAACATGTTCAAGGCCTTGACGCGCTGCCGCAGCCCCGACTGCAACGCCTTCCATTCCGCCGACGGAATGATGCGCGGCACGATGTCGAACGGGATCAAGCGCTCCTTGCCCGCCTCCTCGCCGTACACCGCGAAGGTGATGCCGACCCGGTGAAAAGCCAGATCGGCCTCGGCCCGCTTGCGCGCGATGCGCTCGGGAGGCGTCGATTTGAGCCAGTCGTCGTAACGTTGATAGTGAGCGCGGACGCCGCCATTGGCGTCCATCATTTCGTTGTAGAAGTTCATATTGGACTCGTCGCTGAGGGATGCTCTCAGATGGAATTCAGCAGATTCCATGCCACAAGCAAAAACCACCACAAATCAGTGCATTAACCCTGAGCACAATCCAGGTGCGCACCGCTTCGGTGCAAATCCGGTCAAACTGGTGCAAATAAAAAACCCACCGGATCGCTCCGGTGGGTTTTTTGTCCATCCTGAATCGGGAAGGGTCAGGCGCGTTCGAAAATAACCGCAATCCCTTGGCCACCGCCGATACACATCGTGACTAGGCAGTACTTGCCGCCGATCCGTTCCAGTTCGTACAACGCCTTGGTGGCGATAAAGGCACCGGAACAACCGACCGGGTGACCCAGGGCGATCGCGCCGCCATTCGGGTTGGTCTTGGCCGGATCGAGGCCGAGCACCTTGGAAACCGACAGCGCCTGGGCGGCGAAAGCTTCGTTGGACTCGATGACGTCCATCTGATCCAGCGTCAAACCGGCCTTCTTCAGGGCCAGCTTGGTCGCCGGGATCGGGCCTTCGCCCATGACATCGTTCGGGACGCCGGCAACGGCGTAGGAAACCAGGCGAGCCATGGCTTTGTAACCGGACTTGGCAGCCACGTCGGCAGCGGCCAGCACGAAGAAGGCTGCGCCGTCGTTGATACCGGAAGCGTTACCGGCCGTGACGGTACCGTCCTTCTTGAAAGCCGGCTTCATCTTGGCCAGGGATTCCAGCGTGGTGCCGGCCTTGACGTATTCGTCGGTATCGAACACCACTTCGCCCTTGCGGGTTTGCTTGACGATCGGGAAGATCTGAGATTTGAAATGGCCGGCAGCAATGGCTGCGGCAGCACGACGCTGCGACTCGACCGCGAAAGCATCCTGCTCTTCACGGGTGATGCCGTGCTTGGCGGCCAGATTTTCCGCAGTAATACCCATGTGACCGACGCCGAACGGATCGGTCAGCACGGCCACCATGGAGTCGATGGCCTTGGTGTCGCCCATGCGAGCACCGCTACGCAGTGCCGGCATCAAGTAAGCGGCCTTGGACATGACTTCAACACCGCCACCAATACCGATATCGGCATCGCCCAGCATGATGTTCTGGGCAGTGGTCACAATGCCTTGCAGACCGGAAGCACAGAGACGGGAAACCTGCATCGCGACAGACTCCATCGGCAAACCGGCCTGGATGGATGCAACGCGGGAAGCATAGGCATAGCGGGAGTCGGTCGGCATCGTCGTGCCAACGGTGACATAACTGATCTGCTGGGGATCAACACCAGAGCGGGAAACCGCTTCCTTCATCACGACGCCGGCCAGCTCGCTGGTTTCGAAGTCGGCCAGGGAACCACCGAAAGAACCGATAGCGGAACGAACTGCGCTCAGAACGACAACTTCTCTGCTCATGAAAATCTCCTGATAAGTATTATTCAGCCCACCAGACTGGCAAGCCCCAACAAAAACAGCAACAACATCCACAGCACCGTGGCGCGCCAGACCAGTCCGACTGCACTTTGCATGAAATCGGCGTCAGCCGGATCGCCCACCCCGAGGGCTGCACGATCGGTGACTTCCATTCCGTCGGCCAGCGGCATGCCAAGCTGGACGCCCAACGCACCGGCACCGGCCGCCAGGACGATGCCAAGATCGCGATCCGGCCACTGACCAGCCTGGGTGCGCCAGCAATAAACGGCATCTTCAAAATCGCCGACGATGGCAAAGGCCGAGGCGGTGACCCGCAAAGGCAACCAGTCGATGATACCGAAAATAAGACGGGAGAACGCCGAGAAATGATCGTTGTCGACCACATCCTTCTCCTGCCAGCGACGGCCAATCACCGATGACAGACGGTAGAGCATTGCGCCACAAGGCCCGGGCAACAGCACGAACCAGAGCAATACGGCAAAAACGTGTCGATGCGAGGCGGCCAGCGCTTGCTCGATGGATAACCGGGCAATATCTTCCGACCCCAGGTGCTCGGTCGAACGTCCCTGCCACTCCGCCAACAGAGTACGGGCACGCGGCAAATCACCGGCCCGCAAGGCGACCTGGATTTCGGTGTAATGATGGCTGAACTGACGGAAGCCCATAGTCAGGTAAAGCACACCAATATTCAGAACCCAGCCGAGAATCGGATTGAGCGAATACAGGAGGACGTACAAGACACCAACCAGCAGAACCGGCAACAATACCGCCAGGCACCAGGCGATGACGCCATGGCGATATTCGCCAGCGTTCAATCTGGATTCAATGAAGTCCGCCCAGGCGGCGAGCGGCTCGGCAACGACGCGACGGTAATGCAGGGGTTGCAGCTGCTCGATGAGAAAAACTGCAATCAGCGAGAGAAGGCTCATTTGGGGCCGTTTATTGCCGTATTCGGCTTATATTGATGAAGCAAAGCGCCACCTTACCACAAGGTCATCCGGACTGTCGTCCAAGGCGCTCAACCAACGAACGGATCATGCCGGCCGTCGCCCCCCAGATGAAGTAGTCGCCGTAAGGCATGGCGTAATAACTGCGCAAGGCGCCCCGGTAATGCAAGGACTGACGTTGGTGGTTGGTCGTATCGAGCAGGAAATCAAGAGGCACCTCGAAAGCTTCAGCAACTTCGAAAGGATCGAGACTGAGTTCAAAGGGCGGATGCACCAAGGCCACCACCGGCGTGACGCGAAAACCTGTTCCGGTACGATATTCGGGCAAAAACCCGAGTACATCAATGCGCTGGCGCGCCAATCCGATTTCCTCTTCGGTTTCGCGCAGTGCCGTATGCACAGGAGAAGCGTCTTCAGGTTCGACCCGCCCACCAGGAAAACTGATTTGTCCGGCGTGGTCGCGTAAATGCGCTGTCCGCTGGGTCAGCAGAACGGTATGCCCCCCATCGCGCAAAACAATCGGGAAAAGTACCGCGGCCGGAGTCAGTGCCAGATTTTCCGCCCCCTCTTCGAGAACAAACTGCCCTTCCTCCGGCTCGCGCAGCAAGCTGGCCCGCAAACGCTCCAGGTCGAAACTCATGCTGTCTCGGAGTCCTCCTCAATCGCGACATTTACCGCCGCCAACGCATCCTGCAAAGTTTCTTCCGAAAGGCAGTTGATCGATGTGGCAACCACATCCGCCGCCTCAATCGCGCCCACCGGCAAGCGCTTGCTATCCAGGCAAGCAATCAAGGCGGCAGCAGCGCCAACGATCCGCAGAATCGCCTGCCGTTCGCCCATCAGCATTTCAAGCTCACCGCGCAATAGCGCTATTTCCTGATCACGTTGCGGCATTTTTCTCTCCTAAAATCGTTTTTTGAGTGTCATCGTACTGCCGTCGCGCTGCATTTCCATCCGGTTGAGAAAACTCATGCCCAGCAGCGCCATCGGCATATCGCTCTGGTGAACGACGGCGTCAACATTATGTAGCGTCACATCGCCGATCCGTACGGTATCGAGCTGGATCTTGCTCACCATGGTCTGCCCGTTGGCGGTCTGCGACATGCCTTTCTGGCCGCGATTGAAATCGAGGCCGATCCGGCGAGCATCGCTGGCCCCCAGCGAAATCATCGTGGCGCCGGTATCAACAAGGAAACGTACTGACGTACCGTTGATATTACCGGTGGTAAAAAAGTGCCCCTGAGCGTCGGCTGTCATGATGATGCGCCCGGAACCATCAGCCGCCGGGGCGCCAATCGCATGTTGACCAACGCGTAGCGGGCGCTTCTTGCCGCCGATTTCAATGACGACTTGATCGCTGGCTACCGAAACGACTTTGACGCCATCCAGGCTTTGGCCGGCAGCCACAGCCTGCGGCTCACCACCATTCACCATCAACATCGCCTTGCTTCCCATCACGCCGGCCAATCCAACCTCCTGCGCCGTAACGCTGGCGCAGCATAGGCAGAGTATGACGAGCACCGTAAAATAGCCCGTCGATTTTCCGGACCTGCCCAACACCATGCTACCTGTTGCCATATTCCGCCACTCCCCTACCGAAGGTCCGGGCTATTTTGCCATATTCCTTGAGCGGCAAGGGATTCCATGGACCCTGGTCGCCATAGACGAAGGCCAATCCGTACCCGAGCAGGCCAATGCCTATTCCGGCCTATGCTTCATGGGTGGTCCGATGAGCGTCAATGATCCCCTCCCCTGGATCGAGCCGGTTTGCCGCTTGATTCGAGACGCCGTCGCCCAAGAAATCCCGGTCATTGGCCACTGCCTGGGTGGCCAATTGATGAGTAAGGCTCTGGGCGGCACGGTCACGGCCAATCCGGTGCACGAGATCGGCTGGAGCGAGGCAGTCGGCGAAGATCACGCGATCGCGGCGCACTGGCTCGGCCCGCTCGCTGGCCAGCCGGGAACGGTGTTCCAGTGGCATGGCGAAACCTTCAGCCTGCCCCCGGGTGCCAGCCGTCTGCTGACCAACATGCACTGTGCCAACCAGATGTTCGTTCGCGGCCCCCATCTTGGCATGCAATGCCATGTCGAAATGACCCCCGAGATGATCGCCACCTGGTGCCAGCAGTGGCAGGAAGAAGCTGCGGCGTACAAGGCAGAACCCAGCGTACAAACGCCTGAAGTGATGCGAGGAGAAATCCACGACCGCCTGCCCACCATGCGTCAATTGTCTGAGCAGCTTTACTCGGTCTGGATCCAAGGACTGAAGCGCTAGAACGGCACCCCGAATAAGAAAAGCCGGGCCACCTGGACCCGGCTTCTTTGCGCCAAGAGGCTTCGCTTAATCGCGGAAATTGCCGTACTTGATCGGAAAGTCGGTAATCGACTTGGTGATCAAGGCAATACAGGCCTGCAGATCGTCGCGCTTGGCACCCTGCACCCGTACGGTATCGCCCTGGATCGACGCCTGCACCTTCAACTTTCCATCCTTGACCAGCTTGACGATCTTCTTGGCCAGATCGCTATCGATCCCGTCCTTGATTTTCATCTCCTGCTTGACCTTGTTGCCGGAGACGCTGGTGACTTTCTGATGGTCCAGGCGTTTGACGCTTTCCTTTTCCTTCTTCTCCATGGCCGGGAAAAGCAGGTCCTTGATCTGGTCAAGCTGGAAGTCGGAATCGCCCCACAGGGTGATGACCTTGTCTTTTTCGTTCAACTCGACCTTGGCACTGGTCCCTTTGAAGTCGTAGCGGTTGTCGATCTGGCGGGAAGTCACGTCGATGGCGTTCTTCAGGCCCACCATGTCCGCTTCGGAGGTGAAGTCAAAGCTCGGCATGGCAATTACCCGAAATGGCAGACGTAGTGGTAAGCCTCGCCTTCGGCGACGGCGATCTCGAACGACGAATTACCCGGCACATTGAAGGACTGGCCTTCGCCCCAGGTGGTCCATTCGGACTCGCCCTTCAACTTGACGCGGCAGGAACCGCCCACACCTTCCATGATTTCCGGCGCACCGGTATTGAAAGTCAGCGTCGACGGCAGGATCACGCCAACCGTCTTCTTCGTGCCATCAGCCAGCACCACGGTGTGGCTGACACACTTGCCATCGAAATAAACATTGGCCTTCTTGACCACCGAAACGTTGTCGTATTGCGACATTTAAATACCCCAGAGTTTTTGAATAATGGCTTTGGCGACAAAGCCGACCATGCCGAAGGCCAGCACGAAGAACAGCACGAAGGTGCCCGTCTTGCCGGCTTTCGATTTCCAGGCGATTTCGCCAATAATGAAAAGCATGAACAAGATGAAGGCGGCAACACCCCAGGTTGAGCCGAAATCTGCAATCTGCTCTTCAGTCAGGCCAAACAGGGTGCCGCCTTCCATCACTTAGGCCTGGCCTTTCTTGGCGCGCAGATTGGCCGCGATACGCAGGCGCAGCGCATTCAGCTTGATGAAACCGGCGGCATCCTTCTGATCGTAGGCGCCTGCATCATCTTCGAAGGTGGCAATGGTTGAATCAAACAGCGAATCGCTCTTCGAATCGCGACCGACCACAATGACGTTGCCCTTGTAGAGCTTGACGCGAACAGAACCATTAACCGACGACTGGGTGTGATCGATCAAGGTTTGCAGTGCGATGCGTTCCGGACTCCACCAATAACCGTTGTACACCAGGCTGGCGTAACGCGGCATCAGATCGTCCTTGAGGTGAGCGACTTCGCGATCCAGACAGATCGACTCGATGGCACGGTGA
>DAIMCQ010000237.1:0-6997 GCA_036726285.1 Azonexus sp.
AATCAGCAGTCGCCCCGAAGGATCGAATGACAACGATGAACCGCCAGAATTGGTAAATACCTTCAGCAACGACATGTCGGGACCGGCGAGCGTCGCCGCCATCTGTTCGGCAACATCGGTGCCCGGGCGCCGCAGATGCAGGATCGGCGCAGCGCTGCCGCCAGCGGTTACGGCACCGGTTCGGGCCGGGCCTGGGAGAAGCCAACCGATAGCCTACCCGGCTTCAAGGAATCGGCGGCCTGGATCACCCGTCTGGCCATGTGTGCCGAACCGCGCGACGGCCGCCTGTACATTTTCATGCCGCCGACCGAGCGTCTCGACGACTACCTCGAAATCGTCGCCGCGGTCGAAGCCACCGCCGAGGAAATGAACTTGCCGGTGATCATGGAAGGCTACGAGCCGCCTTCCGACCCCCGCCTGACGCATTTCCGCGTGACGCCCGACCCGGGCGTCATCGAAGTCAATATCCATCCGGCGCAGAGCTGGGACCAACTGGTCGATCAGACGACGCATCTGTACGAAGCCGCGCACTACACCCGGCTGACGACCGAGAAGTTCATGGTCGATGGTCGCCACACCGGTACCGGGGGCGGCAATCATTTCGTGTTGGGTGGAGCCACCCCGAACGATTCGCCCTTCCTGCGCCGGCCGGATTTGCTGAAGAGCCTGATCGCCTACTGGCACAATCATCCCAGCCTGTCCTACCTGTTCTCCGGGCTGTTCATCGGCCCGACCAGCCAGGCACCGCGCGTCGACGAGGCACGCAATGATTCGCTCTACGAGCTGGAAATCGCCTTCAAGCAGATTCCCCAGCCGGGCGCGGGGTATGCAAATTCGGTACCGCCGTGGTTGATCGACCGCATCCTGCGCAACCTGCTGACCGATGTCACCGGCAATACCCACCGCTCCGAGTTCTGCATCGACAAGCTCTACTCGCCGGATGGCCCGACCGGCCGTCTCGGCCTGCTTGAATTGCGTGCCTTCGAGATGCCGCCGCACGCCCGCATGTCGTTGGCTCAGCAACTGCTGCTGCGGGCCATGATCGCCCGCTTCTGGGAGGAGCCCTACGCGCCGGCCCGTCTGGCCCGCTGGGGCACCGAACTGCACGACCGCTTCATGCTGCCTTTCTACGCCGAACAGGATTTCCGCGACGTGATGGAAGAAATGACGGCGGCCGGCTATCCGTTCAAGGCCGAATGGTTCGCCCCGCACTTCGAATTCCGCTTCCCGAAATACGGCGATTTCGCCGTCAAGGGGATCGAGTTCGAATTGCGCCACGCCCTGGAGCCCTGGCATGTCATGGGCGAGGAGGGCGGCGGCGGCGGCACCGTGCGTTACGTCGATTCCTCGGTCGAGCGTGTCCAGGTCAAGGTCAAGGGCATGGCGCCGGATCGCTATGTGCTGACCTGCAACGGCGTGCCGGTGCCCTTGCAGAACACCGGTATCAACGGCGAATTCGTCGCCGGCGTGCGGTATCGCGCCTGGCAGCCGGCTTCCTGCCTGCATCCGACGATCGGCGTGCATGCGCCGCTGGTATTCGACATCGTCGATACCTGGATGCAGCGCTCGCTCGGCGGTTGCCAGTATCACGTGGCGCATCCGGGCGGTCGTAGCTTCGACACCTTCCCGGTCAATGCCTTCGAGGCGGAAAGCCGTCGTCTGGCCCGCTTCTTCCGCTTCGGGCACACGCCGGGCAAGATGTCGGCCAAGGCGCCGGAGATCAGCGCGGAGCACCCGTTTACGCTAGACTTGCGCCGTTTTTAACCCCTCCCGATGCGGGTGGCGACCGTCCGGCTGCCAAAATTGGGCCGGAAAGGCCCGCCCGCGCTGCATCTCAGGCTGAATGGCCCGCACACTCCTCGCGATTTACCCGAACAGCTCTCGCCGCTACGATGAAATGCTCACGGCGGAGGGAGCGGTTCGTCCGCACTGGCGACAGTTCTTCATCCATCTCGATTCGGTCGCGCCGGACGAGATGCACCGCCGTCTCGATTTTGTCGATCGCCGCATCCAGGAAAACGGCGTGACCTACAACGTCTATGCCGATCCCAGCGGGGCGGACCGGCCGTGGGCGCTCGATCCGTTACCGTTGATCATTTCGGCCGAAGAGTGGGCCGAGGTCTCGGCCGCGGTGGCCCAGCGGGCTACCCTGCTCAATGCCATCCTGGCCGATCTTTACGGCGAGCAGAAGCTGCTTGCCGAAGGCTTGCTGCCACCGGCACTGGTCTATGGTCAGCACGGCTATCTCTGGCCCTGTCAGGGTATCAAGCCGGCCGGTGGCACCTGGTTGCACCAGTATGCGGTCGATCTGGCGCGTTCGCCGGACGGCCGCTGGTGGGTCATCGCCGACCGGACGCAGGCGCCTTCCGGGGCCGGTTACGCGCTGGAAAACCGGTTGATCGTCTCGCGCGTCTTCCCGGAAATGTTCCGCGACCTGCACGTTCAGCACCTGGCGGATTTTTTCCGCGACCAGCAGGATGGCCTGAATGCGCTGGCCCCGATCGAAGGCGACGAGCAGCCGCATATCGTGCTGCTGACACCCGGGCCGTACAACGAAACCTATTTCGAACACGCCTACCTGGCCCGCTACCTTGGCTTTCCGCTGGTCGAGGGGCAGGATCTGACGGTACGCGGCGAAACCCTGTACCTGAAAACCCTGCGCGGCCTGAAGCGGGTGCATGTCGTGCTGCGTCGCCAGGATGACGATTATTGCGATCCGCTTGAATTGCGCGGCGACTCGGCGCTGGGGATTCCCGGCTTGCTCAATGTCGCCCGGGCCGGCCGCGTCGTCATCGCCAACGCGCTGGGCAGCGGCTTGCTGTCTTCCGGCGCCTTGATGGGCTTCCTGCCGGCGATCTGCCGCAAGCTGCTGGGCGAAGAGCTGGCGATGCCCTCGGTCGGCACCTGGTGGTGTGGCGAAAAGCCGGCCCTCGAATACGTGCGCGAGAACTTCGACGATCTGGTCATCAAGCCGGCTTACCCGACGCAGCACATGGACCCGGTGTTCGGGCATGAGCTGAAAGGCGAGGCGAGGGCGGAAATGCTGCGCCGGATCGAAGCCCGACCGCATGCCTATGTCGCCCAGGAAATGGTCAACCTGTCGCAAGGGCCGACCTGGAGCCGCTCGCACGAGCGTCGCCTGCTGGCCCGGCCGGTCGGTCTGCGTGCCTACGCCGTGTCGTCGGTCGACGGCTATTCGGTGATGCCGGGCGGCTTGGCCCGCGTCGCCACCGGCGCCAACGCCCGCATCATCTCGATGCAGCGCGGCGGTGCGTCGAAGGATGCCTGGGTGCTGACCAACGGCCCAGTCAGCGAATTTACCCTGCTCAAGCCCTCGGTCGGTGTGCGCGACCTGGTGCGGGCCGGGGCCAATCTATCGTCGCGGGTGGTTGAAAACCTCTTCTGGCTGGGGCGCTATTCCGAACGTTTCGACGACAGCGCCCGCATGCTGCGCGTCGCACTCAGCCGCGTCGTCGAATCCGGCGGCGAAAAGACGCCGGCGGTTGCCTCGGCGATGGAGCTGGCCTTGCTGCTCGGCATCCTGCCCAAGCCGGAGGAAGATACCGAGATTACCGAAGGCAGCGAACACGTGCTGCTCGAGGCGATTTACGACCCGAACCAGCCGGGTAGCCTGGCCGGCAATATCCGCAACCTGATGTGGTCGGCCACCCATGTCCGCGAGCGTTTGTCGCTCGATCACTGGCATTCGCTGAACCGCCTGCAGCGTGAGCAGCAGGCCGCCTTGAAGACCCATCCGACGCTGACCGAGGCGATCGCCTTCCTCGACCGGGTGCTCGGCGTTTCGTCGTCGCTGACCGGCTTTGCCATGGACAACATGACGCGCGACGACGGCTGGCGTTTCCTCATCATCGGCCGCCGTCTCGAACGCCTCTCTTTCCTGACCAATGCCCTCGCCAATTTCCTCAGCATGCCGTCCGCTCGTGGTCCAGGCTGTCTGGAATGGCTGCTCGAACTGACCGATTCGATCATCACCTATCGCTCGCGTTACTCGCGCCTGCCCGAGATGTTGCCGGTACTCGATCTACTGGTCTTCGACGACAGCAATCCGCATGGCGTCGTCTTCCAGGCCGGTGTGCTGGCCCGCTATCTCGACCGTATGGCGCGCGAGTTGGACGAATACAGCGAAAGTGCCTTGCCCGAGGTGCTTGAGCGGCTGCGGGCCTTCGATCTCGGTCGTCTCGAAGATCTGCAATTCGGTTTGCTGCGGGCCGACAATGCCTGCCAGGAACTGGCCGCTTTGTTGCGTGAGCTCGACGGTGCGGCGATCCAGCTTTCCGATTGGTTGGGCATGCGCTATTTCACCCACGTTGGCGATGTCAGCCGGCAAACGATGGCCTTGTGAGCATGGACAAGACGCCCATTCGTTACCACGTGCTGCACGAGACGACCTACGACTACGGCAGCACCGTATCGCTGTCGCAGCAGCAGTTGCATCTGTCGCCGCGCATCCTCGCCTGGCAGTTGATCGAGGAACAACAGATCAGCATCAAGCCGACGCCGACCTGGCGGCGCGATGGTCGCGACCCGTTCGGCAATCCGGTGACCTGGATCGCTTTCCATGCGCCGCATGAAAAGCTGTGCATCAGTTCGTCGATGCGGGTCGAGGTCTTGCCGCATCTGCCGGAGCATCTCGAGCGTTCCCTGCCCTGGGAGGTGGTGCGCGATCGCCTGGCCTACGATGCGGCACCGCCGCTGCCGGAGGACCTGGACGCGATGCGCTATCTGTTCGAGAGCGCCCATGTCCGGATCAAGCACGAACTGGCCGATTACGCCGCCGACTGCTTTCCGCCCGGCACGCCGGTCCTGATCGGGGCGCAGGCCCTGATGGCCAAGATCTTCAAGGAATTCAAGTTCGATCCCGAAGCCACCACGGTGTCCACGCCGGTGATGGAGGTGCTCGAAAAGAAGCGCGGCGTCTGTCAGGACTTCGCCCATCTGATGATTGCCTGCATGCGAGCGCTTGGCCTGTCGGCCCGCTATGTCAGCGGCTACCTGCTGACCCGCCCGCCACCGGGAAAACCTCGGCTGATCGGGGCGGATGCATCGCATGCCTGGGTTTCCGTCTTTGCGCCGGGCTTCAATGAAGGCTGGGTCGATTTCGACCCGACCAACAACCTGCTGCCCAATACCGAGCACATCACGGTGGCGTTCGGTCGCGACTTCGGCGATATCTCGCCCTTGCGCGGCATCATCCTGGGCGGCGGTGGTGCCGAACCGGATGTCGCGGTCACCGTGACGCCGCTCGACGAGGAGCCTGACCCGGCAATAGCGGCGGCTGAACCGCCTGCTGCCGAGGCGGAGCCGACCACCGACGGCGCTGCGGCAGCCTGATGCGGCGCGTTGCCATCATTGGGGGCGGCCCGGCCGGGCTGATGGCGGCAGAGGTCCTGTCTGCGGTTGATGGCTTGGCGGTAACGGTCTTTGATGCCATGCCTTCGGTTGGACGCAAGTTCCTGATGGCCGGCAAGGGGGGGATGAACATCACCCACAGCGAACCGCAAGCCGATTTCATTCGACGTTATGGCGAGCGCGCCGGCATTCTCGCCCCGCTGCTCGATCGTTTCGGTGCGTCCGAGGTCCAGGCATGGATTCATGGTTTGGGTATCGAGACCTTCGTCGGCACGTCGGGACGCGTCTTTCCGCGGGAAATGAAGGCAGCGCCGCTATTACGCGCCTGGTTGCATCGTTTGCGGCAAAACCGGGTGCACTTTGCGGTCAGGCATCGCTGGCTGGGCTGGACGACTGATCGGGCCTTACGTTTTGCGACGCCGAATGGCGAACGAGTCATCGAGGCTGACGCCGTGGTCATGGCGTTGGGGGGCGGCAGTTGGGCCAAACTGGGGTCGGACGGGGCATGGGTGCCGCTGCTGGCAGAGCAGGGCATCGAGGTCGTGCCGTTGAAACCGGCCAATTGCGGTTTTGACGTCGCCTGGACGACCCATTTCAGTGAGCGCTACGCCGGTCAGCCGATCAAGCCGGTGATTGCCTCACTGGGTGAGCAACGCCAGCAGGGTGAGTTCAATATCACGGCGAGCGGTATCGAGGGGGGCTTGATCTACGCCGTCTCGGCAGCCTTGCGCGACAGGCTGCTGCATGAAGGTCAGGCTGCCTTGGTGCTTGACCTGGCGCCTGGCCGCCCATTGGAAAAACTGATTATCGAGCTGTCGCGTCCGCGCGGGCGCGATTCATTGGCCAATCACCTGCGGCGCCGCGCTGGCATCGAGGGGGTCAAGGCGGGACTGTTGCGCGAGCTGTGTTCTGCCGAGACTTTCGATTCGGCGGAAAAACTGGCTGTGGCGATCAAGGCTTTGCCCCTGCCGGTCCTGGCGCCGAGGCCGATTGATGAAGCCATCAGCACGGCCGGCGGTCTGGCATTTTCGGCCTTGGACGAATGCCTGATGCTGCGCAACTTGCCCGGGGTATTCTGTGCCGGAGAAATGCTCGACTGGGAGGCGCCGACGGGCGGCTACTTGCTGACAGCCTGCCTGTCCACCGGTAAGGCAGCCGGCGAGGCTGTGCGCGACTGGCTACGCTAGCCCCCCGGCCCGAAGGTCGCTGAGCACTTGGGGCGATGTATCTCGAAGCTGAGAAATGAGATAGTCTTGCAGGCGGAATCGCCCCGTTTTGGCTCAGTGTTCTATGGAGAAGTGCCTTTGACGCAAACATGTGTTCTGGTCGTAGATGACGAGCCGATTGGTCGTGAGACGTTGGCAGAAAATCTTAGCGAAGACGGTTATGCCGTCGTCGAGGCCGAATCTGGGGAAGCGGCCTGGAAATTGATCGACGCGACGCCAGAACGGTTTGAAGCGATTTTGGGTAATCATTTTCAGTGTGGAGATTCAAAAATAAAAACATTCTCGGTTGGGTTCGATGACCCGTCATTCGATGAAAGCGCATATGCACGTATCGTTGCAAAACATTTTGGTACTGAACATTTCGAATACACCATCACCGGAAATGAGATCGAAGATCTGCC